>NZ_JBWYIJ010000002.1:0-319536 GCF_056779695.1 Acinetobacter sp. 25-47-122
CAGATAAAGCAGGTAACACAGGTGAATCTCAGCCAGAGAGCTTCGAGGTTGACACAGTAGCGCCTGAATTAACCATCGATGAGCTTAAGCCAACAAACGATACCACTCCTGAAATTACTGGTAAAACAGAACCGGGAGCGATAGTTGATGTTGTGATCAAAGACAAAGACGGTGAAATTGTCTCTGAAGGTAAAGCAGAAGTTGATCCAGAAGGTAACTGGACGTATACACCGACTGAAGAATTACCAGAAGGTCATTACGATATAGAAGTAACTCCGACTGATAAGGCGGGTAACAAAGGTGATACTTCTAAAGAACAGTTAGAAGTTGATACAACACCTCCTTCTGACATTACTATTGATCCAATTGGTGGTGATGATTTCGAATCGAATGATCCTCAACCGGAAATTACAGGAACAGGTGAGAAAGGTTCGCTAGTGGATATCGTGATCACTGGTCCAGATGGCTTCGAAGAGAAGGCAACTGTTGAAGTTGGAGAAGATGGTAAATGGTCGTATAAGCCAGAAGCTGAGTTGGAAGAAGGTGACTACAAAATCGAAGCTACTCCTAAGGATGAAGCTGGAAACGTAGGTAATCCAACTGAACAAGATTTTGTAATCGACTTGACACCACCAGATATCGATATTGATCCGTGGGAAGATGATAATGATCCTTGGTTAGATATCGATCCTTGGGATGATGAAGAAGCAGCATGGGACGTGAGTGAAGCTGCATCTGTACAGGCTGTATCATTAGTTGCTGAGCCTCAAATTGCTGCATTCTCTGCTTTCGCTGCACGCTCACTATTTGTAGCTGAACCAGTAGTAACAGCATCTCAAGTAACGGCGGTTGATCCAAGTATTAATTATACTAATGATCCACAACGTACGATTAGTGGTAATACAGTAAATCCTAAAGAGGTAGCTGTAGAGATAAAAGATGCTAACGGTGCTGTGGTATCTAGTGGTTTAGCAGTGTTGTCTGCAGGCCGTTGGAGTTATAAACCAGCAGAACCTTTAGCAGATGGTATATATACACTTGTAGCCACTGCACGTGATGCTGCTGGTAATACTAGCCGTACAGTTTCTTTAAAATTTGGTGTAGATACACTTTCACCTGATTTGTCAGTTGAAGAGTTATATCCTACAAACGATACTACTCCAGCAATTTCTGGTTCAACTGAACAATATTCTAAAGTTCAAGTCGTGATTAAAGATAAGAATGGAAATACTGTTGTAGATGCACCAGCTTCTGTAGATAGCTCAGGCAATTGGACATTTACACCGCCAAGAGATTTAGCGGATGGAAATTACACAGTTGAAGTAACATCTACTGATTTAGCTAAGAACAAAAAAACTGAAACTCAGCAATTAACAGTTGATACTCAAGCTCCTGATGCTGTGATTATTAATCCAATTACAGATCCAAGTGACTTGAAACCAGTATTAACAGGTAAAGCTGAAGCGAATACTACTGTCGAATTAGTGATTAAGGACTCTACAGGTCGAATTATTGATTCTGCACTTGTTCCTGCTGATCAAAATGGTAATTGGACATATCCAATCAACAATAATTTACCAGAAGGTACAATTATCGTTGAAGCTAAAGCGATTGATGAAGCTGGAAATATCGGTCCTTCATCAAGCATCGGCTTCGATTTGGATGTAACTCCTCCAGATGCTCCAACGGCAACATTTAATGCAGATGGTTCATTAGTAACAGGTACTGCACAAGCTTTATCAACTGTTAAAGTAAAAGATGCAAACAACAACGTGATTGGTACAACCACTGCGGATAGCAATGGAAACTACTCAATTAAGTTGATACCAAGTTTGAATGATGGACAAAATGTATCTGTGACCGCTTCTGATGTAGCGGGTGAATCTGCACCACGTCAAGTGACTGCTCCAAACATTCTGTTGGATGCCATTGATAATGTTGCTAAAGCTGGTATTGAATACGAGTATCCTGTTACAGAGAAATTCATTAAAGATGCAATTTCTTATAATTGGTTGATTGGCTTCGCCGGTTTTGCGATTGGTAAAACAAGTGGTGCTACAGAGTTTACAATTGGTGCAAACAAAACTGCAGATGTGCAGCTTCAAGTAAAATCAGCATCATGGGGAACATTATTAGACTCAGTATCAATTGTTCTTTACCAGCAAAATAGTTCTGGTAAGTGGGTACCAATTGCCAATAATAAATCTGCAGGATTATTTGATTTCATCGGCTTATTTGGAGAAGTTGCTCATATCAATTTAGAAGATTTACCTGCAGGTAAATATTGCATAGAAATGAGTAATGGTAACCTTGCTTCTTTACCAGGTTATGTACAGACTAATTTAGTAATTAAAGAAACTAATACAAGTACAACGCCTGTTGTGAAGTCAATCACTGAAGCGAAGGGTAATGTCATTACTGATCTTGATGCTGTACATGGTAAAGATCTTGTAGTTGCCGGTGCTGTTGTGAAAGCTGTAAATGGTGTTGCGATTAATGGTGCAACAACAATTAAAGGCGAGTTTGGTACATTAACTATTGATGCAAACGGTACATATGCTTATAAGCCAAATGCAAACCTTAACGCGATTGGTAAAACGGATGTATTTAAATACACGATTACTGATCCTGTAACTGGTAAGTCTGATACAGCTCAATTAGTACTTCAAATTGATTCTAAATCAGGTTCACCATTGGCTTGGAGCAAATTCACACCAGAAGCAAACGCGAATGATGCTGATGCATTGGCGAATGAAACAGCAGGTAAGTTTAATTCTACTTACTTGAATGAAACAGTTTCTGCTAAAGGTTTGGATAAGTTGATCTTTAATGTGTTAAATGACAACAGCCATAACGGTGGTAACGGCGTTGACACAATCAATGACTTCCAATTAGGCAGCAGTGTGAAGATTGATGTTTCTGAGTTGTTATCTGATAGTGCAACTGCTCAAAACATTGATAAATTCATCTTTGTCGAGAAAGACGGAAACAATACGAAGTTAAGTATTGATCGTGATGGCGCAGGTACAACTTATAACAAGGTTGACCTAATTACTTTCAACAATACTGATGTTTCACTTCAAGACTTGTTGAACAAAAACCACTTGTTGTTCTAATAGACTAATGTGAAAAAGAGGAACTTCGGTTCCTCTTTTTTTATTCAAGAATAAAAAAAATGGGACATTTAAAATGTCCCATTCATTGTCTATAACTTATTTGAGTAGATTAAGAAAATTTAAATAATGTTGTACGAGGATTTGTTCTTGTTCCAATATTGGTGTATGACCTACACCTTTTAAGATGATAGGCTCTTGAGCATTTTTCAGTAATCCTTTCAGTTCAGCTGCAGCTTCTACATTAATAATTTGATCACGATCTCCCCAAATGATGAGTGTTGGTTGATCGATTGAACGAGCAGCTAGCGCAAATGTTTCAGGTGTAAATGATTTGGACATGAGAATAAGTTGCTCAACGAGTTTCGTGTTATTCGTAACATTGGATATCATGAGCTTTTCTTGTTCGACTTTCAGTTCGTTCGGTATAAATGGAGGTTGCTGCGTAGCAATTTTAAATAATCGATCAAAATCTCCAGGTTTAGAAACGATAAAATTTTTGAGTAAGTTTGGGTCTTTTAAGTAAGGCGTATTGGCAGATTTAAATACACCTGCACTGTTAATGAGTAGTAATGATTTAGTATCGATTGGATACTGCGCAGCATAAAGTAATGCTACAGCACCGCCCATAGAGTGACCGGCAACATTTAGATTTTGATCAACATGAATGGCTTCCGCAAAGCGACGTAATTTTTCGGTTAGATTTGGAATTGAATAATCAAAATCTGCAGCTACTTTACTATCACCTTGTCCAGGTAAATCAGGGATAATGACGTGATAATGTGGTGTCAGATAGCGAGCGACTCGGTTCCAATTATCCCGACTGCCTGCAAGACCATGAACAAGCATAAGTACTGGTTTGCCTTTGGTTCCACCTTCACTGTAAGCCCAATCGATGTCGGAGACTTTAATGCGCTTGGTATTCAGTCCAGCCCAAGCACGTTCTTGTTGTAAAATATTTTGTATATTTATACTGCTTGGCGCGGCTTGAGTTGTCGATGTAATAGAGATTGTACCGACTGCAATTGAAGCAGCAAGTAAGTGTGAAAATATCCTTTTCATTGTATTTCTCTGTGTATTGTTATTGTGCAAATTTAGATTAAGTGAGTCTGTTATGAAATGCATTTGCTCAAATCAATCATCCGATAAACTATAGGTCAATTATTGATGAATCGATCAGTATCAGCGGAAATGGCACAGTTGATCTTGGCCACAGTATCACAAATTCCTTATGGGAAAGTAGCCAGTTATGGTCAAATTGCTGCGATGTCAGGACTGCCTAAACATGCCCGTTTGGTTGGTCGTGTTTTGAATCAATTAGATGTGAGTAGCGACTTGCCTTGGCATCGTGTCATTAATGTGCAAGGTAAAATTAGTCATCTGCGTTTGGATGATCAAGGTTTTAATTGCCAGCAAGCTAGATTGCTTAAAGAGGGTATTGTGTTTAACAATGGCAAAATAGATTTTAAAGTTTTTGGATGGTTCGAGTAGCTCCGTATGATGGTATACGGAGCTATCAGTTATTATTGCTTTACGACAAAAACAGGTACATTGACTTCAGTGATGAGGCTTTGTGCGACACTGCCCATAATTAATTTCTTGAATCCTGAGCGACCGTGCGAGCTGATAACAATCAGATCAATATTAAGCTCATCAATTGACTTCATTATTGTGCGGTGAATACTTTCTCCTTCGAGTATTTTAGTCTCTACGTCTACTCCATATTCATTAAACTTTGCTTTAGCTTGAGCTAGGTTATCTTCAATAAATTTTCGTGCTCGTTCAATTAAAAGATTTGACTGCCCATCTGAGAGATATTCTGCTGCGATATAGGGATCGAGTGTCATCACTTGAACAACAGTAATGTTGCTGTTAAATGCTTTAGCCAAATCAACAGCATGCTGAACGACGTTGAGTGCTACTTCTGAACCATCCACTGGAACGAGGATATGTTGATAACTCATGTTGTTCTCCTTTTTTAACCGTTTTAATTAAAAGTGTATAAGTTCATCATAGACCTTAATTGTTCAAAATAAAACCAAGTGTAAAACTATGGTTTTTTATATTAAGTTATTGTTTTTGATTTATTATCTTAAATTTTAGAGATATAAGATAGTAACGAACTATGAAGAATGAAATTTGATTAACTGAATCATAAAAAGATCAATTTGAAAGTATTGTAATGAGTAGAGATGTAATTATGGGTGTTTCAGATCTCTATAAACTCTAGAGTTGATATTTAGAATTAAAAAAAGTATTAGCCTTACTTTAGCGACTATATTTTGAAAACCCACTCCGTTTGAGTGGGTTTTTTTATGTCTTTAAGAGTGATAATGATAAGATATTTGGAAAATAAGCAACTGAATTCTATATTTAATGAATAAGAAGTTTTTTGAATGGATTAAAGTAAATATTGGAAGTTGTTTATCATGGGCGATAACTTTTGGTTGGTTAATTTTTATCTATTTAAAAATTCACAACGGTGTAATACCTAAAGATTTAAATGAATTTGGTGATTTTATTGCGGGAGCTTTTGCTCCATTAGCATTTTTTTGGTTGGTTAGAGGTTTTTATCAACAGGGCAAAGGCCTTAAGCAAAATTCAGAAGCTTTAAAACTTCAAGCAACTGAGTTAGGAAAAACGACTCAAGCATTGGAATTGCAAGTAAAAGAAATGCAGGCTTCTGTAGAGCAGCAGTCACGTTTGACTAAGGTGTACGAAGAAGAACTTCAGCAAAAGCATTTTCAAGTGCAACCTTATTTTGAATATGCTTTTAAAGTGACGAAGAATTATTTAATTGATGAGCCTATATTTGATGTAGATGATAATGTCATTGATATTTATGAGGAAAGAAGAATCGAGTTTACTTTAACAATTAAGAACTTTGGTGATAGGGCAAGAAATTTGATAATTAGATCTCGTAAAGGACAACCCTATATTCAAAGAAAACAGTATAAACTTGAGAATTCAGAAAACTTTATTATAGTTTTTGAAGTTGATGGTAAGTTCGCGCAAGAATTAAGTGAGGGAAAACACAATTTGGTAAGGATGTTCAAAGTTCAATACCAAGATATATATGGTAAATCTTACGATGAATACATTAAGTGTACTGTCAACCCAATTACTTTCCATGATGATGACAATATTTATTTACATGAAGAAATTAATTTGGTTGCAAGAGAAGAAGCACTACAATCTTAATATAATTTTACGTAGATGATGTAATGTACTTCACTAAATTTTCAATATTATCGGTCTGCAACTGTTCACGCATTTTTAAAAACTGCTTTTCGTCTAAATCATAAAGTTTTAGAGAAAGCAGTTTTTTAATATCTTGTTCAGAAAAGCGATATTTAATAATTTTCGCAGGTACACCACCTACGACAGCATAAGGTGGCACGTCTTTGGTGACGACAGCACCAGTTGCCACCACTGCGCCTTCACCAAGTTTTACCCCTTGCATAATCATGGCACGACTACCAATCCAACAACCATCACCAATGACAGTATCGCCAGCAGGCACAAAACTACGCGTATCAAAAGGAAATGCTGAAATCCAGTCGGTACGGTGTAACTGATTTCCACCCATCATGATGACACACTCAGCGCCAAAACAGACAAAATTGCCAATATAAAGCTGATCGATGGGTTTTTCTGGTGTCGAAGGTTTGTCATGTAGATAACGCACTACACAACGCTCAAAACCTTGATCCCAATAGGCTGAGTAATAACTGTAATTGCCTTTAATATGAATATTCGGATTTTTGACTGTTTTAGAGATAAATTCGAATTCGCACCAGTGATTGATAGGGGAGTTGATCAGCTTTTCAGACATGGTGAAATAAAAGGAGAATATTTTAGGGCATTATATACCAATTAAAACTTACATCCTGAATAAAAACTTTTATATTCATTGAGCATTAGAAGAATGGAAAAGCTATGTTTGTTGAAACAGAATTTAGAGAAGATAGACCTGAAGAAATATATAGAATAATAAAGGAGTATCCTCTTGCATCTTTGGTCGCACAGACCCAAACAGGGTTAATTGCTGAACATATCCCGCTCATATTAGTAGATGAACAAACATTGAGAGGACATGTTTCATTGCAGAATACACTATTCAATCATTCGATTTTGAATAATCAAATACTATGCATCTTTAAAGCAGAGGATGCTTATATTTCACCGAATTATTATCCTTCAAAATTTGAAGATCACAAAAAAGTACCTACTTGGAATTATCAAGTCGTACACATTAATGGTGAAATTCAGTTTTATCATGATCAGAAAACTAAACTTGCAGTATTAGGTCAACTCACCCAACAACATGAACGTATCACGAATGGTAAAAATGCTTGGAAAATGGCAGATGCACCAAAAGATTTCTTGATGGAAATGCTCAACCATTTTGTTGTATTTGAAATTAAAATTGAAAGAGTCATTGCTAAATCAAAACTAAGTCAAAATAGAGAGGAAAAAGATTTTCGTAATGTTATTACGAAGCTTCATGAAGCTGGAAAAGTGCATCTAGCAAAAACAATGAATCAATTAAAATGAAAATAAAAAACCCCTCATCAGAGGGGTTTATAGCCTAAAATCTCAAGAATTAAAGATATTCTACGCTCACAATTTCGTATTCAACTTCACCTTGAGGTGTCGTAATTTTAACTTCATCGCCTTCATTTTTACCCAAAAGACCACGCGCGATAGGGGAATTCACAGATATTTTGTTAATTTTAAAATCTGCTTCGTCGTCACCAACAATTTGATACGTCTTACGTTCTTCAGTATCCAAATTTTCAATTGTAACTGTCACGCCAAAAACAACGCGTCCATTTTGCTCAAGTTCTTTAACGTCAATCACTTGTGCAGCACCCAATTTTCCTTCGATATCTTGGATACGGCCTTCACAGAAACCTTGTTGCTCACGTGCAGCGTGGTATTCCGCGTTTTCTTTAAGATCTCCGTGTTCACGTGCTTCAGCAATCGCTGCTGTAATACGAGGACGATCTACAGTTTTAAGTTGGTGTAATTCTTTCTCAAGCGCTTCTTTGCCTTGAGGTGTCATAGGATAACGTTGCATAGTTGTCCCTCAAAAAAGTAAGTATGAAAAATACTAAGTCTATAAATGAAAAAAAGCCCGCCACCAAGAGGTGGCGGGACTTCTTGGTAGTGTATTAACCTACTGTTTGTAAGTCTTGCAAACGATATACATCCATTGGCAATTTGATTGCTAAAGCTTGGCAAACTGCATCTGCACCATTAAGGGTAGTCGTATGATAGACCTTACCTTGAAGTGCAGAACGGCGGATTGAGAACGAATCCTGCTGAGCTTGTTTACCTTCTGTTGTATTGATAATGAGGTGTATTTCGCCATTTTTCAAGCGGTCCACAATATTTGGACGACCTTCAGTCACTTTATTTACACGTTCACATTCAATACCAGCCGCTTTGATGACATCGTAAGTGCCACCAGTAGCAAGTATTTTGAAGCCAAAGTCAGCAAGTTGTTTTGCAATACCAGCTGCACGCGGTTTATCAGAATCACGTACAGAGATGAACGCATGTTTAACTTCACCTTCCGTTGGAAGACCTGGTAAACGCTCATTTGCACCTAATACAGCTTTATAGAACGCTTCACCAAATGTTTTACCAACACCCATTACTTCACCTGTAGATTTCATCTCAGGCCCAAGGATTGGATCAACACCAGGGAACTTGTTGAATGGGAACACTGCTTCTTTAACAGAGAAGTGCTCAGGGATAATCTCTGTAGTGAATCCTTGAGATTCTAAAGATTGACCCGCCATACAACGTGCAGCGACTTTCGCTAAAGACTCACCGATACACTTAGATACAAATGGAACTGTACGTGATGCACGTGGGTTCACTTCTAAAATGTAAACGTCTTCGCCTTTAACAGCAAACTGTACGTTCATTAAACCAACAACACCAAGCTCTTTCGCCATCGCGATAGTTTGACGGCGCATTTCGTCCTGAATCTCTTTAGAAAGAGAGTAAGGAGGGATCGAACATGCAGAGTCACCTGAGTGGATACCTGCTTGTTCGATGTGCTGCATGATACCGCCAATCACCACGTCTTTACCGTCAGATACGCAGTCTACGTCAACTTCGATCGCGTCGTCTAGGAAGCGGTCAAGAAGAACAGGGGCATCGTTAGAAGCTTGAACAGCATCACGTAAATAGCGACGTAATTCTTCGTCGTTATATACGATTTCCATTGCACGACCACCAAGTACATAAGATGGACGTACTACAAGTGGATAGCCAACTTTTGCTGCTTCAGCCATACCTTCTTCAGCAGATTTTACAATGCTGTTGTTTGGTTGACGAAGTTGCAGACGTTGAATCATTTGTTGGAAACGTTCACGGTCTTCTGCACGGTCAATCGCATCAGGAGATGTACCAATAATTGGTGCACCAGCTTCTTCTAAAGCACGAGCCAATTTAAGTGGTGTTTGACCACCGTACTGTACGATGATGCCTTTTGGCTTCTCAATACGTACGATTTCTAACACATCTTCAAGTGTAATTGGTTCGAAGTACAGGCGATCAGATGTGTCATAGTCAGTAGAAACCGTTTCTGGGTTACAGTTCACCATGATTGTTTCATAACCGTCTTCACGCATTGCAAGCGCCGCGTGTACACAGCAGTAATCGAATTCGATACCTTGACCAATACGGTTAGGACCACCACCAATCACCATGATCTTGTCTTTGCTAGACGGGTTTGATTCACATTCGTCATCGTAAGTTGAATACATATACGCTGTGTCTGATTCAAATTCAGCAGCACAAGTATCTACACGTTTGTAAACTGGGGTTACGCCCAAGTTCCAACGATGTTTACGGAATTGTTTTTGTGAAATACCCATCAAGTTCGCAATACGAAGGTCAGATAAACCTTTACGTTTAAATGAACGGATGTTGTCCGCATTTAGATCGCCAAAACCTAAAGTTTTGATTTGGTTTTCTGTTTTGATGATGTCTTCGATTTGGATCAAGAACCATTTGTCGATCTTAGTAGCTTGGAATACATCTTCTAATGTAAAGCCGTGACGGAAAGCATCAGCAACATACCAAATACGCTCAGGACCCGGAACACGAAGTTCTTGTAAGATTTTCTCACGCGCGCCTTCAGCACCCACTTCGATTTTTTCATCAAAGCCAGTTGCACCCACTTCAAGACCACGAAGTGCTTTGTTCATGGACTCTTGGAAGTTACGACCAATCGCCATCACTTCACCAACAGATTTCATCTGTGTGGTTAAAGTTGCGTCAGCTTGTGGGAATTTCTCAAAGTTGAAACGTGGAACTTTAGTTACAACGTAGTCAATCGCAGGTTCGAAAGATGCTGGAGTTGTACCGCCAGTGATGTCGTTTTTAAGCTCATCAAGGGTATAACCAACCGCTAATTTCGCAGCGATTTTCGCAATAGGGAAACCAGTTGCTTTTGAAGCCAATGCAGAAGAACGAGATACACGTGGGTTCATCTCGATCACAACCATACGGCCAGTATTTGGACAAATACCAAACTGTACGTTAGAACCACCTGTTTCTACACCAATCTCACGTAACACTGCTAAAGATGCATTACGCATTAACTGATATTCTTTATCTGTTAATGTTTGTGCAGGTGCAACAGTGATTGAGTCACCTGTGTGTACGCCCATTGGGTCAAAGTTTTCAATCGAACATACGATGATACAGTTGTCGTTTTTGTCACGAACAACTTCCATCTCATATTCTTTCCAACCAATTAAAGATTCATCGATCAATAATTGTTTAGTTGGAGAAAGATCGAAACCGCGTTCACAGATTTCAAGGAATTCTTCTTTGTTGTATGCGATACCACCGCCTGAACCACCCATGGTAAATGATGGACGGATAATCACTGGGAAGCCGAAACGTGCTTGAATTTCTAAAGCTTCTTCCATTGATTCAGCGATTGCTGCTTTTGGACATTCAAGACCAATTTTACGCATTGCTTGGTCGAAAAGTTTACGGTCTTCCGCTTTTTCGATCGCTTCTTTCGTTGCACCAATCAATTCAACATTGAATTTTTCTAAAATGCCATGCTCATCAAGGGCAAGGGCACAGTTCAATGCAGTCTGACCACCCATTGTTGGAAGAACTGCGTCTGGGCGTTCTTTCTCAATGATCGCTGCAACTGTTTGCCAAGTGATTGGCTCGATATACGTTGCATCTGCCATTGCAGGGTCAGTCATGATCGTTGCAGGGTTAGAGTTTACCAGAATTACACGGTAACCTTCTTCACGTAATGCTTTACATGCTTGTGCACCTGAGTAGTCAAACTCACACGCCTGACCGATAACAATTGGACCAGCACCAATAATTAAGATGCTTTTAATATCCGTACGCTTTGGCATTATTTGCTCCTCAATTACTTCTTAGATGCTTCAATAAGTTCGATGAAATGATCGAACAATGGTGCGCAGTCATGTGGACCTGGGCTTGCTTCTGGGTGACCTTGGAAACTAAACGCAGGCTTATCTGTACGATGAATCCCTTGAAGAGTTTGATCGAACAATGATTTGTGCGTCGCTTTAAGGTTTGCAGGTAATGTTTCTGCATCCACTGCGAAGCCATGGTTTTGAGAAGTAATCATCACTGTACCATCTTCGATGTTTTGTACAGGATGGTTCGCACCATGGTGACCATGAGGCATTTTCACCGTTTTAGCGCCAGAAGCGAGAGCAAGAATTTGGTGACCCAAGCAAATACCAAATACAGGTACGTTACGAGCATCTTCAACAATTGTTTTTACAGCTTCAATTGCATAGTCACATGCTGCAGGATCGCCAGGACCATTCGATAAGAATACGCCATCTGGATTTAGAGCAAGAACTTTTTCAGCAGGAGTTTGTGCAGGTACAACAGTTAATTTACAACCGCGGTCTGCGAGCATACGTAAGATGTTGGTTTTGACACCGTAATCATATGCGACAACATGAAATTTTGCTTCTGGTTGGGAGAAACCTTGACCTAATTTCCAAGAACCTTCAGTCCATTCGAAACCGTTTGGATCACAGCATTCTTTCGCAAGGTCTAAACCATTCAGACCGCCGAATGCACGAGCTTTTTCTAAAGCTTCTTCTTCTGTAATATTTTCACCAGCTAAGATACAACCGTTTTGTGCACCTTTAGCACGTAAAATACGTGTCAGTTTACGTGTATCAATGTCAGCGATAGCGACAACATTGTGAGATTTTAAGTATTCGCCTAAAGATTGCGTAGATCGGAAGTTGCTGTGCAATAAAGGTAGGTCACGAATGATCAATCCGTTTGCCCATACTTTATGAATTCGACCTGACTCAGCGTCTTCATCATTACAACCTGTGTTACCAATGTGTGGATAGGTAAGCGTAACAAGCTGTTGTGCATAACTTGGGTCAGTCAAAATTTCTTGATAGCCAGTCATGGCAGTGTTGAAAACGACTTCACCAGTCGTACTACCCGATGCACCGATTGACGTTCCTTTAAAGATCGTACCATCGGCAAGGGCTAAAATTGCTGGGGTGCTCAAACCAAAGCTCCTGAAATTTAGGCTGTAAAAAAGCGAGTAGACGAAAAAAAAGGAAGGCTACTTTAAAACCCACCCTCCTTACATCTGCTCGCTTGAACTTAACACGGCATTATACGCAAACACCTTGATAAAGTCCACGTAAATAAACCTGAATTCGTCAGATATATACCTTGTAATTTGTTTAAAAGTCTGCTTTTTAAACTTTGGACAAAAGTCTAAGAATGTAAGAATTGTTTAATAATTCAAAAGTTAAGTTTTATCACGATTTATCAAAATTTATGTAGACTTACAATTAATAAGCTAAGTTTCTGAAACAGAATAACAAAGCTTCTGAAAAGCTGATTTGTTAACTAGAACAAATGTTGAAGTTGCTCCAAATGCTTCCTAAAAGTTCGAAAAAAGTACTGATTAGGTCAATTTACCAGTATTTTAGAAAGGACTGATTAAATATGGAAAATAGAGGTAAATAATGAATTGCTTGTTAAAAGCGTTGGTTCAATTATTCAAAGATGAAATTGGTAGTTAGCATGCTGGGTTTTAAAAATTAAACCGAGATCGAATTTAAAGAGATTTGACGCTACTTCGGTGTTTGTGAAGAAATATTTAAGAGCAGATTTGGCTGTTCAAGTGATTAAGGACAATTTTGAAAATTAGAAATGAATAACAGGAATTACAAATATAACTAGATATAACACGTTGAGATCAGCTGTATAAAACTTAACTCTAAAAGAGGTCGGAAGAGTCTACAACTATAGAACTTAAATATTGGGGTAAAAAAATAGTGAGATTAAATCTCACTATTTTTTTTAAAACTGATGCAACCAATCGCGCTTGTTATGGAAGTCAGCTTCAGGACTACTATGCTGCATCGCATAATAATGTTTAGCTTGCGATGTGTTTAATACAGCGGATAAGCCAATAAAAATATCCTGCCATTTCAATTTATGTTTTAACATAAACTCCGTTAGATCAAGGCTCACATTTAAACCATAGTGCGTTTTTTTGAGTGAATTCAGTTCTATGTCATAAGCTGCTTGAGGTGGCATATCTTCAGGGTAACGATACTCTTCAAATTGATACGCTTGCCAAGCTTGAGAAGGGGAGAGATTGACTTCACGATAAAAGTCCTGATCTTTCACCCCAATGAAAATTTCAAAGCAGGTTTCTTCCCAAAGAAAATCTCGTCGTGGATGACCAGCTACAATTTCCGGATAAACTAAGTATTGATTTGGGTCACGTAACCAATAGCCCACATTTAGTGTGTATGGACTCGCTTGTTCAATTGCACCAACCAAGGAGATATCAAAGTAACGGTCAAAAGAATTTAGTTCGTAACTTGCCATTCAATGCAACTCAAATTAATTAGAAAGATGTGCGTGGCGAACAAGATTCGAAAGTTTAGGATTTTGTTTTGCCGCTTTCTTATATAAAAGTGCAATCTTTCCAATGGTTTGAACAACCTCTGCGCCAGTGACTTCGGCGATTTCAGTAATGACTGCTGCACGAGCATCACGATCTTTACCGCCAATTTTTACTTTAATTAACTCATGATCATTTAAAGCACGTTGAGTTTCTTCAATGACATTTTCAGTTAAACCTTGACCACCTAACATTACCACTGGGTTAAGTGCATGTCCGATTTGACGCAAACGTTTGCGTTCCTGAATTGATAAAGCCGCCATAAAGATAACCTAATTTTAAAAACGACTTAGTATAGCAAATCAAGAGATCAAACGCTTATGTTTCTCAGAAATAATCGATCAACTTAAATCAAAAAAACATAAACGATAATCTTGAATTAGATACAGATGAATACTGCAAGGGGGATAAAATTCACGTACAATAAAAAGTTAGAAGATTACGTGTATTTAAAGAGTTATGGCAACACGCATTACCAATCAGAAGTTATCCAAAAGTAGTCGTGCGTGGATGAGAGAGCATTTAGATGACCCGTTTGTGAAAAAAGCACAAAAGGAAGGTTATCGTGCGCGTGCTGCATATAAATTGCTTGAAATCCAAGAGAAATACAAAATCATTAAACCTGGTATGACTGTTGTGGACCTTGGTGCTGCTCCTGGTAGTTGGTCCCAAATCGCCGGAAAATTAGTGGGTGATAAAGGTTTAGTGATCGCATCAGATATTTTGGAAATGGATGCACTTCCAGATGTGACGTTCCTGCAAGGAGACTTTCGAGAAGAGGAAGTTTTCGAAAAATTGTTAAATATTTTAAATGGACGAACTGTAGACGTTGTAATTTCAGATATGGCCCCCAATACATCAGGTAATAAGGCCGTTGATCAACCTCGACAAATTTATTTGTGTGAACTTGCATTAGACTTTGCCAATAAAGTTTTAGGTCCGAAAGGACAGTTTGTTGTCAAAGTTTTCCAAGGAACTGGTTTTGACGAATTCCGTAAGGAAGTTGTAGACAGTTTTGAAGTATTAAAAACTGCAAAGCCTGCTGCCTCGCGTGCTCGTTCGAAGGAAGTTTTTTTAATTGGACAGGGCCGTAAAAAGAATTCGCAATAAAGTGACTTGCCAAGTCGCTAAAAAATGTGCATTTTGTACCTTTTGAATATTTTATTGCGAAATTGATTTACTCGCTTTTTGTTAAAGGTCACCCAATTTTGGGCATGATCAAATTAGATTGATATGGGAATAAAGCTTTGAGCGATCTCTTTAAGAATGCCGTTTTATGGCTTGTTATACTTGGTGTGCTGATATTAATTTTCAGCAACATTAGTGACCGTGATAAGCCTGCTGCATTGAACTATTCAGAATTTGTTGCAGCGGTTAATGCTGGTCAAATTAAACAAGTTACCATTGACGGTGAACGAATTAGTGGCGAAAAAGTAAATGGTTCTCCATTTGAGAGTATTCGTCCTGCGGTTCAAGATCCTGAGTTAATGCCGAATCTCATCAAAAATAATGTCGTTGTTGAGGGTACTGCTCCGCAACGTCAAGGTTTATTGATGCAGCTTTTGATCGCAAGCTTTCCAGTACTTTTAATCATTTTGTTATTCATGTTCTTTATGCGCAACATGGGTGGCGGTGCTGGTGGTAAAAACGGCCCGATGAGTTTTGGTAAGTCAAAAGCAAAAATGCTTTCAGAAGACCAAATCAAAGTCACTTTCACTGATGTTGCGGGTTGTGACGAAGCGAAACAAGAAGTCGTTGAAATTGTGGATTTCTTGAAAGATCCAACAAAGTTTAAGCGTCTTGGTGCGAGCATTCCTCGCGGTGTCCTGATGGTAGGTCCACCGGGTACAGGTAAAACTTTACTTGCGAAAGCGATTGCTGGAGAGGCTAAGGTTCCATTCTTTAGTATCTCAGGTTCAGACTTCGTAGAAATGTTCGTTGGTGTTGGTGCATCACGTGTACGTGATATGTTTGAGCAAGCGAAACGCCATGCGCCGTGTATCATTTTCATTGATGAGATTGATGCGGTGGGTCGTCATCGTGGTTCAGGTACTGGCGGTGGTCATGATGAGCGCGAACAAACCTTGAACCAGATGTTGGTAGAAATGGATGGTTTCGAAGGTAATGAAGGTATCATCGTTATTGCTGCGACTAACCGTGCTGACGTGCTAGATAAAGCTTTACTTCGTCCGGGACGTTTCGACCGTCAAGTAATGGTTGGACTTCCAGATATTAAAGGTCGTGAGCAAATCCTGAATGTGCATTTGAAAAAATTACCTTCAGTGACTGGTGTGGATGTCAAAGTATTGGCACGTGGTACTCCAGGGTTCTCTGGTGCGCAATTGGCAAACTTGGTCAATGAAGCTGCGTTATTTGCTGCACGTCGTAATAAAAATACGGTCGATATGCATGACTTTGAAGATGCAAAAGATAAGCTTTATATGGGGCCAGAGCGTAAATCAATGGTTCTTCGTGAAGAAGAGCGTCGCGCAACGGCTTATCATGAAGCAGGTCATGCGATTGTAGCTGAAATGCTTCCAGGCACAGACCCAGTACATAAAGTCACGATCATGCCACGTGGTTGGGCATTAGGTGTAACTTGGCAGCTTCCAGAGTTTGATCAAACCAGTCATTACAAAGACAAAATGTTGAATGAGCTTTCTATTCTGTTTGGTGGTCGTATTGCAGAAGAAATTTTCATTAATCAGATGTCAACTGGGGCTTCTAACGACTTTGAACGTGCAACAAAAATGGCGCGTGCAATGGTGACTAAGTACGGTATGTCTGACAAGATGGGTGTCATGGTTTATGAAGAAGATGCTCAACAGTCATTTATGGGTAGTCTAGGTGGTCGTACTATTTCTGAAACGACTCAACTTGAAGTTGATCGTGAAATTCGCCGTATCCTAGATGAGCAGTACAAAGTTGCACGTGATATCTTAGAAAATAATAAAGATATTGCCCATGCGATGGTAAAAGCTTTGCTTGAGTGGGAAACGATTGATCGTGATCAAATCCGTGACATTATGGAAGGTCGTGAACCTCAACCACCTAAGGTATATGTGGCTGAGAATCCAATTGTAGATGTAACCCCTACAGATGGTCCTTCAACGCCTCCACCTTTACCAGCAAGCTAAAATGAAGGAGCCTCTTATGAGGCTCTTTTTTTTTGTGTTGAAATTATCCCTCATGTTTAAATTTTACTTGATATCATGTGAATAGATTTTCTAGGAACATCAATATGCAACTTATCTCTTTACCTAATCAGATTCTTAAATGTGGTGCATTGGAACTTGATTTGTCAAAGCCTCATGTAATGGGTGTGTTAAATGTAACGCCAGATTCGTTTAGTGATGGTGGTAAACACAATAGTGTAGAGGCGGCACTAGAGAGAGCAAAGCAAATGATTGCTGAAGGGGCGAGTGTTATTGATGTAGGTGGTGAGTCAACTCGCCCTGGCGCATCTGCTGTTGATGTTCAAGATGAAGTAGATCGTGTAGTTCCGGTCGTTGAAGCGTTGTCAAAATTGAATGTAGTGATCTCAATCGACACTTCTCAACCAGAAGTGATTAAAAAGGCGGTTAAAGCTGGAGCGCATATTTGGAATGATGTCAGAGCATTAACAAAGCCACATGCTTTAGAAACAGCTGCGGAATTAGATATTCCAGTCATTATCATGCATATGCGTGGTGAGCCAACCACAATGAACCAGTTGGATCAATATGATGATATTACTTTAGATGTGATTTCAGAATTGCAAACTCGATTAGATGCAGCATTAAATGCAGGAATTAAACCTGAAAATATCATGATTGATCCGGGTTTCGGATTTGCAAAAAATGCACATCAAAACCTGAAATTATTAAAAGAGTTGTATAAATTAAATGAGTTGGGCTATCCAATGCTTTCTGCATTATCTCGTAAGCGATTTATTGGTGAAGCTTTAGGTGGTGTACCTGCCCATGAACGTGCAGTGGGTTCGGTGACGGGGCATCTGTTAAGCATACAGCAAGGAGCATGTATGGTCAGAGCACATGATGTAAAAGAAATGGTGCAAGCTATTCAAATTTGGGCAGCAATGAATAGTGTTAGTTAAATTAAAGGCAGATTTAAGACGGTTAAAATCATCAATGAAAATATTAGCTTAGTTATACTTTGATTAAAAGTGAGATTTACTCCTCGTTTTTATTGTTGGTTTAATGTCTAGCTTGTGTTATATAAGCTCGGTTTTTGTTAATGCTATTACTTGAGCTTTAATATGTTGAATGATGTACTTCTCCCGATGTTCGACGATGAATATTATCCTGATATTCTCGTGGCTGAAATTCAGCAACTCATTGAAAAATTCTCAAAAAAGGTATCTAAGGTGAATTCCGATGCTGAGATTTATCAAATCGCCAATGATATTGTGGCGGAAATTAATGAGATGAAACCTCAGTTCGAAGATCTTGATTCTTCTCTTGATGATGCAGCAGCAGACTATATTGCTGAGGCAATGATGATGGTCGTTCAGGAAGAGGGATTCTTAGATATCGAAATGGAAGAACTTGTTTCAAATAGAGAGTGGTAAATCGCTCTCTATTTTTTTGTGTTGTTATTGTTGTGGCTAAACGTTAGGCATAAAAAAACCAGCTTACGCTGGGTTTTTTATTTACACCATTATTCTCTATTAGAAGAATGGTGCCCGAGGCCAGACTCGAACTGGCACGCTTTGAGGGCGGGGGATTTTAAATCCCCTGTGTCTACCGATTTCACCACTCGGGCATGTGCGCAATAATAGAGGACACTTTTAAGCTTGGCAAGAGAAAATCGTATTATTTGCTTTCTTTTCAATCAACTTGCATTGATTAGGTTAAAAATTATAACTTTGGGGGCGATGGTTTAAGATATTTGGACATTAAATTGTCATCTGATTGCAATTTTAACTTCATAAATATGGTTTAAGTTCGAAGTTAAAATAACTCGCCAATTCATAAATAAAATGAAAAATAAAATCTCAAGACGCGCATTAATTAAAAATTCATTGGCTGGATTAGGTGCGATTTCACTGCCTGTTCTGATTACAGCATGTAATGGCGATGGTCAAACCAGCAATGAGCATAAAGTTGATTTTTTGCATGGAGTGGCGAGTGGAGATCCATTACAGGATCGAATAATTCTTTGGTCGCGAATAACACCTACAGATGTGGCGGCAACATATGAATTAGATTGGGAAATTGCACTTGATGAGAATTTTTCAAATATTGTTCAGATGGGGAAAATCAAGACTTCTGCTGCAAAAGACTTTTGCTTGAAAGTCGATGTACTTAATTTGAGTGCCGATACTCGTTATTATTACCGATTTAAATATGGGCAGATACATTCTCCAATTGGTCGTACGAAGACCTTAGCAACCAAGACCAATGCGGTTAACTTTGCCGTATGCTCATGCTCAAATTATCCAGCTGGTTATTTTTATGTGTATCGTGAAATTGCGAAGCAGGACGTGGATGCTGTGCTGCATCTGGGCGACTATATTTACGAATATGGCAAAGATGGGTATGCAACTGAACAAGCCGAAAAGCTTGGTAGAACACTCGATGTGGATAATCAAAACGAGATTTACCGTCTAGAAGATTATCGAAAACGTTATGCAAAATATCGAACAGATCCTGATTTACAAGCGGTTCATCAACGTCATCCATTTATTCTGATTTGGGATGATCATGAGCTGACAAATGATGCATGGAGAGCTGGTGCGCAGAATCATCAACCTGATTTAGAGGGAGATTTCGTAGCACGAAGAACAGCAGCCCTAACCGCTTATTTTGAGTGGATGCCAATCCGCGAAAAAAGCAATAACGATATTCTTCATATTTATCGTCAGTTTAATTTTGGTGATTTAGTTCAACTTAATATGCTAGATACACGTATGTTGGCACGAGATGAGCAACTGGCTTTTGCTTCATTTATGGATGGTGAAAATCTAAATGTTGAGCAATTTAGAGCGGCATTATTGAATGAGCAGCGACAGCTAATAGGGATAGATCAGTTAAATTGGTTGGCGAATAGTCTTCAGAGTTCTCGTGCAATATGGAATGTATTGGGTCAGCAAGTATTGATGGCGAAAATGTTGGTACCTGCTGAAGTATTGCAAATATTAAATGTTGCCAAAAGTGGAATGGTAGATGACAACTTTTTAATAGAAGCTCAAAAACGTCTGATGGAGTTGGTCGCGATTAAATTGCGTTATAAAAATAGTGACCCGAGCTTAACTGACGCTGAATTATTAAGAATCCTAACCGTGATTCCTTATAATTTAGACGCTTGGGATGGTTATTATGCTGAGCGTGAGCGTGTTTATGCTTTGTATGAGCAGTATCAGAAGAAAGTTGTTGTGTTGGCTGGAGATACACATAATGCGTGGGAGTCTGCATTACATCAACAAAATGGTGAGAAGGTGGGGATTGAATTAGCAACAAGTTCAGTTTCTTCACCAGGTATGGAGAAATATCTCAATTTACCTGAGAACTTAATGCAACAATTTGAACAAGTGTTTATCCAATTGATTGATGAATTAAGCTTTTGTAATTTGAATCAACGAGGCTATTTAAAATTGAGCTTTGATTCTACGCAATTGAGTGCAGATTGGTTGTTTTTAACAGATATTCATTCACAGAAGTATCAAGTTGATCAACTCAGATTGCACTCAACAACGTATGATACCAATTTGAATATAATTAAAGTAATGCAGCAAGCAAGTTGATCGTAGCGCTACATGATGCTATCGATATATTTTTCTATATCGGTATGCTTGTAGCGCATACACAATTTGTTTTCATAGTTCATCAAATGAACATAAAGTTGCGCATTTTTTTGTTTTTGTTCAATCAATAATTGATGCTGCTTTGAGTTTTTGGATGAAAAGATTAGTTTTAAGTAAAGCTTAAAATTTTGTTTATAACTCCAGAAAGCCACTCTACGAATTTCTTGAATGTAGTAATAGTTTTCTTTCGAAGTATTTTCTCGGAATAAATTCTCTTTATAAAATTTAACGAAACCAAAATTCATAGCGAAATAAAACAAAATTCCCTGTAAGAACCAACTTTCCATAAAAGCGATATTTAAACTTTGTAAAAGAATGAGGATGGTCAGTTTGAATGGGGTATTTTTAAGTTGCTGGTAAGTTGAGATGCTACTATGCTTGATCTGTTTGAGGATGATTGGCGTAATCAGCATAAAAAATAACATGATACACAACACAGCACTCCCGCCAGATTGAAAGCCTTCTAAAAAAACAATGTGTTGTTTAAGCAAAAGGGTTAACAAATATGAGCAAGGGAGGAAAATCATTAATGCAAGTGCAAGCGGGATCAGTTCTTTACGCTCATCTAGAATCCCTTTGGTCTTTAACTGACTATAGAGCAAGAAGTTTTTTTTAAACGCTTGAGGATATTGTTGTTTTAGTTCTTGAAGATATTGAGCAACTTGCTGATTTTGATTCATTTGAATATGAAATTCTGAAGATGAGTGATTATAGCAGATGAGTTTAAAGAAAATGCAGACATAAAAAAACCAGCTTACGCTGGGTTCTTTATTTACACCATTATTCTCTATTAGAAGAATGGTGCCCGAGGCCAGACTCGAACTGGCACGCTTTGTGGGCGGGGGATTTTAAATCCCCTGTGTCTACCGATTTCACCACTCGGGCTTAACAAGATGGAGGCGGAGGTCGGAATCGAACCGGCGTACACGGAGTTGCAGTCCGCTGCATGACCACTCTGCCACCCCGCCATGTCTTGTTGATGCGTATATTAACAAGCTCTGAAAAAAAAACAATAGTGCTTTTATTCGTATGTGCAGAAAAACAGCATATAACGGAAATTATTTAAAATATTCATGTAGAATGTGCGAAATTGATTCATATCAACACTTGGGAGATGTGCCGTGGCATTAGTTTTAGATGGTCGTGCATTGGCAAAACAAATTGAGGCTGATTTGTTAACTCGCGTAGAAGCGTTAAAAGCAAAATCAGGACGTACTCCAATTCTTGCGACGATTTTAGTAGGTGACGATGGTGCATCTGCAACTTATGTGCGTATGAAGGGTAATGCATGCCGCCGTGTTGGTATGGATTCACTTAAAGTTGAACTACCAAAAGAAACGACGACAGAACAATTGCTTGCTGAAATTGAAAAACTCAATGCAAATCCTGATGTTCACGGTATTCTTTTACAACATCCAGTACCAGCGCAAATTGATGAGCGAGCGTGTTTTGATGCGATCTCACTTGAAAAAGATGTGGATGGTGTTACTTGCCTTGGTTATGGTCGTATGGCAATGGGTGAAGCGGCTTACGGTTCTGCGACACCTGCAGGTATTATGACGATTCTGAAAGAAAACAACATCGAAATCGCAGGTAAGCATGCGGTTGTTGTAGGTCGTTCTGCAATTTTGGGTAAGCCAATGGCAGCTATGCTTCTCGAGGCGAATGCTACTGTAACGATTTGTCACTCTCGAACACAAGACCTTGCTAGCTTTGTGAAGCAAGCGGATATCATTGTGGGTGCAGTGGGTAAAGCTGAATTGATTCAAAAAGATTGGATTAAACCTGGTGCAGTAGTTGTTGATGCTGGTTTCCATCCACGTGATGGCGGTGGTGTGGGCGATATTCAACTTGTTGGTATTGAAGATATTGCTTCAGCTTACACACCAGTACCGGGTGGTGTAGGTCCAATGACAATCACAACGTTGATTCGTCAAACAGTTGAAGCAGCTGAAAAAGCTTTAGGTTAATATTATCTCCCTCTCTTGCGCCGTATACGGCTCAGGGAGAGGTTCGGGGTGAGGGTATTGAGTTAGATAAATCCTCTCGCTAACCCTCTCCTTTAAAAGGAGAGGGAATTCTCTTTATTAATTTAGGTTTCGTATTTGAAACTCAAATTTTGTATATTTAAAAATAAAATCCAATGAGCTGTACTTTCCAATTTCCTAAAGCGCCTGAACATTTACTAAAAGCCTTACATGATGTGATTCCACATTGTGAACTTCATGCACAGCAATTGCCTGATACACCAATTTCACTTTGGCTCATTCCACCCATTTTTCCAACCGATAAGCTAGACGATGAAGTTATTCGTCGTATTTGGAATGATACTCCATATTGGATTTTCTGTTGGGCATCAGGTTTAGCAATGGCACAATGGTTATTGACTGAACCGCATCATGTGAAAGACAAAGTGGTTTTAGACTTTGGCGCAGGTTCAGGCGTAGTTGCTATTGCGGCGAAAATGGCTGGGGCAAAACGAGTCATTTGTTGTGACATTGATCAAGTTAGTTTGGATGCGTGTCGTGCCAATGCTGAATTGAATGATGTTGAGCTTGAATATTTGGATGACTTATATAAAGCTGAGCAGGTTGATATCTTGTTGGCGGCTGATGTGTTGTATGACCATTGCAATCGTTTCTTCTTAGATGAGTTTTTAAAATTTGCACCCGAGGTATGGGTGGCGGATAGTCGTGTGAAAAACTTTAGTCATCCGAAGTATGAAAAGCTTGATGAGCGCAGTGCAACGACATGGCCAGACTTAGATGAATCACCTGAATTTAGAAATGTCAGTTTTTATAAGACACTCAATGAAGTACATTGAGTGTCTTAAGTTTAGAGTGTGCAGTTAAAGCGAACCACTTGTAAGAGACTAGGCTTAGTTTCTAAAGAAAGACGTGTATTGTAGTCTTCATTGCTGTATAGACTTTGAGTGTTTGAGAGTCCGAAAGATGTTCGTGATTGGCCAATTTGAACCTGTTGAGTTTCTTGAGTTTTGTAATTGGGATTGGCAATTTCATTTACACTCAAAATGGTGGTTTTATACTGTTGAGTATGTCCTAAAACTTGTTGGCAAGTGCGTTGCAATTTGTGTTCATCAATATTTTGGTTGGCACGTGCAGAGAGGGTATACGAAATAGTGGCAGAATTCTCTGATTTATTTTCAATTTGATATCCTGTAGCTCCATTGTGCTGTCGCGGAACAGATTGACAGGCTGTAAGCATAAGGGCGATTAAACAAGAGCCAATCATTTCTATTTTTTTCATTATTCGATCCTAATAAGCTGTTTAAATCAGTATGCCATAAGTGTGACAACTTATTGGTACTAATAAACGTTACTAAATACACTTTATTCAGTTTGTTTGAAGTAAAAAAAAGGTCACCGAAGTGACCTTTTTTCTCATCATGCTTAAGCAGATTTAACCGCTTCTAAAAGCTCAGCTTGACGTTTTTTCAACGCTTCTGGTAAACGATCACCAAGTTTGTTGAATAATTCAGTGTGGCTTTCAAGTTCTTTGATCCATTGATCTTTGTCTTGAGAAGTCACAAGGTCAAATTGTTCTTTCGTAAAGTCAGAACCAGTCCAGTTCAACTGTTCGTATGTTGGAACACGACCAATTGGAGTTTCAACAGCGTCAGCACGACCTTCACAGCGATCGATAATCCACTCAAGAACACGCATGTTTTGACCGAAACCAGGCCATACAAAGTTGCCTTCAGCATCACGACGGAACCAGTTCACATTGTAAATACCAGGAAGCTTGTTACCAGCAGCTGCAGCTTTCTCGCCAACTTTCTCACCCATTTCTAACCAATGCGTGAAGTAGTCAGCCATGTTGTAGCCAGCAAATGGAAGCATCGCAAATGGATCGCGACGAACAATACCTTGTTGACCAACAGCAGCAGCAGTTGTTTCAGAGCCCATCGTTGCAGCTTTATAAACACCGTCAACCCAGTCAAATGCTTCTGAAATTAGAGGCACTGTGTCCGCACGGCGACCACCAAAGATGAACGCAGAGATTGGAACACCTGCTGGATTTTCCCAGTCAGCATCAATAGAAGGGCATTGACCAGCTGAAACTGTGAAACGCGCATTTGGATGAGCCGCTTTTTCTTCACCAGTGTGTGGTTGACCTTTCCAGTTAGTTAGGTTAGCAGGCGCTTCTTTAGAAAGACCTTCCCACCATACTTCACCGTTGTCAGTCACAGCAACGTTTGTATAGATCACGTCTTTATGAAGCGTAGCCATACAGTTCGGGTTCGTCTTCGTGTTAGTACCAGGCGCTACACCGAAGAAACCTGCTTCAGGGTTGATTGCATATAAGCGACCATCTTCACCTGGTTTGATCCAAGCAATATCGTCACCTACAGTTTCAATTTTCCAACCTTCATAACCTGCTGGTGGAATTAACATTGCAAAGTTTGTTTTACCACAAGCAGATGGGAATGCAGCTGCGATGTAGTGTTTTTCACCTTGTGGATTTGTCACACCAAGGATGAGCATGTGTTCAGCTAACCAGCCTTGTTGACGACCCATGAATGATGCGATACGTAATGCTAAGCATTTTTTACCAAGCAATGCGTTACCGCCGTAACCAGAACCGAATGACCAAATTTCACGAGTTTCTGGGTAATGCACGATGTATTTTTCTTTGTTGCAAGGCCAAGCAACGTCTTTTTGACCTTCTTCCAATGGTGCACCTACAGTGTGTACACATGGAACAAATTCGCCATCAGTACCTAGAACGTCATAAACAGCTTTACCCATGCGAGCCATTTTAGACATGCTGACTGCAACATAAGGAGAGTCAGTAAGTTCGATACCAATGTGAGCAATATGAGAACCTAAAGGACCCATAGAGAAAGGTACAACGTACAAAGTACGACCTTTCATAGAACCGTCAAATAAACCGTTTAATTTTTCACGCATAACCGCTGGAGCTTCCCAGTTGTTAGTTGCGCCAGCATCTTCTTTGTTTTCAGAGCAGATAAAAGTACGGTCTTCAACTCGAGCAACGTCAGAAGGATCAGAGTTTGCAAGATATGAACCAGGGTGCTTTTCTTGGTTAAGCGCTTGCATTGTGCCGTTAGCGATCATCAAGTCGATATAACGTTGATATTCTTCTGCGCTACCGTCACACCATTCAATTTTTGCTGGTTTTGTTAGTTTAGCAATCTCTTCCACCCAAGCAATAAGCTTAGGGTGACGAACGAATTCTGGTGCGTTCACTTGGGTCATGGTGAGGCCTATATCAAAAGTGTACAATGTGGTGTACAAATAATATCTAGATGCTGGTTTGCAGACTCTAGATTCAGTATGAAAAAAAAGTGGCTGTATTAAAGCATATTTTCATAAAAAAAATAAGACCAAAGGCTGAAATACCGCTTAAGACTTTGATGGTATTAAGTGTATGTAATCATTATATATTTTTTTTAAAAATGAATGATTTCTTTTTCATGTTTAATTTTTATGTTTAGTATTTTTAGTTAAAATATTTATATTAAACAATAGTTTGGTTAAATTTTGAGATCAATTCTCATCATCGAAAAATCAAATGAACGTCATTTAAAAATTACATAAATTGGCTTTTAATTGAGTAGTAAATAGACGAAATTTTAAAGTAATTCAATTTTTAAAGCCATAAAATGAATTCAATGCTTAAGCCTTTGTCTATGATTTTTAATGAAAAATCTGGATTTCATGCCACCAATAATGATCAAATTTATGAGCAACTCATGCGTTATTGGACAGATCTAGGTTTTGAAATACAAGTTTTTGATATTGCATCAGAAATGAGTATTCAAGCACTCATCGAAAAAGTTCATCTTCGACATTTAAATCATGATAATCAGGGGGTAATTGTGGTTGCCGGGGGAGATGGAACGTTAAATTCTGTGGCTAATTATTTATTACATCAAACCATCCCTTTGGCAATTTTACCTTTAGGCACATTCAATTATGTTGCACGGGTTTTAAATATTCCTTTAGATATTCTCGAAGCTGCAAAACTTGTGGTTGAAGGTAAGCCTAAAGCAGTGCATGTGGCAAAAATTAATGATGCTATTTATCTAAATAATGCGAGTTTGGGTCTTTATCCATTGTTTATTAAAAAAAGAGAGTTATATAACCAAAAACTAGGGCGTCTGCCATTACATGCCTATACTTCTGGCTTAGATGTGTTGATTCGTGATCGTAAAGAATTAAAGTTAGAAATTGAGGTGGATGGTGTAAATTATGCAGTTAAAACCCCTTTATTATTTTTAGGCAATAACCAACTTCAATTAAAAGAAATGAACCTCAATATCGCTAAAACGGCAGAAGAGGGTCGGGTTGCGGGAGTTGTGCTTGCTCGCACGGATAAGCTGAGTATTTTTAAAACACTCATCCAACTCGTTCGTGGAAAATTAGATCAGGCAGCAGACGTATATAGTTTCAGTGCGGATCATGTGCGTATACGTTCTCATCAAAAAAAAATGACAGTAGCAATCGATGGAGAAATTATTCAACTGGATTCACCATTAGATATTCATGTTGAAAGAAATGCACTGACCTTGATGGTGCCACAATGATTTTACATTTGTCTGATTTGCATTTTGGAACTGAGCAACAAGACTGTTTAGATGCAATTGCTCACTTTGTTGCAGAACATTTGATCGAAGCTATTGTGGTCAGTGGTGATCTCACTCAAAGGGCAAGATTTTCACAGTTTTATCACTGCAAAAAATTTCTAGAAGAACTTAATGTTCCTTATATTGTGATTCCGGGTAATCACGATATTCCTTTGTTTCATTTATGGCGCAGATTTTTAAGTCCGTTTCATCGGTATAAGTTGTTTTTTGGTGAAATGGAACAGACCTTAGAGACTGAGCATTTTTATATTATAGGAATCAATACAATTCATCCTAAGTATCATACGAAAGGTCGTATTACTGAGTTTCAAATTCAGGAAATTAATCAAAAAATGAAATTGGCTCCTCAAGATAAATTAAAAATTCTGCTTACGCATCAACCTTTCTATAGTGGTGATCATGGTATAAATATGTCTAAAGATCGTCCTAAAAATACTGAAAAAGCCCTAAAGACATGGGCAAGCTCAGGGTTGAATGCAATTCTACATGGTCATTTACATGTATCTGCTGTTTATGATCTGAATAAGATTTTCCAACTTAATGCTCAACATCCAATATTGGATATTCATGCAGGTACCGCTACGTCACATCGTTTACATCATGACTTTTCTAATAGTTTTAATCTAATTGATGAAAAACTGAAGGTGCGTGAATATCGCTTTGATTCGAGATTCAAGAAATTTTATTTAGTTGCAAATCGGAATGAAGGCTAAACTATCGAAATGCCTAAAAAAAATACAAAAAATTAAATTTTTTTTCATTTTCCCCTTGAAGCAATTTTTTCCATCCCCACAAAAGTGACATCAAATAATTTTGGTGGTGATCTAAGGAAATTAAGATCACGACTATTAATCAAAAGACTTAGTCTGATGGAGTATTTTTATGAGCAACATTCGTCCATTACATGACCGTGTAGTAATTCGTCGTGTTGAAGAAGAAACAAAAACAGCTGGCGGCATTTTATTGCCAGGTTCTGCTGCAGAAAAACCTGCTCAAGGTGAAATTATTGCAGTTGGTAATGGTCAGATCACTGACAATGGCGTTCGCGCTTTAGATGTAAAAGTAGGTGACAAGGTATTGTTTGGTACTTATGCAGGAACAACTGTGAAAGTAGATGGCGAAGAACTATTAATCATGAAAGAGTCAGATATTTTAGCTGTTTTAGAAGGCTAATTTATTCTTTTTAATACTACTCATTTAATCAATCAGATTTAGTAATTTTAATAATATTCGGAGTCAAATATGTCAGCTAAAGACGTTAAGTTTGGTGATTCAGCTCGCACAAAAATGATCGCAGGTGTGAATATCCTTGCAGATGCGGTTAAAGTTACACTTGGTCCTAAAGGCCGTAACGTTGTTATCGATCGTTCATTCGGTGCGCCACACATCACTAAAGATGGTGTTTCTGTAGCGAAAGAAATAACATTAAAAGACAAGTTTGAAAACATGGGTGCTCAACTTGTTCGTGAAGTTTCTTCTAAAACAAATGACATCGCAGGTGACGGTACTACAACGGCAACTGTTTTAGCTCAAGCAATTTTGAACGAAGGGATCAAGTCAGTAACTGCGGGTATGAACCCAATGGACTTGAAACGCGGTATTGATATTGCAGTTAAAGCTGTTGTTGCAGATATTAAAGCAACGGCTAAACCAGCATCTGATTCTAAAGCGATTGAACAAGTTGGTTCGATTTCTGCGAACTCTGATACGACTGTTGGTTCACTGATCGCTCAAGCGATGGAAAAAGTGGGTAAAGAAGGTGTAATCACTGTTGAAGAAGGTTCAGGCTTTGAAGATTCTCTAGATGTTGTAGAGGGTATGCAGTTTGACCGTGGTTATATCTCTCCATACTTCGCAAACAAACAAGATACATTGACTGCTGAATTGGAAAACCCATTTATCCTTCTTGTTGATAAGAAAGTAAGCAACATTCGTGAGTTGATTACTGTTCTTGAGGCAGTTGCGAAAACAGGTAAACCACTTCTTATCATCGCTGAAGATGTCGAAGGTGAGGCACTTGCAACGCTTGTTGTAAACAACATGCGTGGCATCATCAAAGTATGTGCTGTTAAAGCACCAGGCTTCGGTGATCGTCGTAAAGCAATGCTTCAAGATATCGCGATCTTAACTGGTGGTACTGTGATTTCTGAAGAAATCGGTATGCAGTTAGATCAAACAACACTTGAACATTTAGGTACTGCACACAAAGTAACTGTATCTAAAGAAAACACAGTGATTGTTGATGGTGCAGGCGATGCGAATCAAATTGCTGAGCGTGTTCAACAAATTCGTGCGCAAATCGAAGAATCAACTTCAGAATACGACAAAGAAAAACTTCAAGAGCGTGTTGCTAAATTAGCTGGCGGTGTAGCAGTGATTAAAATCGGTGCTGCAACTGAAGTTGAAATGAAAGAGAAGAAAGATCGTGTAGACGATGCTCTTCATGCAACTCGTGCTGCTGTTGAAGAAGGTGTTGTTGCGGGTGGTGGTGTTGCATTAGTACGTGCAGCTAAAGCACTGGATGGTGTAACGGGTATTAACGATGATCAAAACGTAGGTATCAACATCCTTCGTCGTGCGATTGAAGCGCCACTTCGTCAAATCGTATCTAATGCAGGTGACGAACCATCTGTAGTGATCAATGCAGTTAAAAATGGCGAAGGCAACTTTGGTTATAACGCTGCGACTGGTGAATACGGCGATATGCTAGAGATGGGTATCCTTGATCCAGCGAAAGTAACTCGTTCTGCTCTTGAACATGCTGCATCTGTTGCGGGCTTAATGTTAACAACTGAGTGCATGATTACAGAGATCCCAGAAGATAAACCAGCTATGCCTGACATGGGCGGTATGGGTGGTATGGGCGGTATGATGTAATTCATCCCACAGCCTAAAAAATCCCCGCATTAAGCGGGGATTTTTTTGTCATCTGTCTGATAAATATTTGAATACTATTGTAAATATTGAATAAAAGCCTAGTAGAGCGCTAATCTAAAGGAACATTAACACCATGATTGGGGGTGATGATGTTAACTGTTCAAGAAAATCAAATCATAGAAGAAATTTATGAGGCTGCCTTAAAGCCACATCACTGGGAAAATGTTTTAAAACAGGTCGTGGAATTTACACAGAGTTCAACGGCGATCTTTACTTACTTTGATCAGCTTCGGCCCGAACAAAATTTTATTTACACTATTAATATCCCGATTGATGGAATTCAAAATTATCAAACGTATAACTTAGATGTCGTAGACATGCGCATTCATGGTGAGTTAATGAATACCTATGGATTAGAGCATGCCTATCAAATTGATTGTCGATCATACGCTGAAACAGATAATGAGGATTTGAAAAGCTTTTATGAATATTGTTTAGTTCCTTCAAACATCTGTCATCTTAGTGGGGTATTGCTAGAGTATGGAAAATATAAATGGGGCGTACTTGCGGTACATCGACCATCAGATGCAGTTGCTTATGAGGCTGCTGAATTACAAAGTTTAGAACGAATCGCTAAACACTTTAGAAGAGCAATTCAAATTCATCGACAAATTAAGCATCTTCAACATGATAGAAGTAATTACACCGAAATTTTAGATAAGTTGAATGTGGGTGTACTCATCATTCAATCTGATCTAGAAGTTAAATTTGTGAATCAGTATGCGAGGGATTGTTTGAATGATACGAGTATGATTGAAATAGATTTGCATAACAGATTAAAAATAATCGAGCCTTATAATACTCAATTAAAAAAATTAGTGCAGAGCACATTCAAAAAGAATGAGCGTTATTCATTAGAGAGGCATGATCAAGAACAAGTTGGGGGTGCAATGCAATTATACAGCGATGGACATCAATCAGCGTACTTAATCACAGTCTCACCACTTAAGGTGCTGTCAGCTTCAATGATCTTAGACAATAATCAAATTGCATTATTCTTATCAAAAATGCAGGATCGAAAACGCTTGTCTAAAACATTACTGAAGTCAACATTCCAACTGACAGCTCGAGAAATTGAAATTTGTCAGCATTTTATGGACGATCAGCATCTTGAAAATATTGCTTTGAAATGTGGGATTACGCTGAGTTCGCTGCGGACATATCTGAAAACGATTTATCAGAAGTTAGGATGCTCCTCACAAGCTGAAATGATGCGGATTTTGATCGAATTTATTGATGCTTTTCAGCACATTGAGTAATCCCCCTTTAACGAAGATGTTGAAGGGGGATAAAATTAATTCATTCTGGTCAGTGTAAATGTGCCTTCATCAGCTACGGTAAAGCTTAAACTTTGAGTAGAGATTTGTAATGGTAAGCCTAAATGCGCGTCTGTATCGGATAATCCAGCACAACCATTTGTATCAATGCTGAGGGGCGTGGTAACAAAGAGCTTGTTGTCGCGTAATTGATAACGACCATACTCAATACCAGGGCCACCACAAGGTCCGTCATATGGATCTGGTTGATCATCGCCAATAGCATCTACCATAATGAAAGTGTTATTAGAATTAAATACGAAAATTTGTTTACCACTTGAGGACTGCCATGCGCCTACAATTCCACTATTATTTCGAGGAACTCGCGTAAACTCTGCACTTTCATCAGGATTTTGAGCTTCAGAAATCTTAAGTACAGAACCGTCAAAAGATAGTTTCATTGAACGCGATTCCCCATGATCGAGAAGTCCCCAATCTTCATTGGTATCAATCACAGGCGTAGTACTATTTATTGAAGAAGCGTATAAACTTCCACTTAGGGCATCTAGATTTATTTTGGCGTATTCCATGCCATTTGAAGAACTATTAGGCTCGTTCGGGATTGGTTCACCGAGCATATATTCGCCATTCTCTCCAATAAATAACACAATTTCAGACTCATCATTTTTTGCATACCATACGCCTTGAATGTCTTTGAGCATTGAGCCGCTAAAATGTTCTTTAGCTTGCTCTTCACTGACTACTATATTGGAGGCAATTTCAGGAATATTGATAATTTGACCTTGAAGTCGCTCTCTAAAATCACTTGTCGTGTTGCTGAAATCAATCGCTGAAGGCGAGAGAGTTGAAACATCATCTGGGATTTGTATGGTCTCTTTATCCTCATCGATATCCAATGATTGTAAAAAAATCAGTAGATTGATAATTCTCTTGTTACGTTCATCTGTATTTAAATCTTCATCCACGAGTTCATTCGGTGTCACACGAGCTAAGCCTTGTACAGTACCAATTTCGATATCACCAATTTTAAATGTAATGACATCTCCATCTTGATATTCAAATTCCCCATTTGCATTGGTTTTCTTCGCATTGTCATTATTGCCATTCACGATATACGTCGCACCTGCTACTGGGCTGTCAGTAAGTATTCCTATTTTAATCTGATCATCATTTTTTGCGGATTTATCCGAACCACCACAAGCTGCTAAATAGGTGCTGAGCGCCAGTGTTAGAAGAGCTTTTTTCATCATTTCCCCCAAATCATTCGTATTTTTGTACCTCGAATATAGTTTTAAAAAATTGAATATGACTATCCTCAAATTGGGAGGGGGTGATGGCATTAATGCTGCGTAATTTTAGAAGTTTTTTACTTTTGAGAAATTGCGCATATTTTTTTCATAAGGATCAGATAAGCGGTTCAAGATAAAGGCTTCATATTTTCTTCTTAATTCGATCAATGTTGATCGTTTCTGTTATTAGTTCTTGTTTTTTTATTCATAGTCACTGAATATCAATTAAATTTTTATATATTTTAATGAAAACACTTTCTAGAATTCTTTTGACGGCTTAACGACTATGTTATCTAAGTTCTTTATTGAACGACCTATTTTTGCTGGCGTACTTGCGATTATTGTCATGGCAATTGGTATATTTGCGGTGATGAGCTTACCGGTAGAACGCTATCCTGATATTGCTCCGCCAAGAATTACTGTATCAGCAACTTACACAGGAGCTGATGCCGAAACAGTTGAGGAAAGTGTCACACAGGTCATAGAACAACAAATTAAAGGAATTGATAACTTACTTTATTTTAGCTCTACCAGTAATGCATCTGGAAATAGTCGAATTAGTTTAAGTTTTGAAAATGGAACTGATCCAGACACAGCACAAGTCCAAGTTCAAAATAGCATTAATGGCGTGATCAATCGTTTGCCTGAAGATGTGCAGCGTCAAGGGGTCAATGTTTATAAATCCTTAGGTGACACCTTTATGGTGGTGGGGTTATATGACACTACGAACCAAAGTAACAATATTGCGTTGTCAGATTATTTGGCTGATCACATTGAACCAGAAATTGCGCGTGTAGAAGGTGTTGGTGAGGTTGATGTCTTTGGTTCTCAATATGCCATGCGTATTTGGTTAGATCCGAATTTACTAAAACAATATCAGTTGATGCCTAGTGATATTCGTGCTGCAATTGAAGCACAAAATACACAAGTTGCTGCAGGTGGAATCGGAGATTTACCGACACTAGCAGACCAGTATCTTAATGCAAAAGTTACCGCTGGATCACGACTAAGAACAGTCGATGAATTTAAAAATATCATTGTCAAAGCGACCCCTGATGGAAGTTTTATTTATTTAAAAGATGTAGCACGCGTTGAGTTAGGTGCTGAAAATTATCAAGCTTTTAATACCATTAATGGATCACCTTCAGCAGGCTTGGCTGTTTCAATGTCCTCTGGTGCAAATGCTCTTGCAACCTCAGCTAAAATTAAAGAAGTACTTGAGGACATTAAGAAAAAACTTCCTGAAGGCTATCAAATTGTCTACCCACGAGATAACACGCCGTTTGTTCAAGAGTCCATTAAAGAAGTTGTAAAGACCTTAGTTGAAGCCATTATCTTGGTCGTGTTGGTCATGTTTATCTTTTTACAAAGCTGGCGCGCAACACTTATTCCAACGGTCACGGTTCCAATTGTTATTTTGGGCACTTTCGCCGTCTTATTTGCACTCGGAATGACCATCAATACGTTGACACTTTTTGCCTTAGTTCTTGCGATTGGATTGCTTGTAGATGATGCAATTGTGGTGGTCGAAAATGTCGAACGTTTGATGCATGAAAAGGGGCTATCTGCAAAGCAAGCGTCCATCTTATCTATGCAAGAGATGACGGGGGCTTTAATTGGAATTACAGTGGTGCTAACTGCAGTATTTATTCCGATGGCTTTTTTTACAGGATCGACAGGGGTTATATACCGTCAGTTTTCAATTACCTTGATCGCAGCCATGTCACTGTCATTGTTGGTCGCGTTAATTCTCACACCTGCATTGTGTGCGATTATTCTTAAACCCAAACAAAAAGAAACAAAATGGGCGAAATGGTTTAACGCAAAAATGGAATCATTACGATTGCATTATCTAAAGTGGGTTGAAAAAAGCCTGTCACTAAAATGGATCGTTTTAACCAGTTTTGCTGGGTTAATTGTGATTTTTGCTTTGTTTTATAAGTCGCTTCCAACCAGCTTTATTCCAAGTGAAGATCAAGGTTTTATCAGTGTCCAATTCAGTTTACCTGAAGGCGCACCTATGACAGAAAGTCAGCTTGTTGGTGAAAGTATTCGAGAGTATTTTCTTGAACAAGAAAAACAGAATGTTAGGTTGGTTCAAATTCGTTATGGACGAAATTTTTCAGGAACGGGTCAAAATTTAGGAACAGGATTTGTAGCATTACATCATTGGGATGATCGTCCGGGCGAGGCAAACTCTGCACAAGCCATTCGTGAACGAGCGATGGAGTTCTTTAGAAAAGACAGTCGCGCTCGGATTATGGTGAGCTTACCAGGTTCTGTAAGTGGTCTTGGCGATACCAACGGTATCGAGTTTTGGCTTCAAGATTTAAATGGACAAGGACGACAGTATTTAGAAGATCAATTTCAAGCGCTAGAGCGACAGGCAATCAACTTCACAACTTTTGAAAATTTGGGCAAACGCTCTAATCCAGATAAAGCCAAGTTGAAAGTGAATATCAATCAAAAATTAGTGATGGCGAATGGTCTTTCACAATCTGCGATTAATAGCACTTTGGCTGCAGCTTGGGGTGGTTCCTATGTGAACGACTTTATTGATCGCGGACGTATTAAACGCGTCATGATGCAGGGTGATGCCGAGTATCGTTCAAAGCCTGAAGATATCAATTTATGGTCTGTACGAAACAATCAAAATCAAATGATTTCATTTGGTAATTTTGCCACTGTGGATTGGGATGGAGGCCCTGATGTGGTGACTCGTTTCCAAGGTTATTCCGCGCTACAAATGGAAGCTGACACTGCAAAAAATGTGAGCAGTGGTGCTGCAATGCGTGATATCAAGTCTATGGTTGATCAATTGGACGGGGTTGGGCTAGCGTGGAGTGGATTATCGTTTCAAGAGCAACAATCGAGTACACAAGCCATTTGGCTTTATCTCATCTCTGTTGGCTTTATCTTTCTATGTTTGGCTGCCTTATATGAAAGTTGGTCGATACCTTCTGTTGTGATTGCTGCTATTCCATTGGGTATTGGCGGTAATATTATTTTTAGTAGTTTGGTCGGATTTCCAAATGATATTTACTTCCAAATTGCGTTACTTACGACGATTGGGTTGTCATGTAAAAATGCCATCTTGATTGTTGAATTTGCGGCAATGGCTCAGGAGCGTGGAGCTAACGCGATTGCTGCTGCTTTACAAGGTGCAAGTTTACGCTTACGTCCAATTTTAATGACTTCACTTGCTTTTGGTGCAGGGGTTATACCTTTGGTATTTGCATCAGGTGCGGGTGCTGCCAGTCGTCAAGAAATTGGTGTCAGTGTCCTTGGAGGGGTAATTTTCGGCACAATTTTAGTTCTTGTCTTTATTCCCTTTATGTTTGTTATCGTTCGGAATATTTTCAAATATAAATCAAAATCAGCATCTGAAACTTAATATGGTATCCGCAGTACAGCGAGTATGGTAATGCGGTTGATCTAATCCATTTTTAAATATCAGTCTTTGACAAGATCAATACGCACTAACATTTTCAATTAGTGTTAGCATGCCTTGCGTAATTCTAAACGATAATAAATGAAGCGATTATGGATCAAATTAAACAAGATCATAAAATTGAAGCATTACAACAAGCATTGATCAATTCTGATGTCGCTCAGATTGATCATATTGCGGATACGATTAATCCTGCAGATTTGGCTTTGTTTTTACAGCAATTAGAAATTGATCAACAAATACAACTTATCCACCATTTAGAAAACGCAGCATATGTATTTGAATTTCTGCCACTCAATCATCAAGTACAGTTGGTTAAAAAAATGGACGGTAAAAGTACAGTCCAGTTAATTGGTTCAATGCATTCAGATGCTCGAACTGATTTGTACAAAGCTTTACCGGATCAAATAAAAACATTTGTTTTTGCGAATTTAGATCGAGAAACAAAGCAGCAAGTTCAATCTTTGGCACTGTATGCTGAGGAAACGGCTGGTGCGATCATGACATCTGATTATGTCACTTTGCCATCAGACATCTCAATGCAACAAGCTTTAGAGATTTTGCGCCATTCCGCCAAAGATACTGAAACCTTATATCTGATCTATATTACCAATCAATTTCAGAAACTTGAGGGTGTAATTTCTCTTCGAGAAATTGTGCAAGCACCTTTGGATAAAACGGTACAAGAAGTCATGACCACTGAGGTCATTTACGGACGGGTGGATGAAGATCAGGAATCAGTGGCAAAAAAATTAAGCCACTATGATTTTATCGCCTTACCCATTTTAGATCATGATGATCATCTACTCGGTATCGTCACTTATGATGATGCTATGGATGTATTCCAAGAAGAATTTACCGAAGACTTTTTGAAAAGTGGGGCGGTAGAGCTTAAAGAAAATATCAGTATTCGTTCAGCACCAATATTATTGTTATTTAGACAACGTGTTTTTTGGCTAGTATTTCTGGTCTTTGGCAGCCTACTTTCGAGTATTGGGATCGCCCATTATGAAGACATCATTGCTGCGCATATTGTTTTGGTTTTCTTTTTACCGCTATTGGTTGGGAGTGGTGGTAACGCAGGCTCCCAATCTGCAACCTTGATGGTTCGAGCAATCGCAACTGGGGATGTAAAAACAAAGGATTGGCTTGTGTTGATTGGTCGTGAAGCGATGGTTGCTCTATGTTTGGGTGCAACGATGGCTGCAGCTGTTTCAATTCTTGGCTATATCCGTGGAGATATGATGGTCGCTTTAGTGCTTGCGATCAGTATGATGGGTATTGTCATGATGGGCTGTCTGATCGGGATGAGTTTACCATTTGTACTCAATAAATTAGGACTCGATCCTGCAAGCGCATCTGCGCCCTTGGTCACTTCAATATGTGATGCAACTGGTGTATTGGTCTATTTATTTATTGCTTCACAACTCTTATTCTAAGGCTATGACTGATGGAGTATCTTTGCAGGATGTTGCTTAAATGACAAATAAAAATAAATTAACCCAAGCTGAAGTCATCAAAATGGAACGCGATCTTGCCAAGTTCGCAAACATGATGGATTCCGTCGTAAGAATTCCATTCACTAAACAAGGGGTAGGGGCTGATGCAGCATTGAGTACGATTCCTGTGGCGGGTGACGTAGCTGGATTTGTACTTACGTGTTATGCAGTATTACAAGCTCGAAAAATCGGTGTGCCCCAATCTAAATTGAATGGCGTGCTTAAACTTGCTGTGATGGATGGTGTAGTAGGTTTAATCCCTGTTGCAGGTACACTCTTTGATGTGTTTATTCGACCGAGTCGCAAGGCTTTAGATGTGGTTCATGATCATATTCGTGAAGAGTATCAGATTCATTCAGACCATCATGTGGTACACCCATTTTTACATGAAAACTTAGAGCGTAAACAGCAGAACTCTGCCTTCTGGCGAAATCCTGTCGTGGCATGGATTTGGATTCATATTCCTGATTTACTGGGTCTTCTGTTTTTAATTATTTTTGGTGTTGCCTTATGGTTTGGTGTCACGTTCTTATGGCAATGGTTTCAATCTATTTAAAGTCTTATAGATTGAGTCCATTAAAAAAGCCTCCCTATGGAGGCTTTTTTTAGAAGCAGATTAAGGACAATCAAGTTGTTGTAATGCTGCTACACGTTGCTCAATTGTTGGGTGTGTTTGGAAGAGTGCAGCAAGGCTGAATCCTTCTTCACGACCTGATGAAATTGAGAAAGCTTTCATTTCTTTAGGCATTTGATCTGGCATTTCAGTTTCTGCTTGTAAGCGAAGTAATGCACTGATCATCGCTTGTTTACCTGCTAAACGCGCGCCAGCCTCATCAGCACGATATTCACGATAGCGAGAGAACCACATCACAATTGCCGAAGCAAGAATACCGAATACGATATCTAACACGATTGTAATGAGGAAATAGCTCCAGCCCGGTGCTTCACCTTCTTCACGACCAAATACGTTGCGATCTACAAAGTCGCCGACTATACGTGCGAAGAACATCACAAACGCGTTGACTACACCTTGGACTAAAGCAAGGGTGACCATGTCACCATTTGCAACGTGACCAATTTCATGCGCCAACACTGCACGTAATTCATCTTTATTCATGCGTTCCAATAAGCCTGTTGAAACAGCGACTAAAGCATCGTTTTTGTTCCAACCGGTTGCGAAGGCATTTGATTGATAAGATGGGAAAATACCAACTTCTGGCATTTTAATACCAGCACGTTGAGAAAGTTGTGCCACTTCATTGAGTAACCATGCTTCCGCTTGGTTGCGTGGAGCATTGGGATCAATTAACTCTGTACCTGTGGTTTTCTTTGCAATCCACTTTGACATGAATAGGGAGATTAAAGAACCCACCATACCAAAGACAAAACAGATCACAAGTAAATTGCCAAGATTCAAGCCACCCGCGCCATGGTAACTACCGACACCGAAGAGTGACAAGATTATGCCAGCTACCACCAGTACCGCGAGGTTGGTCAGCAAAAACAAACCAATCCGCATCATCGAGAAAATCCTCTTATAAATAAAATTTAATAAGCTTTTTGAATTAAAAAACCTAACTCAAATATGCTTTCGAATAGGGAAAATTTCAAGATAAAAATAAAAAATATAACGAAAAAAAATTGAGATTAATTCGAAATATAGATTTTCGCTGATGCTGTGGCATTATTTGTAGAATATGAACCAGCTGGTGCGTCAGTAAAACTGCCATCAGCGGCCACAATAATTTGGCGAGGAGGTGACTTTGGCTTAGCTGGTGCAGTCACTTGAGCTGATAAATTCTGATTGTTATAGCTCGGTGTACTTGACTTAGAAGATGCTGAAGCTGAATAACTATTGGTTGGATTTGAGCCTACACCATTGGCGTATAAATTATTGTAACGACTGAGTACACGTCTGACATAGTCTTGAGTTTCACGAAAGGGCGGTATTCCACCATATTTAGCAACATTTCCCTCGCCAGCATTATAACCCGCTAATGCCAATTGCGTATTGCCATTAAAGCGTTTCAATAGCCAAGCCAAATATTTTGCACCAGCGAAAATATTTTGTTCAGGATCATATGCATTATTGACATTAAATCGTTGTGCAGTCGCAGGCATCAATTGCATAAGACCCTGAGCACCAACAGGGGAGCGTGCATGTATATTAAAACCAGACTCGGTGTGCATCACCGCTTTAATGAGACCCTCAGAAATGCCGTGTCGTTGAGCTGCTTGGCGAATATAGCCATCAAAGGCATTTCGATTTTTACTATGGCTTGGGAGAACTGATGCTTCGTTGCTTCCCCAATTGCTGTAACTATGAATATTGCTGTCTGGATAGTAGGTTTTCTTTTCAACTTTAAGATGGTTGTATTTGTTTTTGCGGTTGGTCAGAACAGTAGTACCGTTTGAATCTTTCAGCTGATAGATTGTTTGACCTGCAGAAGCCTGTGGCGAGAATATTAGAAAATTCACACACCCAAATAACGCTATGACTTTTATTTTATTTGTAGTTTTCATCATTCGAACACTATTTTTGTCCCTAAATGATATGTGGGTGATTTTCTGCAATGGAGATGTCTCTCGACTATGTAATGTTTTTTAACAATTCGTTGTGAAAAAATCAAGTCTTAATTGTTGGCTTAATATCCAAAAAAATTATTTATTTTTATTTATAAACAACTGCTTGACACATATAAGTTATTGAATTTTAAGGATATAGAATAGTGGTTAAAAAATGATCAATCTGAGGGAAAGCACCATCTTATCTTGCCAAAACTTTGTCAACCCCTAAAAAGTCCACAATTTTATCCACAGGTTTTGTGGAAAACTGTGGAAAAGTCCAAAAGATAAGCAATTCGACTAAAAAATGAACCCAAGCGTCCATTTTAGATGCGTGAATAAGACAGTGTTATGAAAAAATAAAAATTAGATGTAAAAAACAGATTCTTTAGATGCGATTAAGCACTGAATCGGCTAAAATTGCGCAGTATTTTTTTTATGGTTAATGTCGTCTATGTACTCGCCAGTTGAATCCAACCAAGGATTTAATTTTAAGCCAGAGCCACCTACGAGTTCTGCATATTATCGTTTATTGAAAAAACTTCGTCGTCAAGTAGGTCATGCAATCCGTGACTACAAAATGATTGAGGATGGCGATAAGGTCATGGTATGTATTTCAGGTGGTAAAGATAGCTATACCATGCTGGACATTCTCCTGCAGTTTAAACGCATAGCACCAATCAATTTTGATGTTGTGGCTGTGAATCTTGATCAGAAACAACCCGGGTTCCCTGAGGATGTATTACCCCGTTATTTAGAAGAAAATAACATTCCGTACTACATCTTAGAAAAAGATACATATAGCATTACCAAAAAGCTTACACCTGAAGGTAAAACCTATTGTGCAGTGTGCTCACGCTTGCGCCGTGGTTCTTTATATGGTTTTGCTCAAGAAATTGGCGCGACCAAAGTTGCCTTAGGTCATCATCGTGATGATATTATGGCAACGTTCTTCTTGAACCTATTCCATGGTGGTAGTTTAAAGGCGATGCCACCAAAACTACTTTCATCGGATAAAAAGAATATTTTGATTCGTCCTTTGGCGTATGTTGAAGAGAAAGACATCATCAAATACGCTGAAATGCGCAAATTCCCAATTATTCCATGTAACTTGTGCGGTTCGCAGGAAAACTTACAGCGTGCAATCATCAATGATATGTTGCGTGAATGGGATAAAGCTCATCCAAAACGTTTACACAGCATTTTTGGCGCGTTACAGAATGTCTCGCCATCGCAATTGGCCGACCGAGATCTTTTCGATTTTGAAGCCTTAGATGGACAACGTGAAGTTGATTTTGATGTAACTTGTTCAACAGCCGAAGGGGACACACCAAATAAGCGTATTAGCATGGTCAATCTCGGTTTTGCTGCTGAATAACTCGTCTTAATTTAAAAAGCACTTTTCGAAGTGCTTTTTTTATTTCTTAGATTTTTACATTTTAATGAAGGTGTTGAGTCGATTTACAAAATGATGTTTTTTGTCACTTTAGGTCGTAGTACCGATACAAAAAATCATTGACAAACTTGTGAAAAAATAAAGATTTGATGATATTTAGACGAATAGTTTTATTTACAAAAAAAATCGAACGCCGAGTACAAAAAAACGTATCGCATTTGGAAAATATCATGCTATAACTCTCTCAAGCGTAAAGCTTCTACATGTTGTTATCTTGGATAGGTAACGCAATAAATTGAATAAATACATCGAGGAAAGAACATGCCTGCATTTTTAACTGATGATTGGTTTGCAAACGTTGAGAAACTTACAGCTGAAGCTGGTGATTTGAACTTACCACCATCATTAGCAAATCTAGCATTGAATCTTGTAGTAACAGGTAGCGAAGGAACGACTGAATTAGCGCTTGATAGCGGTAAGATCCAAAAAGGCGCTTCTGCGAATGCTAAAACAACTTTAAACTTAGATGCGGATACTTTACGCAAAGTATTCTTAGAGTTTGACATGGCTGCTGCTATGCAAGCATTTATGACTGGTAAAATCAAAGTTCAAGGCGATATGTCTCAATTGATGGCTTTACAAACAGCGAAGCCAAGCCAAGAACAAAAAGATTTGTTCAAAAAAGTTTTAGAGCAAACTACTTAAGACTTTTTAAACAAAAAAAAAGCTTACCTTTAGGTAAGCTTTTTTTGTTAAATACTCACCAAACTTGGTGTCGTTTTAATATGTTCTAAATAAGCACGAATACGAGTGACGTATTGGATCGCTTGCTTATAACGCGTATTGTGCGATTGATTACGGTAAAGAAAATCATATACCTGTATCCAATCATTCGGATTTTTTCCTTGGGCTTTTAGGCGCTTCATAATCGCATCTGTGGCACCTGGCCCCATATTGTAAGCCACGAGGGCATACCAATAACGATCATGTTTAGGAATGTAATCATATTTCGACATCATCAGATCAAAATACTTCGCACCACCTGCAATACTTTGAGCAGGATCAACACGATTCGACACACCCATTGCTTTTGCTGTGTTGTTGGTGAGCATCATGATGCCACGCACACCTGTGGGAGACACAGAATTCGGTTTTAAGAAAGACTCTTGATAACCTATCGCAGCGAGGAAGTGCCAATCTAAGTCGTATGTTTGGGCTGACTTCTTAAAGCTTGCTTTATAAATTGGCATACGTGTTTTCAGATTGCGCTGTATAGTATCCCAATCATCTTGTTTAACCACATTGCGGTTGTAGAAAGATGCCATTTGACGGATAGCACCATTTTGCTTGCTTTGACAAACAAAACCACTTGCAGTATCTGTTAAAGGATCAGCAGCATTTTTAAAAACCCAATTGATTTCTGGATTAAGTCCATTTTTGCGTAAGCTTTCAAGGTCACCACATGATGCGGAAAAACCTGTAAGATTCTTTTGCTCAATGGTCATGATCGATGCTGTGGTCACCGCAAAATGAGCTTTACCTTGCTGCACCATTTTCAAAGCGGCTTCATTACTTTGAACCGTTTTAAAATCGAGTTTTACATTTAAATTTTGAGCATAACTGCTCACCAAGTCATAGCCAAAGCCATGTTTGAAGTTACCGTCTTTAAAAACCACGGTGGGATTTGACACGGCCACCACTGTAAGTTTGTTCGAATTTACAATGGAGTTGTATTGGTTGTCGGTCTTTGTTGCATTTAATGCATGAAATGGGATAAATGCTGTAGCGAGGACCATCGCTTTAAACGAGAGAGAAGAAGTTAGTGAATTAAGGCAAAGCCTCGATCCAGTGTTTGAACTACTGCGCATGTTGTCTCCGCTACAAGTAATTTATGCCCAAAAAAAGCAAAAGCAGTACCGCCTTAAACTTTTATTTAAAGTTGATAAATTCAATTAGGGTGGGCGTCATGAACGTCATTCAAAATGACATGTGTGGGTGGATAAAATATTGAAGAAAAGATCTTCGTACAAAAAGTAATCAAGCTAAAACATGGGCGCATATTAATGGTCAATTTTACTCATGTCAAATTTTGTACAAAAAAAAATAAAAAACATGGTTTTAAGGTTTTGATTAATAAAGAGAAAAAACTTTATAAAATTTTTCCATGTAGAAATGCGGTATAAAATGTTGCAATGTGTCGCTATAACGTAAGCAAAATACTCATTTTATCGCCTATGAAATCGAATTTAATTACCCGAAGTGGGCATGACAAATTGGTCGCAGAACTACAATATTTATGGCATGAGGAACGACCTGAAATCACCAAAAAAGTGAACTGGGCTGCCAGTTTAGGTGATCGTTCTGAAAATGCAGATTATCAATACAATAAACAAATTTTACGAAAAATAGACCGTCGTGTTCGTTACCTCGGTAAACGACTTGAAGAGTTGCGGATTATCGATTTTTCTCCTGAACAAGAGGGCAAAGTATATTTTGGCGCTTGGGTAGACATCGAGAACGAGGAAGGACAACTAAAGACGATTCGGATTGTCGGTGTAGATGAAATTTATGATCATCATCCTCAACATATTTCAATAGATTCACCTATGGCACGTGCAATGTTAGGTAAGCAAGTAGATGATGAATTTGAGGTACATACACCCTTGGGGAAAAAAACATGGTTTATTAATTCAATTCGCTATGAAAAGCTCGAAAATTCAGCAAAATAGTGCTTTTTGATTTAAAAATAGGCAGGTGAGCAAAATTTCTTAGAAAAGTGTTTGCCAATTTTAAAAAATATTTATATGATAGCCGCCATTGGAAGCGTGGCAGAGCGGTTTAATGCACCGGTCTTGAAAACCGACGAGGGTGTGAGTCCTCCGTGAGTTCGAATCTCACCGCTTCCGCCAAATTTTTAAAAAGCCACTAATCATTAGTGGCTTTTTTTATTTTCTTCATATTCGTGCGATATTAAGACTGATATTTACTGTTTTATTTAATTTTTTGAGCAAGTCATAAAAAAACCACCCTAAGGTGGTTTCTCTACAGCGTTTAAGCCACTTTTTCTGGAAGATCGAACCAAATCACACGAGCATCTTCTGATGCTTCAATCTGCGCTGGATCAATAAATGCAATAGCATCTCCAGCATTCACAGTGTGTTCAGCGACTTGAATTGAACCACTAATCACATGTAGATAGCTGACATGTTGTGTTGGAACAACTTCAAGTGAATGACCTTTCTCCAAAACAGCTGTTTTAACCTCCGCATTTTGGCGAATATGCATGGGTGCTTGTTCTGTGGGCCCACAAATCAGATGCCATTTGTTCGGTTGTTCAGCAGGATCGAGTTGAATTTGTTGGTAATTCGGCTCTGCATTGCGCTGATTTGGAATAATCCAGATTTGCAGTAAATGAACTGTTTCATCACCTTGATTGATTTCACTGTGTTGAATGCCTGTACCAGCACTCATCAGTTGCCATTCACCAGCTTTGATATCACCGTGGTTACCCATACTATCTTTATGTGTAATCGCTCCCTGTAATACACAGGTGAGAATTTCCATATTGTCGTGTGGATGTGTACCGAAACCTTGATGACCAGCAATGAGATCATCATTAATGACACGGAGAGCACTGATGCCCATGTGGTTAGGGTCATACCAGCTCCCAAATGAGAAGCTGTGTTTGGATTCTAACCAACCCATTTTTACATGACCACGTGATTCACTGCGATGTAAATAAGCATTCATGATGATGCTCCTTTCATTATTCTTAAAGATGATGTTATTTTAATAGTTTAAAATGAATAAGATAGTGGATTAGGACAACGTATCGTTCTAATTTTGAAACGTAAAAAGGATAAAAAAGCCTGCTTGAAGCAGGCTTTTTAAAATTAGATTATTCTAAGAATTTTACGGTAACGCCAGAACGAACTTTATTACCCAAATCATTCGCATCCCAGTTGGTTAAGCGGATACAACCGTGTGAAGCTGTCTTTGAAATACTTGATGGATTAGGTGTGCCGTGAATACCGAACGATTTTTTGCTTAAACCGATCCAGATATTACCTACAGGGCCATTAGGACCAGGTGGTAATGAAAGTGGCTTCAAGTTTTTACCTTGTACAAAGTTACTTGGTGAATAGCTATACCAAGGGTTTTTCGCTACGCCAGTAATTTTGTATGTTCCTGTCGGCGATGGAGTGTCAGCACTACCGATGGTTGCTGGGAATGAACCAACCATTTGGTTTTGTTGGTTAAACAAATAAAGTTGTTTAGCGCCTTTATGTGCCACGATTAAATGAATATTTTCTGGAAGTTCATTGCGAATGTTGGTCACAATAAGCTTTTCACCCGCTTTCTTAAATGTCGCTTTAGGATTTAGTTTCTTGAGAAACTCTTCATCCATATGGAATTTTTCAGCCAGCATTTCACTTACACGAGTGTAATAAAGACCTTTCATTTTCGCTTGTAAAGCATAGTCATGAGGAATTGAGGCTGCATAAGGACCTTTTAGGTCTGCTTCAGTAATCGTATATTCAACATAAGCAGGTTTACCAGCTTGGCGTGCAACTAGAGCATCCCAAGTTTCTTTCGTCAAAACACCTGTAGCCTTTAAGCCATTCATTTGCTGGAATGAAGCAATTGCTTTAAGTGTATTTTTTCCACTTGTACCGTCAATAGCACCTGGTGAAGCATGTGAATTATTTAACATTACATGTGCACGGGCATATACAGGGAACTGACCTTTGCCAATATTTTCATACCATTCAGCATTATTCAGACTGTCTAGCGTCCATGAATTTGCTGTAGCAGGTGCTGATGTAGATGGAGCTGGATTTGTCACTGCTGAAGATGCAGGTGCACTGCCAATGTCCGCAGTGCTATCCTCAGTTCTTTCTAGGTTTTGAAGCGTATCTGCAGCTTGATTTAGATCATTTTGCTCTTGCTGGCTAATTTGGGCTTCAGAGCTAGATTCTACCGCGAGAGGATCAATTGGATCTTGAATAGTATCTAAACTCGTTTTTGTAATTGGAGAAAGCGGTTGTTCAGCAGTACCAGAAGCAGCCAATGCAGTTCCAGACATAATACAACTTAAACTCAAAGCAAGAATTGAGCGAACGAACATGTAATTCAACCTTAAGAATTATTCATATTGATTTATAAAAACACGGACAAAGTATTGCAGAAAAAACACGGATATGCAGTATTTGTTTTGTTTAAATCAAATAAATTCCGATAGTCTCAATCTTTATTTTCATTCTAACTAAATACTTTAAAGTGCAGCTTTTTGGTATGATTAATGGAATTTCAATTTTGCATCGAGAAAGTAAATGACGACCTTAAAAAATGATCGTTTTCTGCGTGCCTTATTACGTGAACCTGTGGACTGCACGCCAGTTTGGATGATGCGTCAGGCTGGTCGATATTTACCTGAATATCGTGCGACACGTGCAACTGCGGGTGATTTTCTTTCTTTGTGCAAAAATAATGACTTTGCTTGTGAAGTGACTTTACAGCCGCTTCGTCGCTATGACTTAGATGCAGCCATTCTATTTTCAGATATTTTGACTGTTCCTGATGCTTTGGGCTTAGGACTATATTTTGAAGCAGGGGAAGGACCAAAATTTAAGAAAACAGTCCGTACTGAACAAGATGTAGCCCAATTACCAAAAATTGATGCTAAATCGGACTTAGACTATGTCATGAATGCAGTGTCGACAATTCGCTCAGCATTAGGTGGTCAAGTACCGCTAATTGGGTTTTCTGGAAGCCCATGGACACTCGCAACTTACATGATCGAGGGTGGGTCGAGTAAAGATTTCCGTTACACCAAGCAAATGATGTATGCACAACCTGAAGTTTTACATGCCTTGTTAGATCATTTGGCTGATTCAGTCATAGATTATTTGAACGCACAGATTGAGGCAGGTGCGCAGGCGATTCAAATTTTTGACAGTTGGGGGGGGGCACTCGCACATCGAGAATATCAAGAATTTTCACTCAATTATATGCACAAAATCGTGAAAGGTTTAAAGCGTGAAAATGATGGTCGCAAAGTACCAGTAATTTTATTTACCAAAGGTGGTGGTCAATGGTTAGAGCCTATGATCGCAACTGGCGCTGATGCGTTTGGACTGGATTGGACAACCCCTTTAAATGTTGCACGTCAAACTGTTGCTGGTCGCGCTGCCCTACAAGGTAATTTAGACCCTGCAACATTATATGGCTCTCCTGCGAGTATCGAAAAGTCAGTAAAACTAATGCTCGATGATGCCTATGCTGCTGGTGAAAAAACGGGTTATGTTGCAAACCTTGGACACGGTATCACCCAATGGGTAGATCCTGCGAATCCTAAAGTTTTCATTGATACGGTACATGAGTACAGCGCAAAATATTTAGGCTAAACATTTAGGATGAATGTGTGAGCTTTTTAAAATCATTGTTTGAGTTTCATTATAAGGCAGCATCCGCTGCCTTATTTGGTATTTTATTACTGCTAGCCTTTGCTTTGACGGCTTCGATAGGGCATCAAGAATATTATGGATTGTACCGATACGACTACCTCTTGATTTATGCAGTGGTTATTCAGGTCTGTTTACTGCTTTTAAAGTTAGAGTCGTGGGCTGAAGCCAAAGTTATTGCAATATTTCATATGTTGGCAATGGTCATGGAGATTTTCCTGACACATCCACAGATTGCATCATGGCAATATCCGCAACCTGCGGCATTTAAGATTATGACCGTACCACTTTTTGCGGGATTTATGTATTCTGCCGTAGGCAGTTTTTTTGCTCGTTCACTCAGGCTCTATCGCGTAGAAATTGAGAACTTACCTAGTTTTTTCAATATGATGAGTTTAGCGATCTTGTCCTATTTAAACTTTATGACGAAGTTCTTTATCCCAGATATACGATACTTATTGTTTGCATCGAGCGTGTTGATATTTTGGAAAACTAAAATAACGTTCAAGCTTAAATATCATGAGATGACCTTGCCAATGCTTCCTGTGCTTTTGTTGTTGGCATTTATTATTTGGATTGCTGAAAATATCAGTACTTTTTATCAAATTTGGTTGTATCCAACGCAAGTGGAACAGTGGCATATGGTGGGATGGGGGAAACTTGGTTCTTGGTATCTCCTACTAATGCTGAGTTTAGTATTGGTGTTAAAAATCTTAGGTGAACGTAATTCACAGGGTTTGTGGCGATTGAAGGGCGAATAAGTTAATTCATCAAAAAAACTCAATACTTGATGGCATTGGTAAGATTTGTTTTGCGTTCTTGGCTTGATATCGCTATGTTAAAGAAGTTCGTAAAAGAACAAAATTGGAACAATAAAGAACACTTGAGCACATCAAGTTTGGAGTGATGTTATGTATAAAAAATTAGCTTTAGCTGCGGTATTGGCAGTAGGATCAACAGCTGCATTTGCTGACCGTGATGTTGGTTGTGGTATCGGTTCACAAGTTTGGGCAGGTCAGTCTGGTAAAGTTGCAAAAATCTTAGCAGGTACGACCAACGGTTTATTTGCTAACCAATTATTCGGTATTACTTTCGGGACGTTAGGCTGTAGTGGTACAGGTACAGTAACAGCACAAGCAGTAACATTTACAAATGAAAATTCCGAAGCTCTTGCACGTGATATGGCGGTAGGTGAGGGGGAAAGTCTTAACGTCCTTGCAGAGCTTCTGAATATTAAATCTGAAGATAAAGCACGTTTCTTTGCAGTATCAAAAGAAAATTTCTCTGAAATTTATTCAGCGGACAATCAAGATGCATTCCAAGTCCTTGCATCTCTTCAAACTGTTATGTCTCAAGACGAAGTTTTAAAAGCTTACGTTTAATTGCGAAAACCCTGTCTTATGGCGGGGTTTTTTTGTTTCATCATTATTAAGTTCATTTTATGAAATTTGCTTTTTTTTCTGCCTTGATTGTCAGTAGCTTTCTGACACATGCATATACTTCTCCAGTTGAACAATATATTGCACAAGCACAACACCATAAGCTTGATAAAAATAAAACTTGGCAAAGATTAATGTATGCACATCAAGCGAAGAGTGAAGTCAGCTATTCAGGATTTTTTTTTAGTGCAAATGGTGCAGATAATTTAGAAGATGAGCTGAATGCAAATATTCGTGAATTATTTATAGATCGAGGACAAGATCAATCCATTATATGTCGTTTCCCAGCTCGCTCTGCATGGTTAATAGAACAACTGAAAATAAAACAAGAGGAGCTTCCTAAAGCAGATTGTCCTGCTCTAGAGGAATGGATTGGACAGATTAAACCGTATCAAGCAACATTGATTTATGCGACAGATTTCATGGGAAATCCAAGTTCGATGTTTGGTCATACCTTGCTACGTCTTGATCCTAAAGATCAAAAAGAGCTTAATCTTATTTCTTATGCAGTCAACTACGCTGCGACGGTCGAAAATAGTGATAGTTTTTCTTTTGCTTGGAAAGGCTTAACGGGTCAATATCCAGGTGAATATTCGTTAATGCCCTACTATCGAAAAGTAAAAGAGTATGGTGATTTCGAAAGCCGTGATTTGTGGGAATACGAATTAGCATTAAACCCAGAAGAAACCACACGTTTAGTACAACATATCTGGGAGTTAAAGCATGTCCAATTTCCCTATTATTTTATAAGTGATAATTGTGCCTACCGCTTATTGGGACTCATTGATTTGGTAAAACCCGATGCCAATCTACAAGCACAGTTTAGTCATATTGCAATTCCAGTCGAAACCATCAAAGCGGTGCAGCAGCAAGGCCTCATTAAAGATACTGTTTATCGCCCAGCACTTGAAACGCAGTTACTTCATCAAGCAAAACAACATGGTAATGACTTAGCACATTCGGCACATCAATTAACGCTGGTGCAACCAGCACAAATGCGTGAATTTTTAGCTCAATTTACGGCCAAGGATCAGGCGCGTATTCTTGAGATGGCATATGATCATTTGTATCTACAGCTCATTTCTCAAAAAATCGAAGCGAGTATTGCGCAACCTAAAATACGACAAATTTTGAGTTTAAGAAGCCAACTTCCTGTTGAAAAACAACGTACTGAAGTGGCAAGACCACGAATTGACCCTGTGGATGGGCATCATGCTCGAAAAACATCGATTGAATTTGGACGAGTGCAGGACGATACGTTTGTGCAGATCAACCATCGACAAGCCTATCACGATTTATCTGATCCTCAGGGTGGATACCGACTTGGAACACAGTTGAAATTTTTTGAGGGAAGTCTCGAGTTACGGAATGATCAATTCAAGTTGGCTGATTTAGATCTTTTAGAAGTGAATTCTTATAATCCAATTACGCCTTTTAAGACGCCGTTGAGCTGGGGATTTGGATTCGGTTGGAAGCAAATCTCAATTGATGATTCTGGAAATTTCAGTGATACCGAGCAACATGGTGTTTTGAATCTATCAACACAGTTTGGATATAGTTGGGCAGATGCAGATCGTGAACAACTGTGTTATGCGCAGATGCAAAATCATATTCAAGCTGGAAAAAGTTTAGAAAAGGGTTGGAGATTGGGGCTAGGGCCAACTGTAGGTTGCCAAAGTTTATGGTCAGATCGAGTGAATAGCTTAGTGCAAATTGAAATCCCTTTTTGGGAAGATCAGCAGGCTTGGCAGCTCGGACTACGATCCTCAGTTCAGTATGCACTTAACTCGCAAAGTGCTATCTCTATTCACTGGAATTATCAATTACAAGAACAGCATGATTGGCATCAAACTAGTTTAGGATTTACACGCTATTGGTAAATACACAGTACTAGGAAGTACTGTGTTGAAAGGAGAAGCTTGTTTTTAAACGATTACATTCACATAGTACTTTTTCACTTTCTCAACGACTTCAAATGTTCCAATGAATCCTGGTGGTATTACACCTGCTTGACCTGCAGAAACTTCGATAAAGTGATTTTTACTTTGAATGTGGATGCGAACTTTTCCTTCTATAATTTGAAAGAATTCTTGTTTATTGTCGGCAAATTGAATATTCCAAGCACCAACTTCACATTCCCAAATCCCACATTCCATATGCTCGTGTTCATAAAGACTGTAGGTGTGACGTTCGGGATTGCCTTGGACGAGACGATCAGGACGCGGGAAGTCGACTGATTTTTCTGCGTGTTGTTGACCTTGACCTGCAACATGAAGAGATGTCATATATTCACCTTAAGAAATTGAGCCTTGGAATACGGTCTAAAAAAAACCTCAACAGGGTTGAGGTTTTATGAATTAATAACTTTCTGGAACAGCGCTCAGAAACTCGCGACGTTCATCTTTGTTAGTTTTAAAGTCCCCAACAAATGATACTGTACGAGTAGTTGACTCTTGTTTGCCTACACCACGCATCATCATACACATATGTGCTGAATCAATGACAACAGCTACGCCTCTAGCACCAGTCACTTGAGCCACAGCTTCAGCAATCTGTTGAGTTAGATTTTCTTGAATCTGTAGACGACGGGCAAACATTTCAGTAATACGTGCAAATTTAGATAAACCTAAAACTTGACCTTCTGGTAAGTAGGCAATATGCACACGTCCATAGAACGGCAGTAAATGATGTTCACAAAGCGAATAGAATTCGATGTTCTTGACCAAAACCATTTCACGGTTGTCTGAAGGGAAGACCGCATTGTTGGTCACTTCTTCAAGCGTTTGGCTATAACCTGACGTCAAATACGAAAAAGCTTTAGCAGCACGCATTGGTGTATCTTTAAGACCAGGACGAGTAAGATCTTCGCCAACGGCAGTTAAAATGTTGGCGTAGGATTGCTGCATAGACATAAGACGTGTTCACTTACACAGATGTTGAACAAGGACGGCATTGTATCAGAAAACGATTACAATGCCGTATATTCAGAAAAAATTCCGATTATTGAGTAAATTTTGGATTCTTTTCTGCACGTTTAAGCAGAACTAAGACCGCGCCAGTGCCACCTTGTTTTTCAGGCGCACTGACAAAAGCCAAAACATCACGATGTTGTCTGAGCCAACTATTAACATAGGTTTTTAAAACAGCTTCAGGGCCTTTACCATGAACAATTTTAATGACGTTTTGATTTTGCTCTTTCGCCATCTGAATAATTTGCAATACAGCTGAACGTGCTTCTTCTACGGTACAGCCATGCAAATCAACTGCTTCAAACCAACGTAAATTTCCAGCTTTCAGATCTTCAAATACTTTATGTTGTAAGGTCGCAATTCGATAACTGAGACTAGCCTGACTGCCAACTGGATTGAGCATGGCTTGAGTATCAGACATCACAGTTTCATCAGTATGCATTGGACCTTCAGCAGCAGCACGTTTTGCTAAGGTTTGAGCATCCAATTTCTTTTTTAATGGTTTCTCAATTTTTGCAATATTGCCATGATCAATTTTTTGAACACCTTGCATCTGCTGACGAAAGAGTTCTAAATCTTCCTCATGCTCTTGTTCAACCGTCTTTTCAATAGGTTTAGGAGCTTCAACACGAGGAGCAGGATTACTGATTTGTTTCTTAAACTGTTTCAGTAAATTAAATTGATCTTTTGATAAAGAAGAATCATGTTTACTCATAACGTGTTTGTAACTTTAAAGTGGAAGATGAATGAATGTGATTATAATCCGAAAACCCCTCAACTTTGTAGTGAGGAGTATTTAAGTTGATTTTAACAGGTTAAATTAAGTGGAGATAACTTAAGGGACAAAGCTAAAAAATAGGTATGTGGCAAAAATACACAGATGTACAATGCCTGGCAAAATGGTGGTGTATCCAGTACGCAGAGAATTTGAAACAACAAAAAGTGATAGTACGAGTAATGCTAATGATTTTGCATCTAAACCTAACTCGAGTGTCCAGCCCATGCCGATCGCAAAAAAAGCCACCACAGGAATCGTAAGTCCGATACTTGCAATTGCAGAACCTATGGCTAAATTTAAACTTGATTGAAGCCGATTTGCTTTTGCTGCACGAATAGAAGCTCCAAACTCTGGCAGTAATACAATTGCTGCAATTATGATCCCAAGGGTCGCTAACGGTGCGCCAAACTGAGTCAGTAGGCTTTCAAGTGTTGGAGAAATTCCTTTTGCTGACAATACCACAGCAATCAAAGAGACGATCAGCATTATTAAGCTGATCATGACAGTATGAATACTAGGAATGAAGACATCTTCTTCTACAGCATTCTGATCGACTTCTACTGGTAGGAAGTAGTCACGATGACGTACAGTTTGGAAAAAAGTAAACGCTGAAAATAATATCAAAGTAATGATGGCGATAAAAAATAATTGTGAATTGTTGTAGCTGCCAATAGCTGGTGAGTTAGTCACATAATTTGGCAATACCATGGCAATAACAATAATGACGGTCATGGTGCCTAAAGCAGCAGTGACACCTTCTAAATTAAAGCCTTGAACTTGATGTTTAGTGGCACCTAATAATAAGCTTAGACCAATGATTGCATTTAAGATGATCATCACCGCTGCAAAAATCGTATCACGTGCAAGCCCCATGGCTTCAGGACCACCTGACATCATCATTGAAACAATCAGTGCAACTTCGATAATCGTGACGGATAATGCCAACACTAACGTACCAAACGGTTCTCCTACTTTATGAGCAATAACTTCTGCATGATGCACAGCAGTCACTACACTGCCAATCAGACCAACACAAAGTAATGTGACAATAAATGGAAAGCTTGGAACAAGATGATATACACCCAGAATAACCAGTGAAACTATAGGTATAGCAATGGTCCATGTGGGATTAAAGCGATTCGTTTTCATAAGATTATGTTCTATTTATTGTTGAAAAATAATGATAAGTGTTTGATGGTTTATTAATCAAATTTATTTTGAATTTGTTCTAGCTATTGTTGTTGGAATTAATGGAGGCAAGAATGGATTCGGGAATCCATTCTTATCAGGTCTAAAGCTTAGAATTTGAAAACCTTACCGCAGAATATTAGAGTTAAATATTCTGAGGTTCGCCAAATAATGCTGTAAAGGCATGATCAGGACGAGGCTGTTTCATAAAACTTTCACCCACAAGGAAAGTGTGAATGTCATTTTCTTGCATCATGGTGACATCCGCTGAGGTTGCAATGCCGCTTTCCGTCACTAATAAACGAGATGGTGCAAGTTGTTTTTTTAGACGAATTGATGTGTTCAAATCAACATCGAAAGTTTTTAAATTACGATTATTAACGCCTAATAAACAACGATCTGATAATTTGAGAGCACGTTCTAGTTCATATTCATCATGCACTTCAACCAGTACATCTAAATGATGTTCAAATGCAGTTTTCGACATTTCCTCAAGTTGTTGATCTGAAAGACATGCAACAATGAGAAGGATACAGTCTGCATGCAATGCACGAGCTTCAATCACACCATAAGGATCGATTAAGAAATCTTTTCTTAGTGCAGGCAAATCACAGTGAGAGCGAGCAATATGAATGTTCTCATCGGCACCTTGGAAGAAATCAATATCTGTAAGTACTGATAAACAAGCTGCACCCGCTGATTGATACTGTTCAGCTATTTCAGCAGGATTGAAGTTTTCTCGAATAATGCCTTTAGAAGGAGATGCTTTTTTGATTTCAGCAATGACAGCAGGACGTTTGTGTTGTAGTGCTTGAGCAAAACCGCGAACAGGGCTAGCGGCTTGAGCGAGTTCTTCGACGTCCTTATAACTACGTTGTTTTAATCGTGCAGCAAACTCTTCTTGTTTACGGTCAACAATTTTGCCAAGAATAGTATTCGCGATATCTAACATAAGAATGTCCTGACTTAATTAAGCTTCATAATGTTTTATTGTTTTTGTGAATTCAGAAAGTACATCCATCTTTTCAAGTGCCTGACCACCATAAATGATGTCATGTGCTAATGCCACACCTTGTTTATAACTCGAAGTTAAACCTGAGACATAAATACCAGCACCAGCATTCAATGCAATCATACTGGCCGCTTTTTCACCTTTCGGTGATTTTTTCTTACCTAGTGCATCTTTGATCAGTGCCAAACTTTCAGCAGAGCTATCAACAGATAAATGCGTCAATGTTTGAGATTCAATCTCTACATCCTCAGGGAGGATTTCCCACTCAGTAATTTCACCATTTTTTAACTCAGCGACATAGGTGGATGAAGCAAGACTGATTTCATCTAGTCCATCTTTAGAGTGAACAACCATGACGTGCTCAGCACCAAGTTGCTTAAGAACTTCAGCAATAGGTCGACATAATTCTGTTGAGAACACGCCAATTACAAAGCGCTTTACACCAGCCGGATTCGTAAGCGGGCCAAGTAAGTTGAAAATGCTTCTGAAGCCCAATTCTTTACGAGGACCTGCTGCATACTTCATTGCTTTATGATGGTTTGGAGCAAAGAGAAAACCCACACCCAAATCGCGGATACAGCGTTCAGTCTGTGCCATATTTAGGTCGAGATTAATACCAGCTTGTTCTAATAGATCTGACGAGCCTGATTTTGATGACACACCTCGGCCACCGTGTTTGGCAATCGTTGCACCTGCAGCTGCAATTACAAAACTTGATGCAGTTGATACATTAAACAGGTTTTGTCCATCACCACCCGTGCCAACGATATCGACTAAGTATGGAAGATCACTGACATCAATCTTGATCGCATATTCACGCATCACACGTGCAGCAGCAGTAATTTCGTCAATACTTTCGCCTTTTAAACGCAAACCCATCATCAATGCACCGATTTGTGCATCAGTCGCTTCACCATCCATAATGGTGCGCATAACAGCTTCCATTTGAGGCTGTGTTAATTCAATATTTTTCGTAATGTTGTTTAATGCTTGTTGAATATTCATGTCTTGCTCTTACGCATAAATTTCTAAGAAGTTTTGGAAAATTTTGTGGCCATGTTGGCTGAGTATCGATTCTGGATGGAACTGAACACCTTCAACGGGAAGGATTTTATGTTTCACACCCATAATTTCTTCCATAGAACCATCTTCTTCATTGGTCCAACACGTCACCTCTAAACATTCAGGTAAAGTCGCTTGATCAATGACTAAAGAGTGATAGCGAGTCGCTGAGAATGGAGAGGGTAGATTGCTAAAGATCCCTTGATCAGAGTGGTACATGTCAGATAAACGCCCGTGCATTACTTTTTTTGCACGAACAATATCTCCACCAAATGCTTGCCCGATACTTTGGTGACCTAAGCACACCCCAAGCAGTGGAATCTTGCCTGAAAAGTGTTGAATCGCTGGGATTGAAATACCTGCCTCAGAGGGAGAGCAGGGACCAGGTCCAATGACGAGATATTTTGGTTGCCATCGCTCAATATCCTCCAAAGTCACGGCATCATTACGGACCACTTTTACTTCCTGATTTAACTCGCCAAAATATTGGACGATGTTGTAGGTAAAAGAGTCATAGTTGTCGATCATCAGAAGCATTTTAAGCTTAACCTCTTGAAATTTATAATTTAACTTAATTTAGCTTTGTTATTCACATTAATAAGATACATCACAGGGTGTTGACTGCATCCTTGTCTAGTAACTCAAAGCGATTAAGTGGCAGTTATCATAGCAGATTCTTTTATCAGCGCAGGTTAAATTTTGGGGTTCAAAACATCAGCAATATTGATCACTTAAATCAAATTAATGTGTGAATGAATGGTTCTAGGTGAAGAGCGCTAATAAATGAAATATTGATCTGAATCTAAAAGCTCATACGTGTTATTCATAAGTTTTTTTAATCATTCTGTTTGATGAGTAAGATTTGTTTTAAAAACAAACAAACAAAATGCACTCAGTAAATTTATAATTTATAAGATTTAGTCTCGCGGTCGTTCACTTTTACATCATTTAGCGAAGATATTTAATTTTAATGAACTAATATGATGCACAAAATTTAGATTCATCATGGCTCGATGTGTATTAATAAAGTCATGATTGAGTTGTAATTTTAGTCTTTCAAGTAAAAATTAAATATTAAATTTTTTTATTTATTGATATATAAAACAAGGCATTAAACGCATGTGCCTGAAAATTTGATCCATTTTTCTAATTTATAAAAATTTATAAAATATATCGTTTGGTAAATTAAGTAATTAAATCCCTGAATAAACTTGACTTTAAGTTTAATAATTAAACGATCATGCTCTGAGGTGCACCATTTTGATACAGGTTGTAAATAAATATTTTTTATTGCGATGAACTGTGCCTGAATATGGTGCATTTAGTTTTAAGCACAGTATAATAGTCGCAAAGCAAAGTGAATAAAGCTGTTAATCTGATAAGGATTTCAAGATTTTAGCTTTGCTTTTAAAAGTTGGTACGGTAATTGCTTTAAAACTACCAACTACTAACACGCACTAAATGTGCAACAAAAAATCATCGGAGCAAAATGAGCATGGCGAACAAGGTCCTACAACTCATCCAAGAAAGTGGCGCAAAATGGGTAGACTTCCGTTTTACGGACACTAAGGGTAAAGAACAACATGTTACTTACCCAGCAGATACTATCGATGAAGATACTTTTGAAGATGGTAAAATGTTCGACGGTTCTTCAATTGCTGGTTGGAAAGGTATCGAAGCGTCTGACATGATCTTACGTCCAGATGCTGAAACAGGTTTTATCGACCCGTTTTTTGCAGAGCCAACTGTAGTGGTGACTTGTGATGTTATTGAGCCATCTACTGGTCAAGGTTATGACCGTGACCCACGTTCAATTGCTCGCCGTGCAGAAGAATATTTAAAATCTACTGGTATTGGTGATACTGCTTTCTTTGGTCCAGAACCAGAATTCTTCGTATTTGACGAAGTTAAATGGGACATCGATATGTCTGGTGCTCGCCATACATTAATCGCTGAAGAAGCTGCTTGGTCTACAGGTAATTCTTACGAATCAGGTAACTCAGGCCACCGTCCACGCGTTAAAGGTGGTTACTTCCCAGTGCCTCCAGTTGATTCTCACCACGATATGCGTGCAGAAATGTGTGCGAAAATTGAAGACATCATGGGGCCAGGTCGTGTAGAAGTACATCACCATGAAGTTGCATCTTGCCAATTAGAAATTGGTGTGAGCTTCAACACTATGGTTCGTAAAGCTGACGAAGTACAACAGTTTAAATATGCTGTTTGGAACGTTGCTCATCAATATGCTAAAACTGCAACGTTTATGCCTAAACCAATGGTTGGTGATAACGGTTCTGGTATGCACGTTCATATGTCAATTTCTAAAGACGGCAAGAACTTGTTTGCTGGTGATGAATATGCAGGCCTTTCAGAAATGGCATTGTATTTCATTGGCGGTATCATCAAGCACGCACGCTCATTAAATGCGATTACTAACCCTTCTACAAACTCGTATAAGCGTTTAGTGCCACATTATGAAGCGCCAATTATGCTTGCTTATTCAGCGCGTAACCGTTCGGCTTCTATCCGTATTCCATACGTTTCTAGCCCGAAAGGTAAACGTATTGAAGCACGTTTCCCAGATCCAATGATGAACCCTTACTTAGGTTTCGCTGCATTGTTAATGGCGGGTATCGACGGTATTCAAAACAAGATTCATCCAGGTGAAGCTTCAGACAAGAATTTGTATGATCTACCTCCTGAAGAAGAAGCAAAAATTCCTACAGTTGCACACAGCTTGGATATGGCTTTAGAAGCTCTTCAAGCCGATCACGATTACCTTCTTAAAGGTGGCGTATTCACTAAAGAAATGCTTGATGCTTACATTGAGCTTAAAACTGAAGAAGTTCGTCGTCTTAATACGACAACTCACCCAGTTGAATTTGATATGTACTACAGCCTGTAATTCGTTCACGAATTTCGCTGTAAAAAACCCGCGCAATGCGCGGGTTTTTTTGTGTTTTGAGTTAAAATAAATGTAGTCAAATATGAGAAATATTTCATGGCAAAGCCACGTAAAAAGCACACGGGATTTTTTCCTTGGAATGATCCAAGTGATCACGAAAAAGGATTTAAGCTCAATTTTTCTGAAGTGACCTATTTGGAAGTTGGCAGAACCGTCGAAGGCTATAAACAGGCACAATTTCTTGAACTAAGAAATCCTGATTTGGCTTTACAATTTGATTATCCAAATAAATTTTATATCAGTGCCGAAGGTTTGATTTTAGTAAAAACAGCACAAGGTAAATTTGAAGTGATTGCAAAATCAGACAATGCTTGAATGTGTGAGTCTGCGCCTAAAAAATAAGATTTATTCCTTGTGATCATCCAAGTCATATTTGAGTAAGTTTTCACGCTCATAAGGTGCATCCTCAGCAGGATATCTTAAACTTTCAATATTTTGGCTTTTGGCGATAGACCATATAACACTCTCCCCAGCGGGGATATTAGGGCTGAAATTCTGATATAACGGATCAACATAAGCATCTGTTGTATTGATTATTGTCCACCCTTTGCTTTCTAAGGCTAAAATAATCTCGCCTAGAAACTGTCCATTAATCGCATTCGTGTGGAGTAACAATACATGCTGAGGAGAGCGTTGAAGGGTTTGCAATGCGAGTGAATCATAATATTCAGCTCGATCAAGAAGATGATCAATATAAGCACGCTTCAATCTTTTAATGTGTGACGTTTTTCCTGCTTTTAGATACGCTAGATATTTTTGATTATAAAACCAGTCACTTGCATCAATACTGACACCACCATGCTGGTAATGATTTTGTTTTAACCAGTTTTGGACTTGATCTCTTTTCGCAATATTATTACCTTCTTTGAGATAGGGATATCTAAAAATTTTCCTAAAGTTTTGTAAATCATGAAAAACCAATTCATTAATTTTAATGCTTTTGATGTAGTCTTTCGCCAAAACTTCAGGTTTATTTAAATTTTCGTGAAAAGCACTGTGATTGCCAACAATGTGTCCGTGTTTATCCCATTGACGTATTAAGTCTTTACCCGCATTGTCACCGATTTTGATGTAACTTGGGAAAATGATAGATTGAATATTTTTGTTTTTTAAATGCGCTAGTATTTGTTGATTGATGTGTGGAGCAGTAGGATCGATAGTTGGATTTAATCCATCATCAAAACTCAGTGCTAATTGACGAGCATGAGCTTGGCAAAGAAATAACAGTGATATAAATGAGTACAAGCTAAATTTAAGCATGTTTAATGAAGTTGTTTACGAATGAATGTTTATAGCATTTTTTTGAGGGAGTGCAGTATGAAATGTGTGAGTGTGATGCCCTAAACTAAGCCATAGGTTTGGTGCATTAGTTCTAAAGCTTGGGTACACTTGAGTGTATAAAATAATGGTAGTCTGAAATATGCTCGAAAGCCGTCAATTTAATCATCAGGAAAAATTAATGTGTCCTGAGTTAAAAAAATGGTTGTACGCCTCAGGCTCACTTACCCAACAAATGACAGATTTAGCTGATGGAATATTTAAAGTTCAACGAATCCAAGAGCGATTTCAACGTTTAAACTTTAATGATGCTAGTTGGATGGGTGTATCACATCAGCATACTTCATGGGTTAGAGAGACTCATTTATTTGGTTCTGATTGCGAACCTTGGGTAAAAGCGAAATCTATTTTTCCAATTACCAGCCTTCAAAAAAAAGCACGTCTTTTTCAACATATTGGAAATCAGCCCATAGGTCGATTCCTGTTCCATCGCACAGAACCGCAATGCCAACGTCGCGTGATCTTCCTTGAGGATGGATGGACTAGACAGAGCTGTTATACTTGGCATGGCTGTAAATTTATTGTCCAAGAAACATTTTTACCAGCATTTGAACGTTTTATAAAAACTCATTGAGCTAGACTTTATGGCAACCGCACAAGCAATCACCTGGCGCGAGCGTTTAAGCGCTTATTACTATTTATGTCGTTTCGATAAGCCAATTGGTACTGAGTTAGTCCTGTGGCCCACCTTATGGGCGCTGTGGATTGCAGCTGGTGGAATACCTGATTTAGTGACACTGCTTGCCATCGTATGTGGCACTATATTTATGCGTGCAGCGGGATGTGCCATTAATGATTTTGCTGATCGTAAAGTGGATGCACACGTAGAAAGAACCAAAAATCGTCCATTAGCCACAGGTGTGATTTCGGCAAAAGAAGCAGTTTGGGTGTTTATCGCACTGGTTGCTGCAAGTGCTTGTACATTGTTTTTCCTGCCTATTGAAACTTTTTATTGTGCTTTAATTGGGCTGGTACTTGCTTTCATCTATCCATTTATGAAGCGCTATACGCATTTACCTCAAGTGGTACTGGGGATGGCATTCTCATGGGGAATACCGATGTCATTTACGGCAATGGGCAAGCCTTTGGATTGGACGTGTTGGCTACTTTATTTCGGTAATTTGGCTTGGACTGTGGCTTATGATACTCAATATGCAATTACGGATCGCGAATATGATTTAAAGATTGGGGTTAAGTCGACGGCTATTTTGTTTGGAAAAAATGATATTAAAATTATCAGTTTATTGCAGGCGATGAGTGTCATTTTAATTGGTGCTGCACTATGGCTTGAACATATACTTGTCCCTTTTGGATTAATCGCATTAGTGCTCGTGGTAGGTGATTTCATCTATCAATGGACCAAAACACGTGATAAAGATCCGCAATGGTGCTTCTGGGCATTTAGACATAACCGATGGGTAGGGGTGATGATCTTTATGGGTATTTTTATTGCATTCATATAAACTGAATATTAAGTACAAATAAAGTTATTAAGCATCCTAGTCGGATGCTTTTTTTTATGTTTAATTAAAAGTACTCATGGAGAGTGATAATAATGAAGGGAAAGAATGATGAAGTATGTGATTAAAAAAACAGTTATCGCAATGTACTGTACGGCAGCATTACTCTTAACGGCTTGTAATAGTGATGATGATAAAAATATTTTTCAAGAAAAAGTGTTTGTTGCTGAGAAAGCTTATCAAAAAGATAGTCTAGAGCAAGCTTCCAAAATCCAAATTATGACTTATTTAATGCCGAATGTTCTGGGTCAGAAAACTGAGGCTACAGCAATGGTCATGTTTCCTAAGAAAGCTCAGCCAGCAGCAGGATGGCCAGTGGTGGTATGGGCACATGGAACAACTGGTGTTGGAGACGAATGTGCACCAAGCAATAATTTACTTAATTCGAATTTTGAAATTTTAGCGAACAGTCTTCTTAAAGAAGGTTATGTCATTGTAGCCCCTGATTATGAAGGTTTGGGAGTTAAAGGGATTCATCCTTATCTTCATCTATCTAGTGCTGCACAATCTGCGATTCATGCAATAAAGTCAGTTCACCAAGCATATCCATCACGATTAAGTAAATCTTGGATGTCTGTCGGCCAATCCCAAGGTGGTCATGCATCATTAGGAATTGCACAATATGCCAATAATGATCCGTATTTCAAAGGGGCTGTAGCGACTGCTCCAGCATCCAGTTTGGGTTACATTATTACCCAAGTCGCACCAAATGCCATTTCAGCGATAGAAATTCAAAATAGAGATTTGGCAATCGCTATTTATTCAGAGCTATTAGCTTATGCTGCTTATACAGGTGTAGGGATTAAAGCATATGAACCTAGATTTTCATTAGCAACGATATTCCAATCTAGGTCTCAAGCTGTGGCAGAGAAAGCTGAGGGGTCGACTGGTGAAAATGGCCTATGCTTGATGCCATTAATTGATGAGTTTAGAACAGATATTAAGACTTATTTGGAATCAAATTCAACACAAAAAGTAATGGACTATCCTGGGTTAAAGGTTGGCTTTGAAAATGATCCAGTGGTGAGTAGTTTTTTAAGTAATAATCAGCCTGGAACTCAAAAACTCATGAAACCGGTTTATGTGGTTCAAGGTGAAAATGACACCGCTGTGCCATATCAAGTAACACAACAATTAGTAAATCAGTTAAATGGCTTGGGGACTCAACCTCCAGTTGTATTAGATATTGTGGCAGGAGCATCGCATACACAAGCGATTGTTGAGAAAAATGATGAGGTTGTTGATTTTATTAAATCGTATTTATCGGTGCGCTAAACGTGACTATGTCAGCTAGGGTGTTGCATCCTAGTTGACACTTAAAGCTAAAGTTTTTTCTATGACTTTATTCTGTTATATTGCCTCGGACTCAATGACTCAGGTTTTGTTGATGACTTCATCAAAAAAGAAATTCACCACTAAATTTATTTTATTGGCAAGTCTAGGCCCCCTTATCCCGTTGCTTATCATTGCGATTGCTTTTTTTGCAGTAAAGAGTGATGCAAAGAACAAAGCAGAGTACGATCGTTTACGTGCAGAACAAGCCGCGCGAATTGAAGCTAGAGAAAAACAAGAGCAACTTGAGCAGAATGCTTCGTCTGTAGCAGAGCCTTTGAACTAATTATTTTTTAGCAAGAATGTCTTTTTTGAGACTTTGAACACTTGGGATATCGTTATAGCGAAATACTCGATATCCTGCTTCATAAAACATTTGATCGCGTTCAGCATCTTCTTGTTCCTTACCAAGATGACTTGGATCATCGAGTTCGATAATGGCGATAACTTTAAGCTGATCATCCAGTAAGACAAAGTCAGTCACTTTTCGATTAAATTTAGCTCGAATCTTTAGACTGGGGTTTGTGATTAAAGCGCTAAAAGCGACTTGAGCAAGCACATGGTATTGCGGAAAACTCTCTTTTAATCTAAAAAACATTTTACTTTCAAATGCGGTAATAATGCGTTTGGGGTAAAAGCGTTGTGGCTTTTTAAATAATTGTTGAAAGATAATGGTGAGCAGGGCAAGGGTTGCAATAACACCAATAATTAAGAAAGTAATTTGACTGGATTGAAACACAGGAATTCGTAAATAAAAGCACATATAAGAAAAAACCCACTCGATTGAGTGGGTTTTTAGAATCTTTGGCTCTCCAACCTGGGCTCGAACCAGGGACCTGCGGATTAACAGTCCGTCGCTCTACCGACTGAGCTATTGGAGAATCTGGTACGCATTCTATGAGTCAAATGAAGAGAGGTCAAGCCTTAACATTGAAAAATATTAGAAATATGAATCAACTGATTTAAATTTAATCTAAGTGAAACGATCTATAGCTTTTTTAATAAATGGACATACTCTGCTTTGCTTTTCAGTGGATTCGCTTTACGACATAAACTCATAAGTTCCATCATGGTTTGTTGTGATGATTCCACATTTACCTCGTTTTGAATTTTTTTGATCAGGAGTGTGTGTTCAGAGGACAATTCTGAAGTGCAGTGATACAAACGTTCATACATAAGTGCAGGGGCTACTTTATTATGTTCAGATTTCTGAGTGCATTGAAATATAAAAATGAGACTGCCAACAAGTAGAGACCAGAAAATCAGTGATTTAAGCCAAGGTGTATTCATTTTTAGACTTTTTTATAAAATTAGAATAATTCTATAGCAAATCAAAAATTTAGGCATAAAAAAACCCAAGTCATTATGCTTGGGTTTTTAGAATCTTGGCTCTCCCACCTGGGCTCGAACCAGGGACCTGCGGATTAACAGTCCGTCGCTCTACCGACTGAGCTATGGGAGATTAGATTGGCTCTCCAACCTGGGCTCGAACCAGGGACCTGCGGATTAACAGTCCGTCGCTCTACCGACTGAGCTATTGGAGAATCTGATGCGCATTTTAGGGTTGAAATTACTAGTCGTCAACCAATTATTGTAAAGAAATGAATAGTTTGATTTATTAATACTCAAATTGATGTAAATAATAAAAAAACCATCCTAAAAGGATGGTTTTTTAAACCTAATAAGACGGTTAAATCTTATTTTTCTACGCCAGCTTCTTGACCAGCATATTTCGCATTAGCGTAATCCCAGTTCACTAAGCTTTCTAAGAAAGTAGAAATATACTTAGGACGAGCGTTGCGGAAGTCGATGTAGTAAGCATGTTCCCAAACATCGATCGTTAATACAGCTACTTTACCATGAGCAAGTGGAGTATCAGCATTTGAAGTTTTCATGATAGAAAGTTTACCATTTACTTCATCAGCAACTAACCAAGCCCAACCTGAACCGAATTGAGTTGTAGCAGCAGCAGCAAATTCTTCAGCAAATTTTTCGTAAGAACCGAAAGCTTCGTCAATTTTAGCAGCTAAAGCACCAGTCGCTTTACCACCACCGTTTTTAGCCATACAATTCCAGTAGAATGTGTGGTTCCAAACTTGTGCTGCGTTGTTGAAGATACCTGCTTTAGAAGCATCACCAGCAGAAGCTTTGATGATTTCTTCAAGCGTTTTACCTTCAAGATCAGTACCTGCAATAAGGTTGTTTAGATTAACAACGTAAGTATTGTGGTGTTTGTCGTGGTGGTATTCTAAAGTTTCTTTGCTGATGTGTGGAGCAAGATCTTCGTAACCGTACGGAAGAGCTGGTAAAGTAATCGTTGTCATGTTTTAAGTTCCTTGCATTGTGCTGGGTTTTACATCGAAGTGCACTTATTGTAATAGATTCTCACCATATTTTGCGCATTACTTATAAATAAGAATACAGAATAAAGCGTGAATTAATACGTATAAGCTCACTCCAATTTAAAACGCGTGGTTAAATCAATTTAAATAGGATTATTGAGTTCAACGTAATGATATTCAAGACCAAATTGTTCACAAATTGCTTGACCTAGTCGTTGAACACCATAACGTTCAGTCGCATGATGTCCACATGCGTAATAATGCACATCTAATTCTACAGCTTGATAAAAGGTACGCTCACTGACTTCACCTGAAATATAAGCATCGCAATTTTGTTCGGCAGCTTTAGTGATAAAGTCTTGAGCACCGCCAGTACAAAATCCAACTTTTTGAATACGTGGTTTATCAGCCATCAAATGTATCGGATCATAATTAAGTTGTTGTGACACAAAAGCTTTGAACTCATCTGGTGTCATTGCATTTTTTAAATAGCCGATATTTCCAATGGGATGACGTTCATTCGGATCAAGTGCTTCAAGTTGATCAAGATGAAGTAAATCTGCTATCGCTGCATTATTTCCCAAGCTAGGGTGGCTATCTAGAGGTAAATGATAAGCTAATAATGAAATATCATGTTGAATGAGTGATTTAATTCGTTTGCCACGCATTCCTGTAATCGGAGATGGCTCACCTTTCCAAAAATAGCCATGGTGAACCAATAAAACATCAGCTTGCAGCTCGATTGCAGCATCAATGGCTGATTGAGAAGCCGATACAGCACAAACAATTCGCTTTACTTCTGTTTTGCCTTCGATTTGCAGACCATTAGGAGCGTAATCTTTAAATTCATTGGCTTTTAGGGTCTGATCACACCATTGGATAATGTCGTTTAGCTTTACCATAATGTTCTTAAGTCTGTGAAAATATAAAGATCAAAGCATATTTTTAATATTAACTAAAGCCGAACAAAACTATTTTCACAATTTTAGGTATATAAATTTTTTTTGATTACAATATGCTGTCATAAATACTTTTCTCATCAATAAATTAAAATTCTCAGAGGATATTAAAGTGCGCCGGTCCTTTACATGGTTACCATGGGTGTTACTCATCATTGTAATTATTAGTTTTGTCACGTGGCAAAAGCTAAATCAACCAAAGCCTCAAATAGCAGCTGATGGTTATAAAATGCCGGCTGAAAAAGTAGAACCTTTAGTGGATACGACACGTTCTGGGGGAGTGGTTTCATACAATGCTGCGGTAAAGGTTGCAGCACCTGCAGTCGTCAATATTTTTACAACACAAACTGTTAAAAAAATTGATCATCCGATTCTAAATGATCCTGTTTTCAGAGAATTTTTTGGTGGTCAATTACCAGAACGTTTTGGACAAGGACCAAATGAAAATAGTTTGGGTTCAGGGGTGATTGTTCGACCTGATGGTTATATTCTGACTAATAATCATGTGATTGCACAGGCTGATCAGATTATTGTGGCGTTGTATGATGGTCGTCGAGCAGAAGCCAAAGTGATTGGAACAGATCCTGATACGGATTTAGCAGTCATTAAAATCGAAATGGACAAACTACCAGTACTTCCTTTCAAACTGAGTGGAAACGAGGTTGGAGATGTTGTACTCGCAATTGGTAATCCATTTGGCGTGGGGCAAACAGTCACGCAAGGGATCATTTCTGCGACAGAGCGTTCGGGATTGGGTATAAATTTCTATGAAGATTTCATTCAAACCGATGCTGCTATTAATCCAGGAAACTCTGGGGGAGCACTCATTGATGTTGCTGGTAATTTGATTGGGATTAATACCGCAATATTCTCGCAATCGGGTGGTTCTTTGGGAATTGGTTTTGCTATTCCTGCTAAAGTCTGTCAGCAAGTTTTGAATTCAATATTAAAAGAAGGCAGAGTGATTCGTGGGTGGCTAGGTATTGGTTTGGCGAATCCGACGCAACTCGATGTATTACAACCTCGTGAGAAGGGGGTAATTGTGAGCAGCGTCTATGAGTCTGGTCCTGCAGATAAAGCTAAGATTAAAGTTGGTGATCGGATCATGAAAGTAAATGATCAGGAGATCAATAATCCATCACAATTAATTAATTATGTTGCAATGCAATCACCGAATACCTCTGCGAAAATTGAGATTTTACGTGAAGGTAAGAGCATCAATACTGAAGTGGTTATTGGTGAACGACCAGCTGAAACCAGCGATCGTAATAGCCAGTATATTCCATTACCTCGTCGTTAAATTAACAAGCCCCAGTAATGGGGCTTTTTTATAATTCTTAGATTCTATATTGTTTCAAACCCTTGAATAGATCTGAATAAATCTGCTACTTAGTGATTTAAATACGGTCATGCATTCCTAAGTGACGGTGAGATAGGGTTTTAATACATGCAGAATTGAATTCACTCAACAAGGATTAAACAGTGTACGAAACAAAAAAAGCCAGTGGTTCACTGGCTTTTTAAAAGAATAAAATTAGCTTTCCTGTTGAATACCCGCAATCAACCAATCTTGACTAGAACCCGCTGGTTTAACGAAATGCCAGACTTCAGCAAACGGTTGTGGAAGGCTGTTTAAGTCTTCACTTACCGTACCCGTGAAACGAACGCTAACAACGTATTGACCATTTTCAGTTGCAGAATCAACAACCATAGCATTCAGATTTGAAAACTCAGCTACGTCTTGATCTTGGTTAGCCATGATATCGTTATACATCGATTGATAAAGATCAGGCGTCAAATAACGTTGAATCTCAGCAATATTACTTGCCGTATTCATCGATTGAATATGATTGAAGCGTTGGCGTGCAATGCGTAAGAAAGCAGCTGGTTCAGTTCCGTCAGGTAGCTGACTTCCACTAGACATTGTTGCTGCACCAAAAGGAGCTTGTGGTGCTTGACCAAATGGCGCTTGAGATGCAGCTGTGCCACCGCCCACAGATTGACCAAAAATATTGGTATTGTCATTAGACACTGAAGGGCGAGGTGCAGCAGTTTGACCAAACGGTGCAGATTGTGGACCTGAACTGTTTGGTGCATAAGGGTTGTTAGCCGCTAATTTTTTTTTTGCTCCGAATTTACGGAAGATGAAGAACGCAGCAGCAGCAATAATCAACAACCATACCCAACTTGGGATACCACCTTCTTCCTCAGGTTGTGCAGCAACTTCTGCTTGACTTGCTGGAACAGTATCATCATCTGCTAAAGCATTTGCTGCGACTGCACCAATTGCAGCACCAGCAACACCAGCAGCGACCATACCACCCACACCAGGACCAGACTTTTGAGGCGCAGTCGCTGGAGCAGCAGGTTGTTGGGCAGGAGTAGCTTGACGTGGTTGCTGATATGATTGGGTTGGAGCAGCAGAACGGCTCATACCATGGCTTTTACCACCACCAGCACGTTTTGCTTCTGCAAAAGGCGCTACCATGAGTGTCGCCATTAAAATACCCGCAACTAAACTACGCTGTCGAACTTCCATCTAAAATTCCTATTTTAAAAAGTTAATTTCACACTGTATTTATGCAGTCTTTTGGCTTAAATTTCAACTTAAACCTCAATTTTTTTCAGTATTCATACACAGTGTACAGTTAAATAAATTGATCAGCTGAATTAATGTTCATCCGCTAAGCTCATCGCTTCAGTTAAAGCTTCATGTAGACGGGCAACGGCGATAATTCGAACACCAGAAATATCCTTTTGCGGTGCATTCGCTCTAGGCACAATAATATATTTAAACCCGTGCTTAATTGCTTCCTTCAAACGTTCCTGCCCGTTAGGTACGGGACGAATCTCTCCAGATAAACCCACCTCGCCAAATACAGCCAATTGCTGAGGGAGTGCTTTAGCTCTCAAACTTGAAGCACAAGCCAATAAGACGGCGAGATCTGAACCTGTTTCAGTAATTTTTAAGCCACCAACAACATTCACATATACGTCTTGACCAGAAGTTTGAACACCACCATGTCGGTGCATGACGGCGAGTAGCATATTCAAACGGTTTTGCTCAAGACCCAAGGCAACACGACGAGGTTGACCATGTGCGTCATCTACTAGGGCTTGCACTTCAACTAAGAGTGGACGTGTGCCTTCTCGACTAATCATGACGATAGAACCAGGAATCGCTTCATCATATCGGCTAAGAAAGATGGCTGAGGGATTGGCAACCTCTCTAAGCCCTTTATCGGTCATCCCAAAAACACCGAGTTCATTGACTGCACCAAAACGATTTTTAACAGCTCGAATCATTCGATAACGTGAATCAGATTGACCTTCAAAATAAAGTACGCAATCGACCATGTGTTCTAAAACACGAGGGCCAGCTAAAGCACCTTCTTTGGTCACATGACCCACAATAAATAAAGCTGTTCCGCTGTTCTTCGCAAAACGTGTCAGAAGGGCTGCAGATTCTCGAATTTGAGAAACGCCGCCTGGCGCAGACTGTAAAGTTTCAGTGTATAAAGTTTGAATCGAGTCTAAGATCGCGACAGCAGGTCGTTCATGCGCTAATACTTCGCAAATACGTTCTACGCACGTCTCAGCCATCACTTTTAATTGATCAGTTGGAAGATCCAAACGATTGGCACGTAATGCAACTTGAGATAAAGATTCCTCACCAGTGACATATAGGGCGGAACTTTTCGCGGCAGCCATATGGGTTGCCGTCTGCAAAAGAATTGTTGATTTACCAATACCAGGGTCACCACCGATCAGTACAACTGAACCAGTAACAAGCCCTCCGCCTAAAACGCGATCAAATTCTCCAATCCCTGTTGCTAAACGTGTTTCGTGAGAAACTGAAACTTGATTCAATGTAGTGATTGATGCTGCTTGACCAGCATAACCGCCTGCAATTTTTGGATTTGCACGATGCGTAATCGCAGGGGCAATGGTGACTTCAACTAAACTGTTCCATTCACCGCATTCTGAGCATTGACCTGCCCATTTAGGATGATCTGCGCCACATTGTTCACAGCGATATACACTTTTTGCTTTAGCCATAACTTGATATAGGTTTTTGATTATCTATATGCTGAGCATACTGAGTAAAGGTCACGAAAACAAAAAATATTGATCAAATTTTAAAATAATAAGACAAGTCATGACGTGTGCTTTAACGAGATATTAAATTAAAGCAATCATGAATTGATTTATACTCATAACAAGAATCTACTGAGTCATTTGATATGCGTTTGTACGCCCAACATATTGATGCCATCGCACGTGAAATACAGCGTGATGTACTGTTTATTCATTTTGAGAACTATACTGATGATCAGAATGATGAAGAAAGTATTCGAGATCATGTGATTGCGTGGCTTGAACAACATGAAATTAAATTTGAGCCATGTTTAGGTTTGTCTGGTGAGGATGAAATTGATAGCTATCTGGGTGACCTATATCTAGATATTCCTTTTGATGAGCAAAATATGCAGTATCAGCTGGTTAAAAATTATCTTGAAGATGAACAAGGCAATATGAAAATTGAACATGTTCTATTTTTTGTATTGAGCTTAGAGGTTGCGGAAGAAATTGTAAAGGATCAAGAGGAAAAACAAAATTTGAATGAGCAGAAATTTTCGTGAAAAGATAAAAAAGCCTCATCAATGAGGCTTTTTTATTGGTTTGATTCTATTAATTTGTTTAATAAAGCTCACCAGATTTTCGTCGTTCAATAAAATCTTTAGATTCTTTTGCAATAACTCCAGAAAGTAATAATAAGGCAATTAAGTTTGGTGCTGCCATTAAACCATTGAAGGCGTCTGCGAAAAGCCAAACTAAATCAAGTGTGACGACACAGCCTACAAATACTGAAGCAATATAAATGAGACGATAAATAAATACTGACTTTTCACCCAGTAAATAGGTGCAACATTTTTCGCCGTAATAACTCCAACCTAAAATAGTTGAATATGCAAAAAAGATGATTCCGAACGTAACAACCCAGCCCCCAAATCCTGGTAGTAATTTGTCAAAAACACTAATGGTCAGAACAGCGCCAGTTTGATCACCGAAAGTTTGTCCTGCCATGATGAAACCCATAACAAGAACAATACCCGTAATTGAGCACACAATAATCGTATCAATGAATGTACCTGTCATTGAAACTAGGCCTTGACGGGCAGGGTGGTCAGTTTTAGCTGCTGCCGCTGCAATTGGAGCAGAGCCCATACCAGCTTCGTTTGAAAATACACCACGGGCAACACCGTAACGAATCGCTGCACCAATCGCACCACCTGCTGCCGCTTCACCTGTGAATGCATAGGTAAAGATCATTTTTAAAGCAGGAACAACTAATTCAAGGTTATTGAAAATAATAATTAGCCCGCCAATGACATAGCCTAGAGCCATGACTGGAACAATAATTGAGGATGCTTTGGAAATAGACTTAATACCGCCTAAAATCACCAATGCAGAGAAAATTGTAATAATGATGGCAGTGGTGAGCGTGCTTATACCCAAACTATTTTCTACTGCTAATGCCACTGTGTTTGATTGAACTGAGCTACCAATACCAAAGGATGCCAATGTACCAAATAATGCGAAGAGGACAGCTAGCCACTTCCATTTTGCACCAAGTCCTCGTTCAATGTAGTACATTGGACCACCAGACATTTCACCTTTTTCATTTTTTACACGATATTTGACTGCCAGAACACCTTCACCGTATTTGGTTGCCATACCGAAAAATGCAGTCATCCACATCCAGAAGACAGCACCTGGACCACCCAGCACACAAGCTGTCGCTACCCCTGCGATGTTACCTGTACCAATCGTGGCTGAAAGTGCAGTCATGAGTGAGGCAAACTGTGAGATATCTCCCGAGTCTTTTTTATCGGGGTGTTTCCCAAACACTTGTTTGAATGCTAATGGAAGCATCCAGAATTGCCAAAAAAGTAGACGGAATGTTAAGAAAACACCTGTCCCAACAATCAGCACCAGCATATAAGGTCCCCAGACTAAGCCGCTGAGTGTTTCCATGATCGATTGTATTTCTTGCATAAATTACCTTCTTATTTTCCTGATTGTTTTTTACATGCATGATCAAGCAAGGGATATGCCATACTTTTGCGCGATCAAACACATCATTCCTTTTGATTATTTTTTGCACTTATATTTTTTACATATAACAACAAGATTTTCAATATTTTACTCAAAATAAGATAAATAAATATGATGAATAAATGATCATTCTGGTTATATATAAGAAAAATGAATTAATACTTTAAACTAATTAGAAAATATTGATCGTGCTAATTTTCTTTTTGAAATCTGATTTTTTTCAGTTAAGTTGTGCCGATTAATATATTTGGTGAATTTGAAAATGTCAGATCAAAATATAAATTCGCCTCAGCAAAATGGTGAATTACAACGAAGTCTATCCAATCGACATTTGCAGTTAATTGCAATTGGAGGCGCAATTGGAACAGGTTTGTTCATGGGCTCTGGGAAAACAATTAGCCTAGCAGGTCCTTCAATCCTTGTAATTTACATGATCATCGGTTTCATGGTTTTTTTAGTGATGCGAGCACTAGGCGAATTGTTGCTTTCAAATTTGCAATATAAGTCGTTTATTGATTTCTCCACGGATTTAATTGGACCATGGGCAGGTTACTTTGTGGGCTGGACCTACTGGCTGTGTTGGATCACCATCGGTATCGCAGATTTATCGGCGATCATTTATTACCTTCAGTTCTTCAATAATGGGATGCCTTTTAGCCCCGAAGAAGGGGTAATGATTAGCATCGCTGCAATCGTATTTATCATGGGATTGAATCTTGTTACTGTGAAACTGTTTGGTGAATTAGAATTCTGGTTTGCTTTAATCAAGATTATCGCAATTGTGGTTTTAATTGGCGTTGGCTTTTGGATGATATTTACAGGTTTCACATCTACATCAGGTGAAATCGCAGCATTCAGCAATATTTGGTCACACGGTGGGATTTTCCCAACTGGTGCAATCGGTTTCTTGGCAGGCTTCCAAATCGCAATTTTTGCTTTTGTGGGTGTAGAACTGGTGGGTACAACCGCAGCTGAAACTAAAGATCCTGAAACGAACTTGCCGAAAGCTGTCAATTCGATTCCTATTCGAATCATTATTTTCTATGTTTTGTCGTTACTGGTGGTGATGTCGGTTACACCATGGAATAAGATTGATCCGAATATTTCCCCATTTGTAAACTTGTTTAGTCAAGCAGGTATTGCAGCCGCTGCTATTATTATGAATTTGGTTGTATTGTCTTCAGTAATGTCATCGATGAACAGTGGCGTATTCTCAACCAGCCGCATGCTGTTTGGCTTATCGCGCGAGACTCAAGCTCCTGAAGCTTTTGGAAAACTAAATAAGCGAGCTGTGCCAGCGAATGCCTTGTATTTCTCAGCAGTATGTTTGTTACTAGGGGCAGCACTGCAATACTTCGTACCGAATACGGTGGAAGCATTTACTTTAGCGACAACACTTTCCACCATTTTATTTATTTGTGTTTGGTTGATGATTATTTGGAGTTATGTGGTGTATTACAAAACACGCCCAGAACTTCATGCCAAATCGACATTTAAACTACCAGGTGGATTGGTGACATGTGCGATTGTTGCTATATTCTTTATTGGCATGATTGGAGTATTGGCTTTAGAAGATGATACTCGCCGTGCATTGATGGTGAGCCCGATTTGGTTTGTTATTCTGATCATTGGTTATTTTGGTTTTTATAAGAAAAAATAAAAACTTATAAATGATTTGCAATTTAGGTCAAAAGAAACGTCAGTAATTACTGGCGTTTTTTTATTTCTGTTATTAATCTGTTGCGTTAAATACTTTGGTGAATTAGATGATCAAGGTATACTTCTATAAATTTTACTGATAGGTGTGGGTATGCGTATTTTGATCGGAGTTATCAGTGCAGCCGTTGTTTCAATCTTGGCTGGATGTGGTCAGACTGGTGCATTACAACTACCCAGTGATCCAAACTATGACAAGCGAGCACAATATTTAATTTATAAAAACAGTGATCGCCCAAGTCAGGATCAAGCTGAACCTAAAGCAGATGCTGTACCTACTCAAGATTAATATTCATTTATTTTTTTCTCCAGCGCAATTTAGAAAGGATACATCCATGAGTTTCCCTCGCATTCAAGGGGTTTTGCACGCAGAACAATGTTCATTGGATCAACTTGCTCAGCAATTTGGTACACCACTTTATGTTTATTCAAAAGCAACTTTTGAAAAACATTATTTGGATATGGATCGTGCTTTTAACTTTATCGATCACCAAATTTGTTTTGCAGTGAAGTCAAACTCAAATATCGCTGTTCTAAATGTGTTGGCGAAACTTGGTTGCGGTTTTGATATCGTGACTGGTGGTGAATTAGCACGTGTTTTACGCGCAGGTGGTGACGCTTCTAAAATTGTCTTCTCTGGTTTGGGCAAGTCTGAAGCTGACATTCGTCAAGCATTAGAAGTGGGTATTGCTTGTTTTAATGTGGAATCATATGCAGAGCTTGACCGTATTCAAAAAGTTGCAGCAGAACTTAACGTAAAAGCTCCAATTTCACTTCGGGTAAATCCAGATGTTGATGCCAAAACACATCCATATATCTCGACTGGTCTTAAAGAAAATAAATTTGGTATTCCTTCTGATTCGGTATATGAAACTTATCAGTATGCAGCAAGTTTAAGTCACTTAGATATCGTAGGAATTGATTGTCACATTGGTTCACAATTGACTGAAACTCAACCTTTTGTTGATGCACTTGATCGTGTCATGAACATGATTGAAGCATTGAAAAAATTAGGGATCAACCTCAAACATATTGATATTGGTGGTGGTCTTGGTGTGACTTATAAAGATGAAGTTCCACCGACAGTTGAAGAATATGCAAATGCTTTACGTCCTGCATTAGAAAAACTTGGTCTTAAAGTGTATATGGAGCCAGGTCGTAGTATTTCGGCGAATGCTGGCGTATTGCTGACGAAAGTTGATCTTTTAAAACCTACCAATCATCGCAATTTTGCAATTGTTGATGCAGCAATGAATGACTTGATTCGTCCTTCTTTGTACGAAGCTTGGATGGATATCCAAGAGGTTAATCAAAATTCGAAAACTGAGAAAAAAGTTTGGGATGTGGTTGGTGCGATCTGTGAAACAGGTGACTTCCTTGGTAAAGAGCGTGAACTTGCGATTCAAGCGAACGATCATTTGGCCGTTTTAGGTGCAGGTGCTTATGGTTTTGTGATGAGTTCAAATTACAACAGCCGAGGTCGTGCAGCAGAGGTGATGGTTGACGGTGATCAAGCACACTTAATTCGTCAACGTGAAACGATTGAGTCTCTGTGGGAACGTGAGTCCTTATTGCCTTAAGGAGACAATAGATGTTGCTAGAATTTACTAAAATGCATGGTCTGGGTAATGACTTCATGGTGGTTGATTTAATCAGTCAACGTGCTTATTTAGATCCTGTCATGATTCGCCGTTTGGCTGACCGTAATTTTGGCATCGGTTTTGATCAGTTATTAATTGTTGAAACACCAGATCATCCGAACGTTGATTTCAAATATCGCATTTTTAATGCGGATGGTTCTGAGGTTGAGCAATGCGGCAATGGCGTTCGTTGTTTTGCCAAATTTGTTCATGATCGTCATTTAACCAATAAAACTAAATTCAAAGTGCAAACAAAGGCGGGGATCGTCGAGCCTGAGTTGGGTGCGAATGGATGGGTGCGTGTGAACATGGGGTATCCGAAGTTCTTACCGAACCAAATCCCATTTCTAGCAGAAGCGCCTGCTGCTTTATATGATTTAGCTTTAGCGGACAATGAGACGATCAGCATTGATGTGGTTAATATGGGAAATCCGCATGCAGTGACCATTGTGCCAGACGTGTTAACTGCTGATGTTGCTAAAATAGGCCCTCAAGTGGAATCTCACGAACGTTTTCCTGAGCGTGTAAATGCTGGATTTATGCAGATCGTTGATGAAAAACATGCTCGATTACGAGTTTTTGAACGTGGTGTGGGAGAAACATTAGCTTGTGGTACAGGTGCATGTGCTGCTGCTGTCTCAGGTATGCGCCGTGGTTTATTGTCTAGCAATGTGGAAATCGAACTTGCCGGCGGTAAATTGCTGATTGAATGGAAAGAGGGAGATGTGGTGTGGATGACTGGTCCAACTGCAACGGTTTATGAAGGTCGTTTGGATCTACGTTATTTTCAATAAAACTTATTTCCTGACTAAAAAGCCCTGAAATTCAGGGCTTTTTACTTTATGATTTGTTGGAATGCCCACGAGTATTGATGATTAGACATCGATTCAATAGAGAGAAAGCCAAATGCAATATGGCGCAATGCAATTGCTGTCAATGTGGTTGAAAGAGAGAAAGATTCAAAATCAATCTGAGCATACGCTTGAGGCGTATTTCCGTGATGTGTCTGGTTTTATTGACTTTTGTTATGAAAAGAAAATTGAATTAAATCAGGTTGAAGCATCTGATTTACGAGAATATATGGCTTATAAGGTTGAACAACATCAACTCAATAGTGCAAGCTTACAACGTCATTTAACAGCCATTCGTCAATTCATGAAATGGGCTGTGGAAGGGAAATATCTATCGAATAATCCCATTCATGATTTTAAGTTAAAAAGACAGCCAAGGCCTTTGCCGGGTATGGTTGATGTCGAAACGATTCAGCAAATTTTGGATCAACCTGCACCTGAATCCTCTCAAGATCATCTCTTGTGGTTAAGAGATAAAGCTATTTTAGAGTTGCTTTATTCAAGTGGTTTACGATTAGCTGAAGTTCAAGGATTGAATATTCGAGATATCGATTTTACACGACAATTACTTCGAATTACAGGTAAGGGAAATAAAACTCGGGTTGTTCCTTTTGGTTTAAAAGCGAAAACAAGTTTAATTGAATGGCTCAAAGTCCATCGTATCTGGTGTGGAGACATTGAATTGGATTCCCCAGTTTTTATGACCAAAAAAGGGAGTCGATTGACGAATCGACAGATTGAAAATCGAGTCAAATTGCAAGCACAAAGAGCGGGTGTTAATGTGGATTTACATCCTCACTTACTGCGACACTGTTTTGCTAGTCATCTGCTCTCAAACAGTGGTGATTTACGAGCAGTTCAAGAAATGCTAGGTCATAGTAATCTATCTACGACACAAATTTATACTCAGTTAGATTTTGATCGTTTGGCTCAAGTCTATGATAAAGCTCACCCTAGAGCCCAAAAATCTTAATCCTCAGTATTAAGTATATTGAATATACTTAATACTGTACTGAATGATAAAGTTATCTGTTTAAAGTGCTGGTGTGTGTATAGGTATCATACGTGCGGGATTCACTTTTTGGAATGCGACTGCGATTTCAAATAAAGTCGGCTCATCAAATTCACGAGCAATAAACTCGATGTTAACATTCATAGGATAACTACTGCGACTTGAGTTCACTGATTTAGCAGGCATAGATAATGCAGGAAAACCACTAAACGGACTTAGGCGATTATTGGTACCTGTGGTCGGGCTACTTCCTAAATTGCCAGCAAACCCAGTAATAGAAGGGTAGGCTAAAGCGTCGTATTGTACGCCTTTACGAGTACCATCTAGTTCAACATTATTTAAAGCGCTATTCATGCGTAAGCGCACGAAAGGACTTCTTTCAGTGGTGTTGCGCTCATAATTCTCAATATATGATGCACTTGTTGGATCAGAATTATAGCCGCTGAAGTTACGGATCATTAGTCCACTAGCGAGTAAATCTTCATACGATTGGTAAATACTTCTTGTGGTCTTTAAATACTCTGTAAGTGATATTTTAAATTCAGCACTTGAAAGACTCGAATAACGTGTCAAAATTGTATTTAGATCGCTTATTGTAACTATTTCTACAGTCGCTCCTGCCTCTTCAAGTTTAGTAATTGCGTTATCCATTGCTTCTTTAACGAGATTGTAGTCTTCTTTCTGTTGAGTGGTTGAACCTTCGGAAGGGTAAAGTGCTTGTACTATACCAATACGCTTTCCTACAAGACTTACAGTGTCATGAGGAACGTAGCTATTCGGTTGATTAATCAATTCGCGGTAAGCAGACTCTGATTTTAGAAGAGGAGAAGTACGTGAAAATTCACTACGTTGATTTGAACTTAATGAGCTATCGAATCCGATCATTGCATCCATTAATTTTGCACAGTCAATAGCTTGTCTACACATTGGTCCAGCAGTATCTTGAGTTGGTGCCAGTGGAATAATTCCATCTTGACTCAAAAGACGTAAAGATGGTCGTAAACCGACAAGACCCTGTACTGATGAAGGCACACGAATTGATCCTCCCGTATCAGTTCCTATTCCCACCATTGCAAAACTTGCAGATATAGCAGCGCCAGTTCCTGATGATGAACCACCTGGGCCTTTACTTAAGTCATACACATTTTTAGTTTGATCACCTAGAGTTGATTTTCCACCAAAGCCGAAAGCGAACTCATCAAGATTGGCTTTTCCTAAAATGATTCCGCCATTTTCTTTAATATTTTTTATGATATAGGCATCATCATTTGGAAAATTATCTTTTAATGCTACAGAACCTGCTGTGTTCGCCATATCTACAGCATCAATATTGTCTTTAGCGAGTACAGTGACACAGTGAAGAGGTCCTGAAAGTTTTGAATTCTTTGCAAATTGTTGGTCGAGCATTTCTGCTTCTTTAAGTGCATTTGGATTTAAAGAAATAATGCTATTGAGCTCTGGACCTTGTCGATCGTAAGCTGATATACGATTTAAATAACTTTGCACAACATTAACACAAGATGAACCTTTGCTTAAAATCGAGTTATGCAAATCAGTAATGGTTGCTTCTACAGGATTAAATGGGACAGGAGGCGGCGTGTTAGAATTATTTGTGCTACTTTCATTGTCACCACAGGCTGTTAAGAAAGTTGCTATCGTCACAACAAGCAGAGTTTTTTTAAATGTGATCATGTGCATTCCCCAGATTAAGTTCAAACTGGTTAAGCAATGAATGTGCCACTCTAAAAATGAATGAAATTTACAGTTTTATGCTCCAGAAAATAGCTAATAACCATTGATATAAATAAAATGCGTTAATTTAATGCGAATAAAATTATTTGAAAAATAATGTATTGTTGGGATGGAGCTTTTGAAAGCTGCGCGTTTAAAAATAATTTTCCCTTAAACTTTAGCTTAAATTTTTAGAATTGATTTTTTTTAATACTATTTTTAAGGTATAACTTTAATAGATGGATTTAAGTTGTATATAAATTAAAAAATATTTTGCAGGAATGATTAGGTCAAGCCATGATTGACAATATTGATCAAAAGTATCAGCAACTCTCTTCAGCACAAAAAGACATTTTTGCAGGCTATGGTTTACGTCAGGTGAAACATTTTGTGGAAATCAATCTCCCGACGATAGAAGCTGCTCTACCCAACAATGCCTATGTGCAGGGTATTAATACTGAAGGAAAAATCCAAGCGATTGATCCAGTAGCATCTAAGACTTATCTGTGGATTTCTGATCAGCAATGGCAAGAAAGACCTATTGCAGATCAAGGAGTTGATTTGAAAGAAGACTTTATTGAAGTTTGGAAAATTTTTGAACTAGAACAATATCCTATTATTGAATTGAGTCACGTCCATCGTGATTACTTGGCAGCGCTCAATCAAGTTTGAAAAAAAACATTTAAAAAACAGGGCTAATAATTTTAGTTCTGTTACTTTGTAGAAAATTAAATTTACCTGTTTCCAACAACTCAATACATAAAGATAAAAATATTGATTAAATAACAATCAATTTTGTTTCATATATTTATTCTGCCTATTCGATTCAGTCAAATTCTTTACACTTGTCTAGTAATTTTGAATTTTTTTGGAGAGGGGTAAATGATTAAATTTCATGAAAATAATATCCATGCCGCCATTTTTGATATGGATGGCACAATGTTTGATACGGAGCGACTTCGTTTTCAAACGTTGAAGCAAGCATCATTAGAGCTCATTGGAGTCGAATTTACAGACGCTTATTTATTATCTTGTTTGGGTCTGAGTGCTCGTAGTGCCGAAAAACTAGTAAATCAGCAATATGGTCAAGAAGTGCCGTATGCGGAAATTAGAAAGCGAGCAGATCAGCTAGAACTTGAGCATGTAAGAAAATACGGAGTGCCGATTAAATTTGGACTCATGCAAGTTCTTGAACGTTTAAGAAAGTCCAATCTGAAAATGGCAGTAGCAACTTCGAGTCGACGTGAAATAGCTGAAGAGTATTTAATCAATGCCAATGTATATAAGTTTTTCGACATTATCGTATGCGGCGATGAGGTTGATAATGGAAAACCACACCCAGAAATTTTCTTAAAAGCTGCTGAGCAACTGAACATTGATCCAACTTTATGTTTAATGTTTGAAGACTCAGAAAATGGAGTGATGTCGGCGTTTGAAGCGGGTGGATTAACAGTATTACTTCAAGATATCAAAGAACCTAATTCAACCATGCTCGAAAAAGCGAATTTCTTTTACGAAAGCATGCATGATTTTCTGGAAGATTTGAATCAATTTACACCAAAATTAAAAATGCCTGCTCTATTTGACCCTTTTCCTCAGACTTTAAATCAGCATGTCGTGGGGATACATGGTTTTGGGGCAATAGGTGGTGGCTATATTGCCCAAGTATTGTCTCATTGGGATGGATATACTCGACCAAAACAAATCTATGCTTCAACGCGGAATTCACTCTATAGAAATAGTGTGAATACTTTTGGTGGTTACAGTATTCGTTATGGGCAACACTCTCATGACGAGCGAATAGACAATATAACCGTCATAGATGCATCAAATATTGAAATGATGCAGCACATGTATATTGAATCAAGTTTAATTGCACTGTGTTTACCTGAAAAGGCAATCGAGCAAGAGGCTAAAACCATTGCTCAAGGGTTGTATGCGCGTTATATCCATTTTGAAGAACAGTTGAATCCTCTAACAGTTTTAATTATTTTGAACAAAGTAGGTGCAAAATCGTTAATTGAACAACAGATTTGTAGTGCTTTGCATGAAATTACGGATGCGAAGACGGTCAATATCATCATGTCGCAGCACTATTTTTGCGATACAGTAGTCAATCGAATGGTAGCGAAAATTACAGATCAAAAATTATTTAGACAGTTAAAAATCAAATACAACATTTTTAGACATGTGCAGGATGAGCATGATTTAGACGTGACGGATGTGGATGAAGGGACGCGTTTAAATGCTGAACAAGAACAATTGGCTACTCAGTATATTGACGATCTATACGAAAAATTCAAATCGGCGCATATTCTACAGAATCTAGAATTAATCTTATTTCATGCCGAAACAGATATGCCGCTTTATGTGGAAAATAATAGTCCTTTATTGGAAAAAATGCGCCAAATGATTCTGGTTGAAGAGATTGAAGAGATACAGTTAATCAAAAATCGCATGTGGAATGGTGTGCATGCAATGACAGCATGGGCTGCAAGTTTTCGACAATATGAAACGATCGGGATTGCACTGTCTGATGAGCAAATTTCTAAATTTATGTTGGCAGTACTCCATGAGGTTAAAGTTGGATTAAAGGATCTACTACCACATCGAAAAGAAAATTTAGAATTGTTGGCGAAGAGTTTTATCGACTCTTGTGAGACGGCTTATAAAGACCCATGTGATCGAGTGGCACGAGACCCATATCGTAAGTTAGGTTTTGGTGAGCGGGTACTATCTTCATTGGCATACAATTTTCAACGTGGTAAGCCTTATCAGGAAATTTTCAAAGGGCTTGTATTGGGTTATGCATACGTTATATTGAAGGAAAATCAACGACTTGAAGGTGTGATTCGGCATTTTGCTCAGCAACTTAGTCAAACTGAATTGGAACTTGAGGATCAATTGTATTTACAGGAAGAGCTGAAACGAAGACTCAAAATTTGTGATCCTAAATTGAGTGAATCAGTGGATCAGCATGTACTTTTAGAAAAAATTTTGAATGAAAAAATCGAGGTTGAAAAAACTTAAAGCATTGAACATTTAACTTTTTAACTTGATCAAAATGGATAATCGGTCCGATCTAAAAAGTCAGTCGGATCGATTGCTTTGTGGTGTCAAATTGATTGCAGGGGCAGTTGATAGCTTTGTTTAATGATTTGACTGGGTAAATCCGTTTTCACACTGGTAATCCCATTTTTTTTGGTTAAGTGTTCTGACTGAAATTTACGATAGTTCTCCAAATCAGGTACGACAACTTTTAACATCGCATCACATTCGCCCAAAATAATATAGCACTCCATGACTTGAGGGAGTTCTTTCATCGCCTCAATAAAAGTATCGATGGTTTCAGCGTCTTGTCCCACCAACCAAATACGCGAAAATAGAATAAGTTGTAATCCGATTTTTTGAGGATCAACAATGGTTGTGTATTGCTGGATGACTCCAGCATCTTCGAGAATTTTTACGCGTCTTAAACAAGAGGATGGTGATAAGCCAATCTCTTTGGCTAAATCATTATTTTGAATTCGACCGTTGGTTTGAAGTTCATGAATGATACTTTTATCGATACGATCTAATTTAACTGAAATTGATTTAGATATTATTTTCATATATTAGAATTAGATTCTAAAAATTAAAGAATAAATAGAATATTTGAAATCCTATTTTATGTAAATTCGAAGATACTTTTTTTTCATTTTCATTAATGATGGAAGAAAGAAAATGTCTACCTATTGGTTATTTGCTTTGACCGTTATCCCTCTTATTTTTACGCCTGGTCCGGATATGTTATTTATTCTGTCACAGGTAATGGGTAAAAATGCGAAAGCAGGCGTTATGGCGACTTTAGGGGTGTGTTTGGGTTATTTCGTCCATTCTTTTTTAGTCGTTGTAGGTATTGCGGCTATCATTATTTCTTTCCCTATTATTTTTGAAACGATCAAATGGTTAGGAATCTGTTATTTGCTTTATTTGGCATTTAATTTAATTCGATCTGCGCTTAATCACAAAAATATTGAAATTAAACAAAGTCAGGTCAATAGTCCGATTAGACGCGGTTTTATAACATCCTTACTTAATCCTAAAGCTATGCTCATTTATTTTGCGATTTTGCCTCAATTTATTAACCAGCATACCTCTTCGATTATGGGACAGGGGATTGTCTTATCCCTAATCTTCATTGGATTATGCTTAATTATTTATTCATCATTGAGTTTTGTATTTGCATTTTTGACACAGAAAACAGGGATAAATGAAAAACGTCAAAAATGGATTGATGGTGGTTCGGGAGTGATGCTTTCATTGGCAGCAACATGGCTCATTGTGAATTAACATTAAAAAAGCGCAAACTAATGTTTGCGCTTTCTATTCAAATAGAATTAACTTTGGTTAAATTATACTCAAAAAGGATAGCTGTTATTGTAATTTTTGCTGTCTGTTATGACATTTTTTACCTCAAATTTGGTGACTCACGCCAACGCTTTTCAACGTAAAATAAGAGTCTACAGCATCAATTCAACTGATGTAGTTAATAAATTAAAAAAATATTAAAAATCAAAGTTTAATTTTTTACAAAAAATATTGAAAAGCTGACAAATTTATTAACAAAATAATTTCGTGAACGCTCCGTTCAACGAAAATTACGCTTTTTTACAGCAGTTTTGTGAATTGTGACTTGACCGAAATGCCAAACACATTGCAAGATAGGACACCTAAAAATTTTAAATGAAGAGTTATTATAACTTTTCTGAATATTTACTTCTGTTAAAACAGCCGAGGATTACATGAAGGCTCTTGTTGCTGTAAAACGTGTGGTTGATGCCAACGTTAAAGTTCGCGTAAAGCCGGACAATAGTGGGGTTGACCTTACTAACGTTAAAATGTCAATTAACCCATTCTGTGAAATCGCAGTGGAAGAAGCGGTTCGCTTAAAAGAAAAAGGAACTGTTTCAGAAATCGTTGTTGTTTCTATTGGTCCTAAAGAAGCGCAAGAACAAATCCGTTCTGCAATGGCGCTTGGTGCAGACCGCGGTATCCTAGTTGAAGCTGATGATAGCCAACTTGGTGCTTTAGAAGTTGCGAAGATTCTTAAAGGCGTTGTAGACGCTGAACAGCCACAACTTATCCTTCTTGGTAAACAAGCAATTGATGACGACTCTAACCAAGTTGGTCAGATGCTTGGTGCATTACTTGGTGCTGGTCAAGGTACATTTGCTTCAGAAGTTAAAGTTGAAGGCGATAAAGTACAAGTGACTCGTGAAATCGACGGTGGTTTACAAACTGTTGAACTAGCACTTCCAGCGATTATTACGACTGACTTACGTTTGAATGAGCCACGTTATGCTGCTCTACCAAATATCATGAAAGCACGTAAGAAACCGCTTGATACTAAATCTCCTGCAGATTTTGGTGTTAATCCTGCAACTAAGCTTAAGACTGTTAAAGTTGAAGCGCCTGCTGAACGTAAAGCTGGTGTTCAAGTGAAGTCTGTTGATGAGCTTGTTGAAAAACTAAAAAATGAAGCGAAAGTGATCTAATACAGAAGGATAAAAATCATGAGTATTTTAGTAATCGCTGAGCACGACAACAAAGCACTTAACGGTGCAACTTTAAACGTTGTAGCTGCGGCTCAAAAAATCGGTGGTGATATCACTGTATTAGTTGCTGGTTCAGGCGCTCAAGCAGTTGCTGATGAAGCTGCTAAAGTTGCTGGTGTAAGCAAAGTTCTTTTAGCTGACGATGCTGCATATGCAAACCAATTGGCTGAAAATGTAGCGAAGCTTGTTGCTTCAATTGGTGCAGGTTATTCACACATTCTTGCGGCGTCTACAACGACGGGCAAAAACGTACTTCCACGTGCTGCAGCACTTCTTGATGTTAGTATGATTACTGACATTATTGCAGTTGATGGTCCTAAAACTTTCAAGCGTCCAATCTATGCTGGTAACGCGATTGCAACTGTAGAGTCTGGTGAATCAGTTGTTGTTGGTACAGTTCGTGGTACAGCGTTTGATGCAGTTGCTGCTGAAGGTGGATCTGCTGCGGTTGAAGCTGCAACTTCTACTGGTGATGCGGGTATTTCTAAGTTCATATCTGAAGAAATCGTAAAATCAGAACGTCCAGAGTTAACAGCAGCTCGCATTGTTGTATCTGGTGGACGTGGTGTAGGTTCTGGTGAGAACTACCATAAAGTACTTGATCCATTAGCTGATAAGCTTGGTGCAGCTCAAGGTGCATCTCGTGCAGCAGTAGATGCTGGTTTCGTTCCAAACGATATGCAAGTTGGTCAAACGGGTAAAATCGTTGCGCCAGACCTTTATATTGCTGTAGGTATCTCTGGTGCGATTCAGCACTTGGCAGGTATGAAAGATTCTAAGGTGATCGTTGCGATCAACAAAGATGAAGAAGCTCCAATTAATGCAGTAGCTGACTACTGGTTAGTAGGTGACTTAAATACAGTGGTTCCAGAATTAGTTTCTAAAATCTAATTCAGCATTGCTGTACTAATGCTCTGATCGAGTAATGATTCATTTCATTTTACTTGGTCAGGGCATTTTTATATTTAATCATCAAAAAAATCTCATAAAACAAAATTATAGATTATTCTCATCAAGGGATCAGAATTTACCGTTTTATATGTTTTTTGTAATTGTGATATGATTCGCCATCATTTTTTAAGCTCATTCATACTTTCAATGTATTAATGAGGGAGTTTGTGTTTTGCTGGTCGACACCCGAATAACATTACCGCTTGTTCTAATCGCGGTCTCATGTTTAATTTTTCCATTATTTAATCAAGTCCATTTCAATGTGTTTGGTATGGAAGACGTGCGTCTGATTGAAAATTTACAGGCTCTTTTATTGTTGTCCTTTGCAGTTATTAGCTATTTTTACATAAAGCCTTTACAGCTTAGAGAAGGTAAGAAAGAGTTTTGGCTTTGGGCTGTTTGCTGGTGGGTTTTATTGTTTGGTCGTAGTACCAGTTGGGGGCGAGATTATTTCCCTGATGTCCCCAAAATCTATTTTCGAGGTATCTCAATTGTATTGATTGGGTCTGTGGTTTTTCCACTATTGAACCAAAAATTACGCACAGAGATTGTGAACAAGTTTAAGACAGCTATTATCCCAGTTTGGGCCTTGGTTTTGGCTGTGATTGGGCTCGTTGTTTCTGATGCGATAGAGCATCATCGCTTTATAGGGATGCTCCTGCTCACAGAAAATAGTAATGAAAGCTTACTCGAAGAGCTGTATGAGTTTCCGTTAATTTTAAGCTTATTTGCAATTTCTTTTAGTTTAATGAAAGCGGACAAGCGCGAACTTCATCATTGAAGAATATTCATGTATTTATAAGGATCCTTACGAGGATCTTTTTTATGTATAAGTAGCAAAAAAGTGATTTTTATCATTCATTTTAGGGCAATACTGTTTAAGAATTTTGTGTTGAAAATTTAGTCATTTTTATGAATAAAATTAAACAGATCATCCATAAAATTTAGGGACAAAAATACGGATTTGTGCTATAATTTTCGGCTGAGTTTTAGAATTTAGCTCCATAGATTTTGGGCTAATTTTTTGCAAGATTGATTATATAAATCGAGCAGTTTCTTCAAGCTGTTTGTAATAAGGAGTATGCATGAGCGTATCGGAAATTCGACCGATTGCCATTGAGGATGAACTGAAGAGCTCATATCTCGACTATGCTATGAGTGTCATTGTCTCTCGTGCACTACCAGACGTTAGAGATGGTTTAAAGCCAGTTCATCGCCGTGTTCTTTATGCGATGCATGAGCTTGGAAATGATTATAACAAAGCTTACAAAAAATCAGCGCGTGTCGTTGGTGATGTAATCGGTAAATACCACCCTCATGGTGACTCTGCTGTATACGAAACAATCGTTCGTATGGCACAAGATTTCAGTTTACGTTATCAGTTGGTTGATGGTCAGGGTAACTTCGGCTCTGTTGATGGTGACAGTGCAGCAGCGATGCGTTATACCGAAGTGCGTATGCGTAAATTAACGCATGAACTGTTAGCTGATTTAGAAAAAGATACAGTAGAGTGGGAAGATAACTACGACGGTTCAGAGCGTATCCCACAAGTTATGCCAACTCGTGTGCCAAATTTACTCATTAATGGTGTCACGGGTATTGCTGTAGGTATGGCAACCAATATGGCGCCGCATAATATGACTGAAGTGGTCAATGCGTGCTTAGCCTATGCCAATAATCCGAATATCAGTATTGAAGGATTGATGGAACATATTTCGGGTCCAGACTTTCCTACAGGCGGTATCATTTACGGTAAATCGGGTATTGTTGATGCTTACCGTACTGGTAAAGGTCGTTTATTTATTCGTGGTAAGTACCATTTAGAAGAAGACCAAAAAACAGGTCGTACGACGATTGTATTCACTGAAATTCCATATCAAGTGAACAAAGCAAAAACGATTGAACGTATTGCTGAACTTGTGAAAGAGAAGAAGCTCGAAGGTATTTCAGAGTTACGCGACGAATCTGATAAAGAAGGGATGCGTATTGCAATTGACTTAAAGCGTGGCGAAAATGCTGAAGTAATTGTTAATAATTTATTCCAAAATACTCAGCTTCAAAATTCATTCAGTATTAATATGGTTTGCTTGGATAATGGCCAGCCAAAGCTGATGAATTTAAAAGACATCATTGCTGCTTTCATTCGCCATCGTCAAGAAGTTGTAACACGTCGTACGATGTTCGAATTACGTAAAGCGCGTGAACGTGGTCATATCTTGGAAGGTTTAACGGTTGCTTTAGCAAATATTGATGCCATCATCGAAACCATTAAAACCTCTGCGAATCCGCAAGAAGCACGTGAACGTTTGCAAGCAGGGGAATGGTCTGCAGGTGGCGTAGTTGCTTTATTAGAAAAAGCAGGTTCAGTATCTGTTCGCCCAGATGAAATTGAAGGCGAAGATCCTAATAAACCGTTTGGATTATCTGGCAATATTTATCGTCTCTCACCAACTCAAGTGGGTGCAATTTTAGAATTACGTTTGCATCGTTTAACTGGTTTAGAACAAGATAAGCTGCATGCAGAATATTCTGAAATATTGGCACAAATTGCAGAGTTGACAGCAATTCTTAATGATTTTGAATTGTTGATGAACGTGATTCGTGAAGAGCTAGCACTTATTCTTCAGCAATATGGTGATGAGCGTCGTACTGCGATTGTAGAATCTCGTGTAGATTTCTCTCGTGAAGATTTAATTCCAGAAGAGCAAGTTGTTCTAACGGTTTCTCAATCAGGCTATGCGAAAACACAGCCACTTTCTGATTATGCTGCGCAACGTCGTGGTGGGCGTGGTAAATCAGCAACGTCTATGAAAGAAGATGATTACATTCAACATCTGATTGTTACATCTAACCATGCAACAGTTTTATGCTTTACCAATGTCGGCAAAGTCTATCGCTTAAAAGTTTTTGAAGTGCCTCAAGCTTCTCGTGGTGCAAAAGGTCGTCCTATGGTGAACTTATTGCCATTAGATGAAAATGAGACAATTACTGCTATTCTGCCAGTGATTGATGCACCGAAGAAATTTAAAGAACGTCTAGCGGATTTCCGTCAGTTTGTTAAATCTCATCAAGTTCAATTACAGCAAAACGAAATCATTGCTGCACACTATGATGCATTAGAAAAATCATTTGCTGATCTAGCAGATGGTGACGATCTATCAGACGAATTGCGTACGCATCTGAAAGAGCTAGGTATTGAATTATCAACTACAGATCTTGATGATGAAGTAGTTGCTGAATTTGCTGAGCTTGCAGAAAACTTACGTAAAAACTTCTATGTCTTTATGGCAACGGAATACGGTACGATCAAGCGAGTTGAACTTGAGCAGTTCTCTAATGTACGTTCAAATGGTTTACGTGCAATCGAGTTAGCTGGAGATGACCGTTTAATTGGTGTTGCGATTACGGACGGTGAACAACAAATTATGTTGTTCTCGAATGAAGGTAAAGCGATTCGATTTGCAGAAACTGATGTGCGTGCAATGGGTCGATCTGCGAAAGGTGTACGTGGTATGCGTGTCACCATTGGATTGGCTCAAGCGGAAGAAATTGAAGACAATGATGTAGATTCAGAAGATGAAGATACGGATTCTAATTTCTTAAGCCGTATTGTTTCATTAGTCGTTGTCCCGGCAACAGGTGAAGTGCTATGTGCTTCAGCAAATGGTTACGGTAAGCGTACGCCAGTGGATGACTTCCCGACGAAGAAACGTGGTGGTAAAGGCGTCATTGCGATCAAGACATCTGATCGTAATGGTGAGCTGGTTGGTGCTGTAGCGATCGATGTCAGCAAAGAAGTCATGCTGATTTCTGATGGTGGTACGCTAGTACGTACTCGTGCATCTGAAATTGCTCAGACAGGTCGTAATGCACAAGGTGTACGTTTAATCCGCTTAGGTGAAAACGAGACATTGGTTGGTGTTGAAGCGATTGAAGCTGTTGAAGATGAAGAATTAGAAATTTTAGATGATTCAGAAATTTTGAATACTGAACCAGCTGAAACTTCTGAGCTTGATCAGCCATCAGAAGAATAATAATACATTCAAAAAAAGGACGCTGAGGCGTCCTTTTTTATAAAAGTAAGAATTATAAATAAAGGAAAGTATCGAATATGGATCAAAAAACTTTAGAACAAATATCAGAATTTATTTGTGGGAATGATCCTGAAAATCATCCTGAGTATAGAAGCGGTTCACAATTAACACAATTTTTTAGAAATGCAGGACTACCGTTTACTCATGATGGTTCAACAAGATCAAAGTGGGTTTTAGAAAAATTAAATGAAGCTAATAAAGAACAACTAGCGAATATTCTTAAAAGATTAGTGTCACCGAAAGAATATGCAGGTGATAAAGAGAAAATAAATAAAGCTTTAAAAATTTTGAATAAGATTCTCTATATAGAGGGTTTTGAAATGTACTTGGATCGTATAGATCCAAAATTTAGAAAAATTGAAATAGATTATTCAAATATTTGCGAATTAGAATCAGAACTTAAGTCTTATCCACCACCTAATTTCTTAATTCTAGGTCTAGAGATGAGGGTGGGTGAAATTTTACAGAATAGGTGGGTGGAAATACAAAAGTGTCTAGATTCGAAAGCATATTTAGCTTCAATGATATTAATGGGTAGTGTCTTAGAGGGGTTGTTATTGGGTGTTTTTCAACAAAATATGAGAGAGGCGAATCAGGCTCCAAGTGCACCTAGGGATAAAAATCAAAAAACAAAAAATTTTGCTGATTGGAAATTAGGTGAAATGATTGATGTAGCTCATCAGTTAGGTTGGATTGGTGTAGATGTGAAAAAGTATTCACACTCTTTAAGAGAATTTAGAAACTTAATTCATCCTTATGAGCATATGATTCAGGGATTTGATCCTGATGAAGACTCTACAAATATTTCTTGGTTAGTGGTGCAAGCTGTTATCAATGATTTAACAAAAAAATTAACCAATTAGAAAGATTCTTATATCTTTAAATATGGGGTGTTTCTCGTTTTATTAAAACTATCCTATAAATATACATCGTTTTTTTGATTCTGCTAAGGATAATAGATTGAAATAATTTCAACTTAAACTACTGCAACATAATGCCATCTGTGGTTAAATGCCATCATTTTATTGTGTTTCACTCTGAAAGGAAAAATCATGCGCGCGTACAACTTCTGTGCTGGTCCTGCTGCATTACCTACTGCTGTATTAGAAAAAGCTCAAGCTGAGATGCTTGATTGGCAGGGTAAGGGCCTATCAATCATGGAAATGAGTCACCGTAGTTCAGACTACGTCGCTGTTGCTGAAAAAGCAGAAGCAGACTTACGCAAGTTAATGAATATTCCTAACAACTACAAAGTGCTTTTTTTACAGGGTGGGGCTTCTCTACAATTTTCTGCGATTCCATTGAATCTATTAGGGAAAAATAACAAAGCAGATTATATCCATACTGGCATTTGGTCTGAAAAAGCTTTAAAAGAAGCAAAACGTTATGGCGAAATTAACGTGATCGAAGCTGGCATTAAAGATGCAGATGGTAATCTTGCAATTTCTGAAGAAAGTACATGGAATTTATCTGCTGATGCTGCCTATGTTCATTATGCAGATAATGAAACAATTGGTGGTATTCAATTTAAAAATATCCCAACTACGGATAAACCACTGGTTGCAGATTTATCTTCTAGTATTTTGTCGGCACCAATTGATGTTTCAAAATTTGGTCTTATTTACGCGGGTGCGCAAAAAAATATCGGTCCTGCTGGTTTAACATTGGTAATCATTCGTGATGATTTATTAGACCAAGCAAAAGAAGAAATTCCGAGCATTATGAAGTATTCAGCGCAAGCGAAGAACGATTCTATGGTGAATACACCGTCTACTTATGCTTGGTATTTATCAGGCTTAGTATTTGAATGGTTGCTTGAACAGGGTGGTGTAGAAGCAATTCATCAAGTGAACCAACAAAAAGCTGAATTGTTGTATGGTTATATTGATTCAAGTGACTTCTATGCAAATCCAATTGCAAAAGAATATCGTTCAATCATGAATGTACCATTTACATTGGCGAAGCCTGAACTTGAAAAGCAATTCCTGAAAGAAGCAGAGGAAAATAATTTATTAAATCTTGCAGGACATCGTTCAGTAGGTGGTATGCGTGCGAGTATTTATAATGCAGTGCCACTGGAGGGTGTACAAGCTCTTGTGAAATTTATGGATGATTTTGCGAAGCGTAATGCTTAAAAATCAGTTTGTAAAAAAGCCTGTCATATGACAGGCTTTTTTCATGCACTAAAACGAAGATGAAAGTGATCAACGCTAATTTTCTTAAAAAGCTGGAATAAGATTGGTAAAGTGGAAAATAAAAGCAGCGAGGAAAACACCTAAGAAAAAGAAACAGTAAGCACCCTTGTCTACTCGAATACGAGGGCGTGCTTGTTCCATTAAGCCTGTTGATTGTTCCGGTATAATTTTCATCTAGGAGCCTAAATATTACTTTATAGTTAAATCCTATTTATTTGATGTATTTTTAGCATAAATATTCGCCTGAATCCATATATTTCCACGAATATATTGACCAATTTCGAAATTTTTATAATTCTCATCCTTAGTCGCGATACGAATAAGTGTAGCAGGTTGGTTTTCTTCCAAAATAAGTGTTACATCATAAAGTTGATAAAATTGATTGTTGAACTGCATTTGGGTCTTGCCAACAACTTTTCCTTGGAACCAGGCCTCATCTTCCTGACCCATGGTTTCACCGTATAAGTAAGCTACCATTTTCGAAAAATCGACCGTTACAGGTTCTTTATCGGCATCTGATTTAGGTTCCCAAGCATCGATCAGCTGCTGTAAATTATCTGGCGCTACACCATTGTGTTCACTCAAAATTTCATTTAAAGCACGATGGTGTTTAATTGAAGCTGGATCATCCACAACAATTTGTTCTTGATCAGCAACCTTTTCTAGCTCATAAGCCCACGCATTTAATTGGACTTTATAAGATTGATTTTTTTGGTATTGAATTTGGTTCACGCTGTATAAGCTATCAAAAGCATAAACCACACTATTATCACTGACTTTTAATTGTAACACTGCTTGCGTGTTGGACTTACAAGTAATGATACGTTCAATCGTTGCGTTTAACGTATAAGGACTATCAAAAGTTGGGAAGGCTGTTTTGACTGCTTTAGGTTTATTGTCTTCTACAGCAATAACTTGCACCAATTGGATAGGTTGTTGTTTAGGTCCTTGAATTAACCAAACATTCGGATCCATATCTTGTTCTTCAGTACAAATCCCCATCGGCATGACAGGTGCATTTAGTGCTTCACTCAACCATTTTGGAACCTGAACAGTCGGATCATCAGTTAACAGCGCCCAATGTTCTACATGGCTACCAAAGCTTTGATCTTCTATCGTAATAATTTCAGGTTTGTTTTGATTGTTCATATGCTCATTCTAAGATTGAGTGAATTACTTTATGTAATATCGAGGATAATTGATATTTTTCAAGTCTTGAATTGTTTTTTCTTTATGCAATCCAAAAGTTTAACGCGGTATAAATGAAAAAAAGAGCACCTAAGTGCTCTATGGGAATCATGAGTTAGAACTTGAATGTAACATCGGCAATAAACTGACGTCCAATTTCAGACTTCAATGTATTGCTGCTATCAGAAATGTTTTGACTGGTGTAAATATTGTGATGGTTCGTCAAATTATTGATCGTTAAACCAAATATTGCTTTTAAATCTTTGTTGATTTGCATGTCATATGTGCCTCGGAGATCCCATGTGAAGCGAGGGTCGATACGTTCAGTACCGTAAACTTCTAAACCATCTTTGTTGGGTTCTTTAAACTTATAAGTGTCTTTGTAAGATGATTTATAACTTAAAAAGTTGCTAATTTTAATCGGTGTATTTAAGAAATTAATATCCCAGCTTACTCGAGTCGTCCAAGGTTGTGCATAGTTCTCAACAGGTCGTTCATTAAATTTAATGAGTTTACCATTATAGATTACTTCACGATCTTCTGCTGTAGTTTGACTATTTATATTGAATGCATCGACATAGGTATTGTAGTTCTTTTTTATTTCATTATAGTCAAAAGCTAATCCAAAGTTGTGCTCACTATTTTTCAACTTCAGTGGGTGAATGTTATTGATTGCTAGGGTGTAGATGTCAGCGGTAGACTTCCCTATATTACTATAGCTAAAATAATCAATCGTGTTTTTAGTTCCTTCAACGACGTAACGGCTTTTGGTAATTTCATCTTTAGTATCGCGATTGATCCACTTGAGTCCAATATTCCAGTTTTTTATTTGACCATTCATACCAAAAACAATTTCGTCACTATATGGTGTGTCGAGTTCAGAGCGACGAATGTTGAGATTCGAAATTAGAATATCTGATAACCCAATTTGAACCCAATCTTCTTGTGGGCTATTTGTACGTTTTAAATTGTATTCGAGGTGTGCAACCTCATCTCGCAATTCAGTATTCAATGTATAGTTCGAATAGTAGCGATTCCAACCAGTTGTGAAGCTCAATAGTTCTGATTGGAATGGGCTGTATTTGAATGAAGTACGAGGAGCGAGATTGAAATTTTTTGATAGGGTTTCATAGTCAACACGTAAACCTAAACGAGCAGAAAATTTATCCCATAACATTTGATTTTCAGCAAATAAATACACACTATTTTGATCAATATGAGTTGACCCTTTTTTATAATATTTACCATTACTTAAGAACTGACCTTGATCATTATTTTCGGCAGATGGTAAGTCGCATAGAATATCTTCAGCTAAACAAGTGTATTGAGCTGATTTAGAAAAAACTTTTGGTTGATTGTACATGTAAGAGTCATTAAGACGTTCCCAGGCTGCGCTTGTATGTGAGTAACCTAAGCCAAAACTAATATTATGTATGGCTTTTGCCCAATTTTTAGGGTCAAAGACATTTTTAGCGCTATATGAAAACACATTTTGTGATAGTTCAATATCACTGCTGGTTGCACCTTGTCCGGGATTGTTACTCCAGTTTTTGGTCGGTGTTTCTTTCCAAATAATACCTAAATTACTGTCATTTTTGCGAGCATTGCTCATGGTTTGGTAGCTTAGATTTTGAGTCAGTGACGAATTATCAAATTTAGAGGTGAGTTCACCAAATAGGGTAACCGTTTCAGTATGGGTAACACTGCCTGAATCTAAGCGCTTTGCAACATAGTTCGTACTGTCTAAATTGCCATAATCAAAGCCAAACTTAAATTTATTTTGAGGCGAAGGTGTATAGAACACGGTTGCACCAGTGTTAATGTTATGTCTTTTATTTTCCTGTTTTGTATCAATTGCTAGGCCGCTCAATACTGGTATTAATGAATGACGCGTAGAACCATATAGATTGACCCCCAAATTTTCCGATAGTTTACTGTAAATATTTGCGCTGATACCTTGTTTATTGAAGTCTTTTTGATTGGTTAAGGTTGGTTCTTGGAACTCATCTTGTTCTTCTTCATTCGCATAATGATATTTCGTCCAATTACTGCTAGTATAATCATATGTTAAAGAACCATGAATTTTACCAATCTCTGTATTAGGGGCACAGGTTTCGGCACGAATAACTCCCCCTGTAAATTCACCATATTCTGCAGAAATATTGCTATCTAATACCTCAAGACTACAGATTAAATCCGTATTAATTGCAATGCCTTGAGAACTGTCCGATAGTTTTCCATCATACGAGTCCCCACTTCCCATTGGATCAACGTTATTTGTAGAATTTACACCATTAATCATAAATTTATTACGGTAAGTTTGTGCGCCATTGATAGAGATTTCGGATGGTTTTAATTCAGCTTGTGATCCTGCAGCACGATAGTCATTACTAAATTGCACATTAGGATTTACTCTTAAAAAATCAGTAATGTTCTTAGAACTATTGGGTGTCTTGTCTAAGTCATCCTTCGTATAAAGGGTTTTCCCAACTTCTTGTTGCTCAGTTGCATTCGTTACAATTGTATTGAGTTTGATTGAATCATCATTAGCTGTTGAATTTATTTCTGTTTCATTTGCACAAACTGTAGTTGAGAGAATCGTAAGAATGGCTAAATTTAATTTTGAGCGTACAAATGACATGATTTAACATTGAGAGAATAAAAACGATAGCGATTATCATTTAATAATACTTATTTCACAATATTAATGAGAATAATTATCAATACTATATTCCGATTAACATAATATAAAAAAGCGATAGTTAAAAATTGGAACAAAAAGCCCCAATACTTTTCAATTAAGATCAATCCACAGGATGATCAAGATTTCTAAAATATTGGGGTATTTAAAGATTTTTACTCTGAAACGAGTGTTTCAAGTAAATGGGGCGCTAATTTATTTAAAATATAGCAGAATAATTCAGCTGTTTTCTGTGTGTCATACAAAGCAGAGTGGGCTTCTTTACCATCAAACTCGATGCCAGCTTGAATACATGATTTAGCCAAAACAGTTTGTCCGAACATCACAGCACTCAAAGTCACCGTATCAAAAACCGAGAAACTATGAAATGGATTTTGATTCTTAGTTCCAGTACGTGCAATTGCCGCTTTTAAAAAACCAAGATCAAAATGAGCATTGTGTCCAACTAGCACAGCATGTGTGCATTGTTGTTGTTTGCGTACCTCATTAATTGCTTTGAACATACGTTTAAGTGCAGACTTTTCATCTTCTGCCATCGCTACACGCATTGGATTAAAAGGATCAATGCCAATGAAGTCGAGTGAGCGACGATCTAAATTTGCACCTTCAAATGGATTGATGTGTGCATGATGCGCTTGACCAGGTACAAACTTTCCAGATTCGTCGTAAATGATTGGAATACATGCTATTTCAAGCAATGCATCGGTATCCGCATTAAAACCAGCTGTTTCCACGTCAACAACCACGGGTAGGAACCCGCGGAAGCGTTGACCGATGACAGGTAATGTTTCAGTGGTCACACTTTTCTCCATTGAATTGTTTTACCTGCATAAAGAGGAATGATCTGTTCGCCATCTAAATATTCAAGGCTTTCAGGAATCACTTGATCTTCTTTGATCAATGTAATGGTTTCAGTATTACGAGGTAAACCATAGAAATCCGCACCAAAGAATGAAGCGAAACCTTCAAGACGTTCAATTTTACCGACCTGATCGAATGCTTGAGCATACAATTCAATTGCAGTTGGAGCGCTATAGCATCCCGCACATCCACAGGCATTTTCTTTCGCATTTTTAGAATGCGGAGCGCTGTCAGTACCTAAGAAAAATTTAGGGTTGCCACTTGTTGCGACTTCTAACAAAGTTTGCTGATGTGTCTGGCGTTTTAAAATTGGCAAACAATAGAAATGCGGTTTAACACCACCAACCAACATGTCATTGCGATTGAATAACAAATGTTGTGGTGTAATCGTCGCTGCCACATTGCGATCTTGCTCAAGTACAAAATGTGCAGCTTCGCTTGTGGTGATATGTTCTAAAACTAATTTCAATTTTGGAAATTGTTTAAGCAGCGGTGCTAAAACTTCATCTAAGAAACGTTTTTCACGATCGAAAATATCAACATGATGATGTGTTACTTCGCCGTGGAGTAAGAGAGGAACCTGATGTTCTTCAAGTTGTTCAATGACGCTATACACTTTACGTATATCACTAACGCCATTATCAGAATTTGTGGTTGCTCCAGCAGGGTAAAGCTTAATTGCATTTACATATGGAGAGTTTTTAATTTTTTGTACTTCTTCAGGAGAAGTATGATCCGTAAAGTAGAGCACCATACGAGGATCGAATTTTACATTTTCAGGAACATGCGCCATGATTCTTTCACGATAAGCATGTGCTTCTTCCACAGTTTTTACAGGTGGAACTGTATTCGGCATACAGATTGCGCGATGAAATTGCTTCGCCAAATCAGGAACAGTACGTTGAAGTGCTAAACCATCTCTTAAATGAGCGTGCCAATCATCTGGCTGGATTAAAGTGATCGTATTCAAGGCAAGTCTTACTGAAAAAATAACATAGATGATAATCGATATTGCTTGAAATTGATAACGACAAAAGCCGATAAAAGGGGTTTTACATCTATTTGTGCTGATTAATATGGAAATGAGGCATACGTTAGATGAATGAGTCATTATCCATCTAGGGAACAATGATAGATTTTAACGACCAAATAAAAAACCGCGCTCAAAGCGCGGTTTTTTTTAGGACTAAACTAAATCTTAGTTTTTGTCTTTAAGTTGTGGAACAGCAGAACCTGTACCGACAGCAAGTAAACCTGCACCAGTATAGATTCCTAACTTAGCGCGAGTATCTGTAATGTCTAGGTTACGCATGGTTAATTGACCAATACGATCCATTGGAGTGAATACAGAATCACCTTTTTCCATGGTTAAGCGTTCAGCTTCGTATGTAAGGTTCTCAGATTCAGTGTTCATAATAGTGTAATCGTTACCACGACGAAGTTCTAAAGTCACAGTACCTGTGATTGCTTTAGCAACCCAACGTTGAGCAGTTTCACGAAGCATAAGCGCTTGAGAGTCGAACCAACGACCTTGGTAAAGTAAACGACCTAAACGTAAACCGTTGATGCGGTACTGTTCAATGGTATCTTCGTTATGAATACCAGTTACAAGACGTTCGTAAGCAATGTGTAGAAGTGCCATACCTGGAGCTTCATAAATACCACGAGATTTCGCTTCGATGATACGGTTTTCGATTTGGTCAGACATACCTAGACCATGACGACCACCGATACGGTTCGCTTCAAGAATTAACTCAACTGGATCTTCAATACGTTGACCGTTAAGTGCAACAGGGAAGCCTTCTTCAAATGTGATTGAAACTTCTTCAGGTGCGATTTCAACGTCTTCTTTCCAGAAAGCAACACCCATAATTGGTTCAACGATTTTGATACCAGCATCAAGATACTCAAGATCTTTCGCTTCGTGAGTTGCACCAAGCATGTTTGAGTCTGTTGAGTATGCTTTTTCTTTTGACATTTTATAGTCAAAACCGTTATCGATGAGGAACTGTGACATTTCTGCACGGCCACCAAGTTCATCGATAAATGTTTGGTCTAACCAAGGTTTGTAAATTTTAAGTGCTGGGTTCGTTAATAGACCATAACGGTAGAAACGCTCAATGTCGTTACCTTTATAAGTAGATCCGTCACCCCAAATGTTGACGTCATCTTCTTTCATCGCGGTAACAAGCATTGTACCTGTGACTGCACGACCAAGTGGTGTTGTATTGAAGTAAGGTACACCACCTGTAGAGATATGGAATGCGCCACATTGAATTGCTGCAATACCTTCTAATGCAAGTTGTAAACGGCAATCCACTAAGCGTGCTTTAACAGCGCCATAAGCTTCAGCTTTCTTTGGAATAGCATCGTAATCATCTTCATCTGGCTGACCTAAGTTTGCTGTATACGCATAAGGTTCAGCACCTTTTTGTTTCATCCACAATAGAGCTGCAGAAGTATCAAGACCACCAGAGAAGGCAATACCAACTTTTTTGCCTACAGGTACATTCTGTAAGATAGTTGCATTATCAGACATTGTTCATCCTAACGATAGAATATAGGCACCTAGAAAATTGGTAACCTGAAAAATATATTTCTTCAATTGTAGCACTTTTCATTGGTAATTTTTTTTAAAAAAAGATACGTGGTGCAAAAATATTAGAATAAGTAGCAATATTTCGTCGAAACTCAGAAGTAATAGGTAGTGCTTAATCTAATTCATGATTTCTTCTTGAAAATAATACAGTGCATTTATGAAGATTTTTATGCATCAATTTATTTTATTGCAATTTTTCAAAGAGAACTTAGTGAAAAATATTTTTTATAAGTGATTGAATATTAATATCTAATTTCATGGTTGGTAATTTATTATAGAAAAAGACAAAAAATTGCCATAAACAGTTATGAAAAAAGAAGTATAGTTTTATGCAACAAGTTGCAAAGCCCATAAAATAAGGAATTGCCATGACAACTCGCTATGCAAATATATTAAAACCTCTTGATCTTGGTTTCACTACCCTCAAAAATCGTGTCGTGATGGGATCGATGCATACCGGTCTAGAAGATCGTTTTTATAACTATCCTAAATTAGCAGCATATTTTGGTGAGCGTGCTAAAGGGGGCGTAGGTCTCATCATTACAGGTGGTATTTCCCCTAACCGTCAGGGCTGGCTGCTTCCAGCTGGTGGCACAATGAATACCTTAGGTGATGTTGCCCCACACCGATTAGTGACACATGCAGTTCATAAACATGGTGCAAAAATTTTAATGCAAATTTTGCATTCAGGGCGTTATGGTTATCAACCTTTTGTGGTTTCTGCAAGCCCAATAAAATCGCCGATCTCACCATTCAAACCACGCCAAATGTCAGAAAAACAAATTTTGGATACGATTCAAGATTATGCGGCTACAGCAAGTATCGCGAAAAAAGCTGGCTATGATGGTGTTGAAATCATGGGATCAGAAGGCTATTTGCTGAACCAATTTATGAGTCGTCATGTCAATCAGCGTACAGACCAATGGGGCGGGGAAATAGAAAACCGTATGCGCTTTGCAGTTGAAATTGTTAAGGCAATTCGCGCGAAAGTTGGCGAAAAATTTATCATTTGTTTCCGTTTATCTATGCTTGATTTAGTTCATGACGGTAATACAATGAATGAAGTGATCACGGTGGCTAAAGCGCTAGAAGAAGCAGGTATCACATTATTGAATACAGGTATTGGTTGGCATGAAGCTCGTGTGCCAACAATTGTAACCTCTGTTCCTCGTGCGGCATTTGTAGATTATACCGCAGAGGTGAAAAAACATGTGTCTGTGCCTGTGATTGCATCCAACCGAATCAATATGCCTGAAACTGCCGAAGTTATTTTGGCTGAAGGTAAAGCCGACATGATTCAAATGGCTCGACCATTATTGGCAGATGCTTTCTGGGTGAATAAAACTGCGACTAATCGTGTTGATGAAATCAATACGTGTATTGCGTGTAATCAGGCTTGTTTGGATCATACTTTCAAAAATAAACGTGCAACATGTTTAGTGAATCCACGTGCAGCCTATGAAACTGAACTGGTTTATTTAAAAACCAAGAAGCCAAAAAAAGTAGCTGTTGTGGGTGGTGGTGTAGCTGGAATGTCGGCAGCGACCGTTGCTGCCAGTCGTGGTCATCAGGTTACTTTATTTGAAGCCACTAATGATGTAGGGGGACAATTCAACTTAGCGAAAGTTGTTCCTGGGAAAGAAGAGTTTCATGAAACCATTCGCTATTTTAAAGTCCAAATTGAGCGCACTGGGGTTGAACTTCGTTTAAATACTAAAGTTAATCGTGAACAGCTTGAGCGTGAAGGCTTTGATGAGGTGATTGTTGCGACAGGCGTTGTACCACGTGCATTGAAGATCGAAGGAAGTGATGCACCACAAGTTTTATCTTATGCAGAAGTATTAAGAGGTGCGCCTGTGGGTCAAAAGGTAGCAGTAATTGGTGCTGGTGGTATTGGATTTGATGTGTCAGAGTTTTTATTAAAACCTGAACATCAGCCACAGCCACAACCTTTGGCAGAATGGAAACGTGAGTGGGGAGTTGATCCTGATGTTCAGTATGTTTCTGAAGGTGGTTTACAACCTGCTGAAGTGGATCATCCAGTTCGCGAAATATATTTATTGCAACGTAAGACAACGCCTTTGGGTATAGGATTAGGTAAAACCTCTGGTTGGGTTCATCGCGCCCAATTAAAAAAACATCATGTGAAAATGTTGCGTGGCGTTCAATATAAATTAGTGAGTGATGAAGGTCTGTGGATCGAAGTTGGTGGGCATGATCAATTATTACGAGTCGATACTATCGTTGTTTGTGCAGGGCAGGAATCTGTTAAAGAGATTATGCCATCAGAGACTGAAACAACTTTAGCGAAATATCACATTATTGGTGGTGCAAAGCTTGCTGCTGAGCTTGACGCTAAGCGTGCGATTCGTGAAGGTGCTGAAATTGCAGCCAAAATTTAATAAATTTGAATCATTTGGTGAAACTATATTCACTTGAATGGTTTGATTGTAATTTTTACTTGTCATGATATGAAAAGCTTCGTATTATGGCGCACATGGAAGCGTGGCAGAGCGGTTTAATGCACCGGTCTTGAAAACCGACGAGGGTGTGAGTCCTCCGTGAGTTCGAATCTCACCGCTTCCGCCAAATTCAAAAGCCCTGACAGATGTCAGGGCTTTTTTTATGAGCGAAATAATATTGCCTCATTGCCTCATATTGAATATTTAGAATTATGACGGGATCATGACAGAATTTGTCTAAATCAAAAATTTCATAATATCGCTTTAATATATATAAATATTTTAAAAATTATTAATTTTATAGAGTAATTTAGCTAAATTTTTCAAAATTCATAGTTACAAAAAAATACATGAATAATTAATTAATAATAAATAAAGAGTTAAAGATAAATTTACAAATGTGAAATGGTTTTAATGAAAATGGCAAAATGTGACTTTATTTACACTTATTTTGTAATGTAATACCATGCTTTTGCAATTTTTTGCATATCAATCGACATTTTTTAAACATCCCACCATTCCCCGAATTAGAGTAAGACTAATGAAAAAAATCGCATTATTTTCAGCAGTTTTATTAGCTACGATTGCACAAGCAAATGCAGCTGATGGAACAATTACAATCAACGGTTTAGTTACAGATAAGACTTGTGACATTGTAACGCCACAAGGCAAAAACTTTACTGTGACTCTACCTACAGTTTCAAAACAAACGCTCGCTACAGCTGGTGAAGTCGCTGGTCGTACACCGTTCACGATCAATCTAAGTGATTGTTCAGAAGGTAAAGTCGCAACTTATTTCGAACCTGGTGCAACGGTCGATTTCAACACTGGTCGTTTAAATAACCAAGATGCTAATGGTGCTAAAAACGTACAAGTTCAATTGTTAGGAAGCAACAACCAACCTATTTTAGTTCAGCAGGCTGGTGCGAATGGTGCGCAAACTAACTCTCAGTGGGTTGATGTTGTCGATGGTGGAACTGCTGCACTTGACTACTATGCAGAATACTATGCGACTGGTGCTTCTACAGCAGGTCCTGTAACTACTTCAGTTCAATACACGATTATTTATCAATAATTTGTTTTGAAAATAGAGTTAAGTTATTGATTAACTTGGCTCTAATCAAATGTATTAAGTAGAGATCAATTGCATGCTAGGTTCATTTAAAAATATAACAATGATGTTGGGACTATTGGCTTCGACAAGTTTTGCTCATGCTGAAATCATTATTCATGGAACAAGAGCAATATACCCAGCAGATGCAAGAGAAATCACACTACAGGTCAGTAACAATGGTGATAAACCATCATTGGTACAAGCATGGATTGATGAGGGTGATCCAAAGAGTAAGCCTGAACAATCTAAAGCTCCATTCATTATTACACCGCCAATCTCGCGTGTTGATCCCACCAAGAGTCAATCGCTTCGAATCACGGCTTTGCCAAATGCAAAATCATTAAGTGGTGAACAAGAAACTGTGTTTTGGTTGAATGTTTTAGATATTCCGCCTAAACCTAAAGCCAATGCTCAAAGCACGGAACCAGATAACTTTTTACAACTGGCAATACGCTCAAGAATTAAATTATTTTATCGACCAACAAATTTGAAAGATAAGGTTGCAGAAGCTCCAGCAAAATTACAATGGAAGCAAGTAGGTAATCAACTCCAAGTGATTAATCCAACGGCTTATCACGTCACAATCACATCGATATTAAGTCAACAAACTAATGGGAAATTGGTGGATTTGATGAAAGAAGGGATCATGGTGAGCCCCAAATCAAGTGAAAATATAAATCTAAAGTCAGCTATCACTCATAGTAAGTTGAGTTTTACAACGATTAATGATTTTGGTGGGCGTATTCAGACAGATTTGAAATTAAATCCCTAAATTAATGAATCAATATTCCTATTAAATATTAATAGGTAGGCAAAAATATGCTGATCCGTAACCAAAAACAAGATGATGAAAAAAAACTTCCTACAATTATGATTGTTTTGGGGGCTATTACGTTCGGATTTACTTATTTAACGCCAGCACATGGTGAAGAGATTTCAAACGAATCATCAGCGGATGGTGTGGAATTTGACTCATCTTTTTTGATTGGTGAAAACGCACAATCAATTAATACAGATAGGTTTAAATTTGGAAATCCTATTTTGCCAGGTGAATATAATGTTGATGTTTACGTAAATGGTAACTGGTATCGTAAGCATCGAGTTGTATTCAAGAATGAATTAAATAATAAATCAGCAAATGCTTATACGTGTTTTGATGCAAAAACATTAATGCAGTTTGGTGTCAAAAAAGAGATTTTAAAATTTGAGCCATCTAATTCTACTTCGACATCTTGTCAGCGTATTGAAAATTGGGTGGAAAATGCATTTTATGAGTTTGATTCTGCTCGTTTAAGACTAGATATTTCTATCCCTCAAATTGCGATGCAACAAAATGCTCAGGGCTACATCGACCCAAGTGCTTGGGATCGAGGGATTAATGCTGGATTTATTTCATACAGTGCCTCAGGTTATAAAACAAAAAATTACTCTGAAACCAATCCTGAAATTAACAATGCCTTCATGTCTTTGGCAACTGGTGCAAATTTAGGTGGGTGGCAACTCCGTCATAATGGTCAATGGAAATGGTCTGATCACGAAGATCAGGGGCGTAATAAAAGTAGTTACGATGCAGTCACGACTTATGTACAACGTGCATTTCCCCAATATCGAGGTATGTTGACACTCGGTGATTATTTTACCAATGGTGAATTATTTGATTCTGTAGGTTATCGCGGTCTAGATTTCACAAGTGATGAACGGATGTTACCCAATAGCATGACGGGTTATGCGCCCCGAATTCGTGGTAATGCTCGTACGAATGCTAAAATCGAAATTAAACAACAAGGTCAAATTATTTATCAAACTACAGTTGCACCGGGTAGTTTTGAAATTAATGATCTTTATCCCACTGGCTTTGGTGGTGAATTAGAAGTTTCAGTCATTGAATCTGACGGTCAAATTCAGCGCTTTTCTGTACCTTATGCATCAGTTGTACAAATGCTAAGACCTGGTATGAATCGTTATTCATTTACGATAGGTGAGTTTAGAGATAAGGATATTGATTTAGATCCATGGGTTGGTCAGGCAAAATATCAACATGGGATCAATAACTATATTACAGCCTATACAGGGCTACAATTTTCTGAAAATTATCAGGCATATTTAGTCGGTACAGCTTTTGCGACACCAATTGGTGCGATTGCAATTGATATCACGCAATCTGAAGCTAAGTTTGATCGAAGAAAAGATCAAACTGGACAAAGTTATCGTTTGAGTTACAGCAAGTTAATTAGCCCGACGAATACGAATTTAACTTTGGCTGCTTATCGTTATTCAACTGAAAACTTTTTGAAACTACGAGATGCCTTTTTAATCCAAGATCTGGATGAAAAGGGGGTAAGCTCAGGTCATGTTGGTAAGCAGAGAAGTGAGTTTACCATCACGTTAAACCAAGGATTACCAAATAATCTAGGCAATTTCTATGCTACAGGTTCTTGGAGTGATTATTGGAACACCAACCAAAAGTCTAAACAATATCAAGTTGGCTACAGTAATACTTATAATTTGCTGACGTATGGTTTATCTGCCATTAAACGAGAATTAGAAAATAATAATACGAATATGCGTAGCAGCGATACGGAGTATATGCTGACGCTTTCTTTGCCGCTCACATTTAAAAAGAGTGCTTTAAATCTAAGTTCAATTACCACGCAAGATCGTATTAATGTAGGTGCGAGTGGTACAGTGGGCGAAAAATTCAATTACGGATTTTCGACTTCCGCGGATTATGGCAATAATCCAAGTTTTAACACTAACGTACAATATCGAACAAATTATTCAACTCTTGGTGCGTCTTATAGTTTGGCGGATCAATATCAACAAATGTTAGTCACAGCCCGAGGCAATGTGGTTGTACACCGTGATGGCGTACATTTTGGACCAGATCAGGGGCAAACGATGGTCTTAGTCTATGCCCCTGAAGCCTCAGGTGCAAAAGTAAATAATTCGACAGGTTTAGAAATTAATAAATCTGGTTATGCGATTATTCCTTATGTCACACCATATCGTCTGAATGACATTAGCTTGAACCCTGAAGAGATGTCGACAGATGTAGAATTAATGGAAACAAGTCAAAGAATTGCACCTTATTCAGGCGCGATAACGAAAGTGAATTTTGCGACTAAATCAGGGAAGGCAATTTATATCAAAAGTGCGCTAAAAGATGGACAATCTTTACCATTTGCAGCAGAAGTATTCAATTCTAATCAAGAAAGCATTGGTTTAGTTGCTCAAGGTGGTTTGGTTTATGTCAGAACCGCAGCACTCAAAGATACTTTAAACATCGTTTGGGGTGATGAGCCAGATGATCGTTGCCAAATCCAATATGATGTCACTGCGCATCAGTCTGAAAATATGATTACGACAGAGGCACTATGTCAATGAAAACTAAGATTTTAATAGGTGCTGTTGTACTCTCAGGTTTTGCCATAACTTCTGTTCAAGCAGCTTGTACACCTCAAGCTAACTTTAGAACAGTTGATATTAGCATGGCTGTTGGCAGAGTCGTAGTCAGACCATCTGATCCAGTAGGCCGAGTTTTAACCAAAAAAACGTTTCCAATTTCACCGAATGGTTCAAGTATTCGGTGTGATCGAAATCCTGTAAATATTAATGCAAGACTGATTCAAAATGGTCAGTTGAGTCCCGCTGGGGATTCAGTTTATGAAACCAATATTCCAGGTATTGGGATTAGGCTTTATCGTGAAGCCGCAAATAATCAAAATTTTTCAGGTTATTATCCATACTCTCGTAGGTTAACGGCTAATACAACTTATAACTTAGATAATGGTTTTTTTGTTGTCGAAATTATCAAAACTGCAGTAAATTCGGGTTCAGGTGTAATAGCACCGGGACGTTATAGTACTTATTATGTAGAGGGCTATCCTCAGCAAGCTTTTTTAACCAGCACAGTATATGGTAATGCGATTACGATTGCTTCAAGTTCATGTGAGATCCAAGGAAATATCAATAAAACGGTGAATTTACCTACAGTAAATAAATCCGATTTTAAAGGTATAGGATCTACAGCGGGTGAGCAGGCATTTGATATGAATATATTATGTAATGGTGGAGATAATCCGACGAGTGTGACAGAAACAAACCGAATTAGCCTAAGCTTTGATTACACTTCAAATGGAAATAATTCAATCGTAAATGATGCAGCGTCAAATGTCAGAGCCAAAGGTGTAAATACACAATTAATTTCCAATTATCAAAATCAAAATAAAGTTATTACTCAAGGTGAGCAAATACAACTTGGCACCGTGAGCTCGAATCAAACGGTTCAATATAACTTGCCATTGAAAGCACGCTATATCCAAGTTGAAAACCAAGTAGAACCTGGTCGTGTGAGAGGTCAGGCAACGGTCACAATCCAATACCAATAATGATATGTAGTTCACATTAATAAAAAATATTTAATTTATAATATTGTTTTAACTATATTTTTATGTAAATTTAAAGATCGTATGCTTTATTGGGGAAAGGCAATGCGATCATTATTTATACTTATTCTAAATATGGTCATTTCGGTGCATGTCGTGCATGCTCAAAATATTGAATTTCAAGGTTCAGTCATTGAAAACTATAGCTGTTCTGAAAGTTCTTTAGAAAAATATTGTATTGAATTACATGAAATCACTCAGCAGTTAAAAGATCATCAAGTGACTCAAGAGGATCGTTTAAGTTTAGATCATTATGTGGTTCAAGTAAGCAATGTAAATGGGCAAGATAAGAAAATGATTTCAGTTTATTACCACTAATTAAACTCAAAAGCTTGCAATGGAATAATGCTCTTCCATAAGAAATCTACGTTGTCATCAATGAAGATGGATTAAGTTGGTATTGAGGATTAATCACCAAACTTATTTGGGATGACCAGTAACCTTTTCTTGGATTGATCATCTTCAACTATTCTGACTTCGGCATCTAAGTTATAAAGTTGATGAACTAATTGCTTTGTTAAAACATCTTCTGATTTACCTTGTGCAATGATTTGACCATCTTTCATGGCAACTAGAAAATCGGCACAGCGTGCAGCAGTGGCTAATTCATGTAGAACCATCACTATGGTTTTACCTTGTGAAGCTAGAGAGCGGACTAAATTTAAAATATCGGCTTGATGACCGATATCGAGCATACTAATTGGTTCATCTAAAAGAATTAAAGGGGTCTGTTGTGCGAGGACCATTGCGATCCATGCACGTTGACGTTGACCTCCTGATAGATTGCTTAAATTTTGATTTTTTAATTCGCTTAAATGGGTCGCAGACAAGGCATCATCAATCGCTTTTTGGTCTTCGATGTTCAGTCGTTTAAACCAACCTTGATGTGGAAAACGACCGAAGCGTACTAACTGCTCAACTGTCATGCCGTTGGGTGCAGTTACATGCTGTGGAAGTAATGCAAGTTGCTTAGCGAGCAACTTTTTACTGAGTAAATTCAGTTGATTTTTTTCCCAAATGACTTGGCCTTGATCATATGGATGAATTTGAGCAATACATTTTAACAAGGTCGATTTTCCACAGCCATTTGGACCAATGAGGACGATGACTTGACCCTGCTGAAATTCAGCATTGATACCCTTCAAAACTTGATGATGATTATATCCAGCACTTAATTGATTGATGATTAAACTCATGTACGACTCATACTTCTAGAATGACGATATAACAACCACAACAACAGTGGACCACCAACCATGCCGCTAATAATGCCTGCGGGAATTTCGACAGGGGCAAGCAAATTTTTTCCAAGTAAATCGGCACATAAAACCATTAATGCACCAATACACATGGTTGGGAAAATCGGAAATAAATGATGAGGAAATGATTTAAATGCGATGATTGGTGCAGCAATAGCCACGAATCCAATGGGGCCCGCAATACTGACAGCGGTCCCAGCGAGAAACGCAGCAATAATAATGAGCATCAGTCTAATTTTAGATAAGGGTTCTCCTAGACTATCAATGACAGAATCAGGGAGAACCATTGCACTAAATAGTCGCCGCCACAGCACAATAATACTGACAAGCAGCATGATAAAAATCGAAGTTGGTAGCAAGATGCTGTAGCTTCGACCAATCAAACTACCACTACTAAAAATTAAAATATTACTGGTGTGCATTACTGGCAGTGTCGCAAGGATAAGGTCAAAACTGGCTTTCATGAGTGTTGCAATTCCGACCCCGATGACCAAAATACGATACCCCTGTGTTCCTACGCCGCCTGAAGCAATTAAAATAAAAAAAACACAGAAGATCGCACCCATTAATGCTTGCCACCATTGACCTAACATACTAGAACTTGAGAGGAGAATGGTGAATGCCAAAGCAAGCACTGCACTGTCACTGATACCAAAAACATCTGGGCTCGCAAGAGGATTTTTGGTGATAATTTGAAGAATGAGACCAGATAAGGCGAGTGCAGCGCCAATCAATAAGGCTGCCAAAAGTCGTGGTAATCTAATCTTTTCAACGAGAAGTTGATGTGCAGCTGACGCATTGCCTGTAAATACATTCCATAGCGTATTCAAATTTAATGTGATTTCACCGTACATCAGGCTAAATAAACTAAGTGATATCAGTAGAATCGCAATGATTATCCAAGCCTTTATCATTGATTTTTGTTTTAAACGACTCAACAGAGAAGACATATTATTTCTCCGCCTGAATGATATTTTGTAAGTTATTTTGACGCACCATCCATATCAAAATAGGTGCACCTAATAAGGCTAAAAGAATACTGACAGGGGCTTCGAAAGGTTGCACGACTGCACGTGCAATGATATCCGCCATCAGCAACAACAACATGCCAAATAGTCCACTATAGATGAGCTGTTTCTGAATACTCTGAGCACCAATAGCTCGTGCAAAGTAAGGTGCAATCAAGCCTAAAAAGGCAATTGGTCCTGTTAATGCAACGGCACTTCCAGTTAATAAAACCACAGCTAAAATGCAGAATGCATCAAGTAGTTTCGTATTTAAGCCTAAGCTATTCGCCAGTTGATCACCAACTAAGCTAAGACCTAGAGGGCGTATCACCAATATAGCGATGATGAGTCCGATCGCCATTAAAATCAGTGCAAGACTGAGATATTGAATATCAACGCGATTGAGCGAACCTAAAACCCAAAAACGATAGTCGTCTAAGCCATTTTGGAAACTCAGAAGAATGGCAGCCATAAAACCTTGGAATGTACTGGTGATTGCCAGTCCAGCTAAGACTAAACGTGTAAGTGAGCTTTGATCTGTCATTTGACGAGGGCTGATGGCAAAGACCAATAATGCACTCACTAAAGCCCCAATCACCGCCCAAAAAAATAGTCCGAAGGTATCCATTTGAAGAACAATGGCCAAAACAATGGCAAGAGATGCACCACTATTAATTCCGATTAATCCACTATCAGCCAAAGGGTTTTTAAGCAAGTTCTGAAGGATGACGCCTGAGATCGCTAAAGCTAATCCGACACTCACCGCCGCAATAGTGCGTGGTATTCTAATTTCCAATAGGGGAGTAATTGGTTCTAAGGACCATTGACTGAGTGCCTGAAGAATAAGTTGCAAACTGTCTGTAAAGTAGGGCTGACCAGCGCCGTAAGCGATCGATAAAACAGTGCAACATAAAATAATCAAGCTAAGCACGATTCCCATCAGCGGGAATCGGTCAAGTACAGTTGTAGCATTCGTCAGCATGTTAATTATGGAGATGCTTCAATACATCATCAATGGCATGTCGAGCGGCATGTGGTCCACCTATGCCAGTCCACATAGATGCATCAACCACGAAATAATGCTTGTTTTTTGCAGCATTAAGACGTTGGAATTCTGGTAATTTTTCTAGTTCTGCCAGTTGCTTTTCCGCGTTTAGATGACTGCCAATGATGAGCCAGTCTGCATCAATTTGATCAAAACGTTCTCGACTGATTGGAGGGGTATGGCTTGCACCTGGTTGTTGCTGATGTTGAGGTCGTGTTAAGCCAATATCTTTTAAAACTTGGCTCGCAAATGAATCATTTAACATATACACAGGTCCATTGGCTGTCCAACGAATGACACTGACTGATTGACCTTGTTGAGCATGTAATTTCTGTTGAGCTTCTTGCGCATATTGATCGTACGCTTCTAGAGCTTTTTGGGCTTGTTGTTCTTTATTTAATAAATGAGCTACCTTTTTGAAACTGTCTTTCCATGGCTCGCCGCGTGCAAAACTGACTGCAGTGGGTGCAATTTGCTGCAATTGATTAATCATTTGTGTATCAATCATGCTTCCAGCAATAATTAAGTCAGGTTGTAACGTAAGAATTTGTTCCATGCTCGGTTGTCCAAAGTTACCGACGGAGGCGATCTGTTGTGTTTCATTTTTGAGGTAATCTGGAAAATTACTTTGACCTCGAACATAACTACTGCCTATAGGTTTTATTCCAAGCGCAATAGCACTATCCAAATCAAGTTCACTTAAAACCACAACACGTTGTGGCTGAACAGGAATCGTAACTTGACGACCTAAAGCATCTTCAATTTGTCGTGTCGTATTTATTTGAGATTCAGCCGTTGCTTTACTGTCTCGTGAAGAAGGTTCATTCGACTGAGAGCATGCTGTAAAGAGAGTGATAGCACTCAACATAATTGCAATTTTATATTTCATATCTTTCTACATATTTCATTAAAATAATTCTATTCACTTATTCAATGGCATCCATTACTTGATGGCGTTCCTCATGATAAGCCTCTTCGTTGTGACCTTGCTTCCAATAAGGCACAGCATATAAATTACTTTTGGGTAGCTGGAAGTTTTGTCTTAGTATTTTACGAAGTTCAACCACCGTTGAATTTTCACCCGCCAGTGATACTGAAATATCTTTATTTTTCCAGTCTAAGTTTTGCAAAGAATCACGGATGTTATTATTCAATTCATGAGGGCCTTTGCACCAATGAACCTTAATGTGTTCAGGCTTATTCAGATGTATTTGGTCTGAATCATCTTCGATCTCGATCCAAACTTCACCATGAGCGTCTTTTGGTAATTGTTCAAGAGAGGCAGCGATCATCGGAATTGCTGAAAGATCTCCAACAAAAATCCAATATTCTGCATCGATTTTAAAACGTGCTGGTCCTCCTGGACCGGCTAGACCTAACAGATCACCTGGACTCGCATGCTTTGCCCAATCAGCCGCTATACCAAAATCTTCATGTCTTACAAAATCGATGACTAAAAGTTGCTGTTCTTCATCGAAATCTCGAACAGTATATGTCCGTGTAATTGGTTTCTTTCCATTTGGCCACGTAATTTTGCCTAAAGAATTTCGAAACGGGAGGTCAGGGGCTTGTTGATCAGGGTTCGGAAAAAACAATTTGATGTGCGCACCACCATCACATTTTGCATAACCTGTGAAATCTTCACTTTTAAACTTAATACGCTGTAAATGAGTGGAAATTTGTTCTGTTGAATGGACAGAAATATGTCGAGCTAGAGGAGGAGATTGTGTCGTCATTATTTAATCTTCTGTACTTATCAATGGAGTGAAGATCGTCGATACAGTAATACGTGCGTCAGTCGACAGATTTGAATGGTTATTAATCTAAATCAAACAAATTAAATTTGCAAATGATAATCATTATATTTAATAATCTTTTTGTGCCAAAGTGTAATCACAAAATATGTAGGTTAAAATATTTTGTAAAGCTTTGATTTTATAATGAAAATTAAATATATGCGGTTGTCTTATGCAAATCAATGAATCCCATGATCTATTAACTCGTGCACAACACAGTATGTGGAAAGGCCATCATTATCATGGCAGTTATCCTTTTCATACGGCGGAGTGGTTGGTTATTGAGGGACCATTAGATCGAGAGCTTTTTCAAAAAGCAGTTTATCTCACATTAAAGGAAGCTAAATCGCTTCATTGGCGAGCTTTAGTTCAGGGCGAACACGTCTATCGAGTAGATGATGTGACGATACGGAAACCTAGCTTCGTTGATTTATCTCAGCTTGATGAGGAGGAAATTTTAGCGTGGGCTGAAAAAGAAGTAGAACCAGCATTTAATTTAGAATCGGGTCATTTATATGACTATGTGTTTGCACACTTAGGTGAGCAAAAGTATGGATTATTTTTTAAAGCGCATCACGTTGCATTAGATGGCTACGCTTACGGACTGATGATTAGCCGATTTATTGATTATTATCAATCTCTCAAAAATGGTACTGAATTAAAAATTAAAGGGTTCGATCATTATGAAAAGTTTATTGCAGAAGAACAGCGCTACCTTCACTCTGAAAAAGCTGAAAAAGATTTAGACTTTTGGAAGGCTAATTTTTCGTATGAGAAAGCTCCTAAGAAACGACTTAAACGAAAATTAAAAGAACCATTTTCACAAGGGCCACGTTATGAAGAGGTAATTGATTGGCCTACACAGCTACAATTAAATGCATTAGCAACTGAATTAAAATTGCCCAGTGCTCTTATCGTCATGGCAGTGATGATGAGTTATTTAATAAAACAGTCTAAAGATCCTCAACAATGCTTTGGGGTACCTTTTATGTCTCGGTTGGGTACTTCATCTATGCGTATACCGTGCTTAGTCATGAATATCCTGCCATTAAGGTTGGGCATTACTGGACAAGAAAACTTAAAAGAAATCATTTTATTATTAACGAAAAGATTTGCCGAAATTCGACCGCATCAGCAAAGCTATTTTGAGCAAATGCGATTTGTATTAGAAGATTTTGATCCCTATGAAAATATCTTATTTGGACCTATTGTGAACTGGATTCCTTACCCTCTACCTGAACATTTTGAAGGGTGTAAGTTAACAAAAACAACTATATCCGCTGGCCCAATTGAAGACTTTGATACCGCGATTACCAATAAGTTTGTTGATGGTATCGAACGATTGTATCTCGCTGTTGACGGACATAAAGAACTCTATGATGTGCCAAGTCTTAAAGCTTATTGGTATGATTTTATGGAGATGATGAAAACTTGGTTAGCTCAACCAGAACTTGTTTTTGAACAACTTCAAATTCACAAACCACTGCCAGAATAGTCTGGCAGCTTATCCTTTGAATGGGCAATAGGGCTGTTACACGCCTAAAGTTGCTCCACCATCAACCACCAATTCGTGCATTGTGATTTGGCGTGCTTGATCTGAAAGTAAGAATATCACTGCATTGGCAATATCTTCAGCCTCAGCAATCTTTTGCAATGGAATACCATTTCGGAATTGTTCTAGATTTCCGTTGACAATGTTTGCAGGGGGGCGATCCTCAGTCCATAGTTGTTTTTGCATTTGTGTAAGGGTTGAGCCAGGTAAAACTAAGTTACAGCGAATATTGTGAGGCGCGAGTTCCAACGCAAGATTTTTAAAATAGTGACTCACTGTAGCTTTAGTCGTTGCATACAAACCCATATTCATTCTTGGAATGAGGGCTGCATTTGAACTGATGCTCACAATCGCACCTTCTCTTTGAGGAATCATTTGGTGAGCGACCCAACGACTAAGTTCGGCAGGGCCAATGAAATTTATCGACAAATTTTCATGCCATTGTTCAACTGATGTATTTAATAAAGATCCCATTTCTAAGACTCCTACAGCATTCACTAACCCCGTGATCGTGCCTTTAAAAAGTATAGAATTTTCAATGTGCTGAATGATCTCATTGGTCTTACGAATGTCACAGCTGATGTGGTCTAGATGGTTGAGTGATGCTTCAGGAATTAATTTAAAAAGTTCCCATTGATTGATGTCATCAATCCGATCAATTGCGATGACTTGATGATCCTTCTGCAATAGCTGACGACAAATTTCAGCACCAATTCCTCTGGCTGCACCCGTCACGATATATAAACCCATTTAAGTATCCTTTAATTTTATTAACAAATTGAAACGATAATCATTTTCAATTGGGAATAATAATTATTATATTGGTTGCGTTCAACTCCTAGAGGTTGTCCTTTTGTGAATGTTGAAAGTTTGATGCACGCAGTGCGAACAGATAATCGTGAGAACAAATATGTTGCCAATAGAACCGTCAGTTTTTCAAAATATGATAGGCATAAAAAAGGAAGAGTTAATTGAGGAAGATCAACCTGGCTTCGTGTTCGCAACGCCAACGGGGACCATTTCAAGTAAAAAGTTAGTTGAACATATCGAATTTGATCGAGCTTCTCATCTAAATTTTAATCAGCAGCAAGCTCTGTGGCTCGAACAAGCAAAATCTACACTACAAAAAAAAATCGAATTAACAGCGAATAAAGATCTTATTTTGGTCGGGAGCTTGCCTTTTGATCATCGAGATTTACCAGAAATCTCGATTGCGGAAGCAAAAAACACATTTGTAAATGAGCGCATTGATCAATCGGCTCAGTCTTCTCTTAATGATCAAGTGCAAGCGACTCTCATCCCAGCACAAGAGGAATACATTGCTGGTGTCGTTAAATTGGTTGAATTGATGAAGTCATCACCGCTTGAAAAAGCAGTATTGGCTCGGGCAATTGATCTTAAAACCCAACACAAAATTAATATTATTGATTTATTTTACCAGTTGTTGGCTTCTAATCCTGATGGCTACACATTTGCGTTGGCCCAAAACCCAAAACAATCTGGTTGGTTTATGGGGGCAAGTCCAGAGCTTCTCGTTGCGAAGCAAAATGAATATTTGTTTAGCCACCCAGTTGCAGGAACATTAGCACGCCATACAGATCCCACAATGGATCAACAACGAGCTGAAAAATTGCTTGCTTCACAAAAAGATCAGCATGAACACGCCGTGGTCATCGAAGCCATTGCAGATCAACTCTCTCCCTTGTGCAAAACGCTGAATATCCCAAAATCACCTTCACTGATTAAAACCGAGGCGGTTTGGCACTTGGCGACCAAAATTCAGGGAACGTTGAAAGATCCAGAGCAACACATTTTTGATGTGGTCTCAATTCTGCATCCAACACCAGCAGTCTGTGGACAACCAGCACCCATGGCTCGTCAGTTGATTTCGGAACTAGAGCCATTTAACCGTAACCTTTTTGCTGGAACCATGGGGTGGTGTGATGCCAGAGGGAATGGTGCTTGGGCAGTGAATGTACGTTGTGGGCGAATCTTTGAGCATTATGCGCGTCTTTATGCGGGTGCAGGAATTGTTGAAGCTTCACAGCCGACAAGTGAACTGTCTGAAACCATCGTGAAATTTAAAACGATGTTAAATGCATTGGGTTTAGATTCTCAGCACTTAAATCATGGGGGAATAAAATGAATGCAAATGTAAATGACGAGTCTTTACGATGGGATGGCATCGTGCCATATCCAGAAGAATTCGTAGAGCGATACATTCAAAAGGGATATTGGAAAGGACAAACCATTTCTGAGTTTTTTCAAGAATCAGCCCAGAAATTCGTCAATCAAATGGCATTGATTTGTGGTGATCGCCAGTATTCTTATCAAGAGCTGAATCAAAATATTGAACAATTTGCAGTCTTCTTGACTAAACAAGGCTATGGGCTGGCAGATGCTGTTGTGATTCAAATGCCAAATATAGCAGAGTTTTTTATTGCTTATTTTGCAGCTTTGCGGATAGGGATGCGACCAGTCATGAGTTTACCAGCACACCGTCATGCCGAAGTAAGTCATTTTATTCAGCAAACAGATGCCAAATTGTATATCTGTGCAGATAAGCATCTAGGCTTTGATTACAGATCCTTAGCGCAAGAGTGCCAGCGCAGATGTCCGACTTTACAGCAAGTGATTGTCGTTGGTGATGCAGGCGATTTTGATCCTTGGCCGAATCTTCCATCGTTTAAAAATCATATGGTTTCAAAGCCTAAAATAACGGCTCGCCATGTGGCTTTTTTTCAACTTTCAGGGGGCAGTACTGGCACACCGAAACTTATACCAAGAACACATGATGACTATTTGTATAGTGTTCGTGCCAGTGCAGATATTTGTAAACTTCATACAGAAAGCCGTATGCTTATGGTGCTTCCAGTAGCACATAATTTCAGTATGAGTTCGGCTGGTTCATTGGGTCTGTTTTATGCAGGTGGAACACTTGTTTTATCGAAAGATCCTTCTCCCCAAACTGCATTTCCACTCATTGAATCGCACAATATCACGCATGTTGCTCTTGTCCCTGCATTAGCAGCAACATGGGCTGAAGCTGTTCAAAATGGCGCAACAAATATTTTTAAAAAATTAACGGCTTTACAGGTCGGTGGAGCAAGGTTGCCAGATGCTTTAGCTGAAAAATTGATTGATCAATACCAATGCCGATTACAACAAGTATTTGGTATGGCAGAAGGCTTGGTGAATTACACGCGTTACGATGATCCTAAAGAAGTCATTATAGGTACCCAAGGTTCCCGTATAAGTCCAGATGATGAAATTAAAATCGTCGATGAAGATGATCACGAGCTGCCGTTGGGTGAGGTGGGGCATCTTTTAACTCGCGGCCCTTATACCATTAGAGGTTATTATCGGGCTTCAGAACATAACCGAAATGCTTTTACCTTAGATGGATTTTATCGCACTGGTGATTTAGTACGATTAACGCCAGAAGGCAATATTATTGTTGAAGGACGAAGTAAGGAACAAATTAATCGTGGCGGAGAAAAAATCGCGACGGAAGAAGTCGAACAGGTTTTAAATCAACACCAACAAATCATCTTGTCCGCCTTGGTTGCACAACCAGATCCAATATTAGGAGAAAAAAGTTGTGCATTTATTCAATGGCGACCTAACAACCAAGATGCATCAGAAACAAGGCTCAAACTGCAAATTAGACAATTCGTTCAAGCATACGGTCTGGCGACCTATAAGATCCCAGATCGCATCGAATTTATTGAAGAAATGCCTTATACGGCATTGGGCAAAATCGACAAGAAACAACTCAGAAAACGCCTCACCGAAGACACGATTTAACGAAGGAAATAAGATATGGCAATCCCACGTATTGCAAGTTACCCCATGCCATCTGCTCAAGATTTTCCAGTTAACAAAGTTGATTGGACTTTAGATGCATCACGGTCGGTTTTATTGGTACATGATGTTCAGCAGTATTTTTTAGATTTTTATGATCAGACCCAAGCGCCCATTCCCACATTAATCCGAAATTGTAAAGCCATTATTGATCAGGCACATGCACTAGGAATTCCAGTGTATTACACCGCACAACCTGGTGATCAGACGCCAGAACATCGTCAACTATTAACGGATTTTTGGGGTAAAGGTTTGTCAGCTGATCCAGCATTGACCAAAATTATTGATCCACTGCAACCAAAAAATGAAGACACCGTGCTGACAAAATGGCGCTATAGCGCATTTAAAAAAAGTGATTTTGAGCAGCAAATCAAACAAGCCAATCGCGATCAATTAGTGATTTGTGGAGTATATGCCCATATTGGTTGCTTATTAACAGCAGCAGAAGCATTTATGCTGGATATTCAAGCATTTATGGTTGGTGATGCCTTGGCGGATTTTAGCCGAGAAGAACATGATCTTGCACTAAAATATGCGACTGGGCGCTGTGCAAAAGTCATGGATACTCAGACTGTGATTAATGACTTAGGTCAGGGGCAATGATCATGAATGAATTAAGCATGCTTGAGCTAAAAAATATGGTCGCTCATCAATTGAATTTACCTGTAGATGAAATTCAGCAGGAAGATAATTTATTTATGTTAGGACTTGATTCAGTCAGTCTTATGACGCTGGTTGGATTGCTACGTGAAAAAGGCTTTCAAATTGAATTTCAAGATTTGGTGGAGGAGCCAACGTTGAATGAATGGAGTGATCGTCTTAAATTGAATAGAGATTAATGTAAGACTAATGTGCATACCTTGAAAATCAACACATGCACAATCAACGGCCCTAGCCAAAATACTTATAGCCAAAGGCCATTTTCGTTAAATTATTCGCTAACGTGAGTGGATCTTACATGCAATTAAAAAAATACTATTCTGATCAACAATGGAAAAAAATCCAAAATTTTGCCGAAACAAAGCAAAGCCCTTTTTTAGTTGTTGATTTAGATCAAGTGCAAACTCAATTTATTGAGTTGCAAAATAGCTTTCCAAAAGCCCATATTTATTATGCAGTGAAAGCAAATCCAGGTCGTGAAATTATTCATAAACTTGATCAACTTGGCTCATGTTTTGATGTTGCATCAATTTATGAGTTAGACAAAGCGCTTGAATGTGGAATTCATCCAGATCGTATTTCATACGGTAATACTATTAAAAAAGCTTCAGACGTTGAATACGCTTACCGAAAAGGAATCCGTTTATTTGTTACCGATGCGGAAGCAGATCTCGCCCAAATAGCCGAATTCGCACCGAACTCTAAAGTCTTTGTCAGGGCAATGGTAGAGTCGGGAGGTACAGCAGATTGGCCACTATCACGTAAATTTGGATGCCATCCAGATATGGCGGTTGATTTAATGGTGAAAGCTAGACAATTGGGTTTAATACCCTTTGGCGTGTCATTCCATGTCGGTAGTCAGCAACGTGATGTCACTGTATGGCGTTCAGCTTTAACGGTAGTGAAGCAAATATTTGATACTTTGAAAGAACAATACGGTATCAGCTTACAATTAATCAATTTGGGTGGTGGTTTCCCAGCACATTACTTAGCTGATGTTGACAGTATTCAAAGTTATGCGCACGAGATTCAACGCTATCTTGATGAACACTTTGATGATCAGGTGATATTATTTTTGGAGCCAGGCAGATCGCTGGTGGGTAATGCTGGTGTGATTGTTTCAGAGATTGTTCTTATCGCCAATAAATCAGCACATGATGATAAACGATGGGTGTACACGGATGTGGGCGTCTTTAATGGACTAATTGAAACTTTAGGTGAAATGATCAAATACCCTATATATACACCTAAAATGCATTCAGCACATGAACATTCAAGTGTTGTGCTTGCAGGACCGACCTGTGATTCAACAGATATCATGTATGAAAAAGTGCCTTATCAGTTACCAAAAAACTTGAGCATTGGAGATCGACTCTATTGGTTAAGTACTGGAGCTTATACAACCTCTTATGCTTCGGTCGAATTCAATGGTTATCCACCTTTAAAAACGTTCTATTTAGATTGATTTTAGGAATGGTGCTATGTGGTTGGTAGTCAGTCGCTCAAGCTGCGAGCCACATAGCCTAACCTTCACAGAAGCGTTATCATAATGCTAAAATCTTGATGGGTAGGCTCATGAAAATCGTTGCAGATGAAAATCTCGCATTCACAGATTATTTCTTTTCAGAATTTGGCGATATTTATAATAAAGCTGGTCGTACCTTAAAGCATGACGATGTGGTCGATGCTGAAGCCTTATTAGTACGTTCTGTGACGAAAGTGAATTCTGCGCTCATTCAAAATACTGCATTAACCTTTGTGGGTAGTGCAACGATCGGCACAGATCACTTGGACATTCCAGCAATTGAACAGCAAAATATCCAATGGACAAATGCTGCAGGATGTAATGCCCAAGCTGTTTCTGAATATGTTATTACTGCGTTATTAGCTCTAAATCCTCATTTGCTAGATGCAGAACAAGATTTCACTTTAGCCATTATTGGACTGGGTAATGTCGGTTCTCGACTCGCACATATGGCGAAACTATTGGGATGGAACGTCATCGGGGTTGATCCTTTTGTACAAAGAGAAAATATTCAGCAAGTCACTTTAGATGAAGTTTTTTCAAAAGCAGATGCAATTTCTATCCATGTGCCATTAACCACTTCAGGGATGCATGCAACCCGACATATGTTTAATGCTGAGACCTTAAAAAAGCTTAAACCATCTACAATTTTAATTAATTCTGCCCGTGGGCCCGTCATTGAAGAACAAGCTTTGATTGCAGATATTCGAGCAACGGGTCGTAAAGTTGTACTAGATGTCTTTGAGCATGAACCAGTCATTACGGAAGATTTACTGGATCTTGTGCAATTGGTGACACCTCATATTGCGGGTTATAGTCTTGAGGGTAAAGCGCGTGGTACCCAGATGATTTATGATGGTTTCTGTCAGCATTTCGGCCATCAGCCTTCAAAACAGTTCGAAACCCAATTGCCTACATGTGAACAATATTTTAACAATAGTGATCTCAAGCACACGCTGAAAACTCAATTAAACCATATCTACGATATCTTTAGAGATGATCAGAACTTAAGAGCATGCCTCATAGATGGGAAAGTAGATCAAGCCTCATTTGATCAATTACGTAAAACCTATCCATTACGCCGTGAATGGGCTGCTCATGGAGGGCCGCAAGCATGACTGACTCTCTGAGCTATCTACCAACTTGCGATCTTACAGCCATGAAGGCCAGAGCGAAGATGTATCAACAGATTCGCCAATTTTTTTTAGAACGTGATGTTTTGGAAGTGGAAACTCCAATTTTATCTCATGCTGGAGTAACCGATGTCCACTTGGCATCAGTTGAGGCAAGCCGTCATGTGCATGGTCATTTGAAAAAGCACTATCTTCAAACTTCACCAGAATTTGCCATGAAACGACTGTTGGCAGCAGGAGTAGGGCCAATTTATCAAATCTGTAAAGTTTTTCGCGATGATGAACATGGACGTAAACATAACAGTGAATTTACCATGCTTGAATGGTATAGACCTGATTTAAGTCTCAAAGAGTTAATGTTTGAAGTTACAGATTTACTCAATGTCACTTTGGCACATCGTTTTGGCGAAGTGCGACCTACGATTTTAAGTTATAAACATGCATTTATAGATCGCTTAGATCTCAACCCACTTAAATCCACATTAAAGGAATTAAAGGATTGTTGTAATCGTGTTGGGTTAAATCTAGATCTGGGTGATGATCGTCTAGGTTATATCGACTTGTTATTTTCGCATATGGTGGAACCGAGCTTAGGTTTTGATACGCCTGTATTTTTAACAGATTTTCCACCAGAACTTGCATCTCTTGCAAAAACTCGAGTTGATGAAGATGGGGAATTGGTTGCAGCACGTTTTGAGCTTTACATTGAGGGCTTAGAGTTAGCAAATGCTTATGATGAGTTGATTGATGCAGATGTATTGCGTTCCCGTTTTGAAGCTGATAATGCTGAACGCGAAAAATTAGGCTTAGATGTTATGCCAATAGATGAAAATCTCTTAGCAGCATTGCCTAAAATGCCAGAATGCTCAGGTATCGCATTGGGGATCGATCGTTTACTGATGGTGGCAACAGAGAAAATGAAACTAGAGCAAGTGATTACATTTCCTGCTGAAAAATCATAAATTGACTTTTAAGACAACCTGAATACATCATTAATGTTGTATTCAGGATATGATAATCTAAGAATAATAATAAAAAGGTAGCGTATGGATGTTCAAATTAGGAGGTTGGCAATTTACCGTTCATTGTATTGTGGGCGGAGGGGAAATTGCTTTAGTCAATCTTTAAAATATGAAACTCTCCAACAAAAGGCACGAGAAATTTTAGATGTTATTCATCATTTAGGTTATGTTCAGATTGATACTATTTCAGTGGTTGAGCGTGCACATCATCATGTACTTTGGAATCGTGTTGAAGGTTACCAAAAAGATAATTTAAATGTGTTGCTCGAAAATCATCATATTTTCGAATACTGGTTTCATGCAGCTTCATATATACCCATGCGCGACTACCGCTATGCGTTAAGACAAATGAATATGGTGAAACGAGGAGATAGTAAGTATTTTAATGGTGGTGATCAAAAACTCATGCGTGAGATTTTAGCGAGAGCAAAATCAGAGGGGGAAATTAGATCGCGCGATTTTATTGTAAAAAATCAAAAGACTAGTCATTCATGGTGGCACTCAGGAATTGTAAGAAAATCGATCGAGCAACTCTACATGCAAGGTGACTTAATGGTGCATCAGCGTTCAGGTGCTGAAAAAATTTACGTGCTGAAGGAGAATTGTTTAAGTTCGAGCATTGATTTGACAGAGCCTTCAATAGATGAATATGCACGCTACTTATACGAGACGGTTAAAAGATCACAGGGTGTATTTACATGGAAACAATTGATCCATTTGAAAACTGGCGCCGAACTTAAAAAAGCAATGCAAAGAATAATTCATGAACAAATAGATGCAAAATTAATTGAGTTAAAAAGCTTAGGTTCAGGTGAGTTCATTTATGTGGATGTGAAAGGGATCGAAGAAATTCCTAATATTGAAAGCACGGTGAAAATTCTTTCTCCCTTTGATAATCTAGTGATCCATCGTGATCGATTAATGAAATTATTTCAGTTCGACTATAGTTTAGAATGCTACGTTAAACCAGAAAAACGTCAATATGGTTATTTTAGTTTACCTATTCTCTATGGAACAGATTTTGTTGCAACAATAGATTGTAAAGCGTATCGTTCAGAAGGTATTTTAGAAATTCTAAATTTTCATTTACATGAAGGTATTAAACAAAAAGAAGAATTTTTAAATTTGTTGATGGTTGAGCTGAAGCGGTTTGCAGAGTTTAATCATTGCCAGTTAGAAGTTAATTTTTATCAAAAATTAAAAATATAAAATTTAAGTGAAAACCTTATTATGACTTTTAGTGTATTTATATCCTTTGTTCTATATTCATTTGTGACATCCATAACACCTGGACCTAACAATTTGATGGTCGCAACCTCAGGAGTGAACTTTGGACTCCGTGCGACTTATGGACACATTTTAGGTGTAGCGATCGGTTTTGGGGTCATGGTGATTTTGGTTGGTTTAGGGATAGGTACATTACTGAGTCAAAATCAATTGGTTTACGAAATTCTAAAGTTGATCGGTATTGCTTATTTAATCTACTTAGCCATTAAGATTGCTAAATCAGGCTCAGTTGAATTAGATAAAACTCAAGCGAAACCCATTACTTTTTTGCAAGCTGCATTATTTCAATGGGTCAATCCAAAAGCTTGGATTATGGCAATGGGCGCGGTGACGACTTATTTAGCTGCAGGCAGTGAATTTTATTGGTATATCATTTTGGGTGTTGTGTTTGGGTTAGTCTGTATTCCATGCACGGGAGCTTGGGGAATACTCGGAGAAAAATTACAAACTTTGGTGCGTACGCCACAGCATCTAAAGATCTTCAATTACAGTATGGCGCTATTATTAGTGGCTTCGATCATTAAACCAATGATTGATTCTTTTAAATATTTTCAACAATCATTCTTTTAAAATACGATTACCTCCTGAGCTTCAGGAGGTAAATATTATGTATTTACAATGGATTGATATTTTTCTCGGTGCATTGACAAAGCTTCAATTCTTTTTTGGATCAGCATTTCACCAATATCAGGGCCTTTGATCTCAGGCGGTAAATCAGATGCTTTAATTGAACGAACAATCTGTACTGCATCTAATACATATTTTGCTTGAGGATATTCACGGTCTTCGAGACCTAAGCGACCTTTGGCATCACATTCACATGCTTGTACAAAAGCCTCAACACGTTCAGGACGGCGTAATACATCTAAACGTTGTAATAGACGCCAAAGTGTTCCTGGTTTTAATGTAAACGCCTGATGGCATTTAAGATGTTCTTTGCACACCGCAATAGCCAATTGTTTGGTTTGGGTCGGAACTTTAAGACGTTCACATAAATCAGTCACGGGCTGAACACCACGTTCCTCATGCATGATATGGCGAGGTAACTCATCTTTAGGCGTGAGTGCTTTACCCAGATCATGCACTAATACTGCGAAGCGTACATCCATCGAGTAGTCTGCTTTACAAGCTTGTTGTAATGACATCAAGGTATGAATACCACAGTCAATTTCAGGATGGTATTCAGGACGTTGTGGTACACCAAATAATGCTTCGATTTCTGGAAAGAGGATTTTGAGAGCATCACACTGACGAAGGACTTCGAAGTAAATATCAGCATCACGTTCCATTAAAGCACGAGAAGTTTCTTTCCAAACACGTTCAGGCGTAAGTGCTTGCAATTCACCAGAATCAGCCAAATTTTTCATTAAGGCTATGGTTTCTTCAGCTACTTTAAAACCATACTGATGATAGCGAGCTGCAAAACGGGCAACACGCAATACTCGTAGTGGATCCTCTGCAAAGGCATCAGAAACGTGACGTAAAATGCGTTGATTCAAATCTTGATGACCATGATAAGGGTCGAACAACTCACCATCTTCATTCATGGCCATTGCATTGATTGTCAAATCACGACGAATTAAATCATCTTCAAGGGTTACCGAGGGATCGGTAAAAAATTCAAAGCCATGATAACCATGCCCAGATTTACGCTCAGTACGAGCGAGGGCGTATTCATCTTTAGTTTCGGGATGTAGAAATACAGGAAAATCTTTACCAACAGGTTGGAAACCTTGGTTTAAAAGTTGTTCTGGTGTTGCACCGACAACGACATAATCTTTTTCGTGATAGGGGTGTCCGAGCAACTGATCTCGCACTGCGCCGCCTACTAAATAAACTTGCATAAAAAACCTCTATTCTTAGCACCATCATGCATCAGAATAAAGGTTTTCTCAAGTCACAAAACGTGCCCTAAATAAAGGATTAGAGCGCGTTTTTTTCCTCTTCTTGAATTTCTGCAACAGTTAATGCAGTCATATTTACAACACGGCGCGTAGTAGCTGTTGGTGTTAAGATATGAACTGGCTTAGCCGCACCTAATAAGATTGGACCGATTGTTACATTATTTCCTGAAGTTGACTTCAACAGGTTGAATGAAATATTTGCAGCATCTAAATTCGGCATAATCAATAGATTCGCAGAACCTTTGAAGCGCGAGTTCGGGAATGCAAAGCTACGGATATTTTCATCAAGTGCTGCATCTGCATGCATTTCACCTTCAACTTCAAGTTCAGGTGCGATTTCAGAAAGGATTTCATACACTTTACGCATTTTTTGAGCGCTAGGGTCAGTCTGATCAGAACCAAAACTTGAGTGCGACAACAATGCGACACGTGGAGTAATACCGAAACGACGGACTTCATCTGCTGCTAATATAGTCATTTCAGCAAGCTGTTCAGCCGTAGGGTTACGATTGATGTATGTATCTGCAATGAACAAGTTGCGATCTTCGAGCATCAACGCATTTAAGGTAAAGAAAGTGTTATGACCTTCTTTTAAACCGATGACATTACTCACGAAATCTAAATGAATATCGTAGCTAGAATACGTACCGCATAGCATACCATCTGCTAAGCCGTGGCGTACTAACATCGCTGCAATCAGGGTCGAACGACGACGTGATTCACGTTGTGCATACTCAGGTGTTACCCCTTTACGCATCATCAGATTATAGTAATCATCAGCAAACTTTTCGTAATCAGGATTTGTTTCTTGATCAACGATAGTGATATTCACACCATTTTCTAAACGTAAACCTAATTTCTTAATATTCGCTTCGATCACAGCAGTACGACCCACCAAGATCGGTTTTGCCAGGCCTTCGTCTACTGCAATTTGAACAGCACGAAGAACACGAAGATCTTCACCTTCCGCATAAGCAATACGTTTAGGATCAGTTTTCGCTTGAGCAAAAATTGGTTTCATCATAAATGCTGAGTTGTAAACGAACTCAGAAAGACGCTGATGATACACGGAGAAATCTTGGATTGGACGAGTCGCTACACCAGAATCCATCGCAGCTTTTGCGACAGCAGGCGCAATTTCAAGAATCAAGCGTTGATCTAGTGGGCGTGGAATTAGGTAATCACGTCCAAATGATGCAGATTTTTCACCATAAGATGCAGCATCAGCTTCTACATGTGCCATACGAGCAATTGCGTGTACACATGCAATCTTCATTTCTTCGTTAATGGTTGTTGCACCTACATCAAGTGCACCACGGAAGATATATGGGAAGCAAAGCGCATTATTGACTTGGTTCGGATAGTCTGAACGACCCGTCGCCATGATGACATCATCACGAACTTCATGTGCATGTTCAGGCAGAATTTCAGGATCTGGGTTAGCAAGCGCGAAGATAATTGGATCCTTCGCCATGACCTTGACCATTTCTTTAGTCAAAATACCCGCAGCTGATAGACCAAGGAACATATCTGCACCAGCAATTACGTCGCCAAGCTGAGAACCTTCGATATCTTGAACATAGCGTTTTTTAGACTCGTCTAAACCTTCACGTTTTTTTGTTAAGAGTCCACGAGAGTCAGCAACAATGATATTTTCTTTTTTAGCACCAAGCGCACAAAGAAGATCTAGACATGACAGTGCAGCAGCACCTGCTCCAGAAGCGACGATCTTGATATCTTCAATTTTTTTGCCGTTCAATTGCAAAGCATTTAAAAGCGCTGAACCTACAATAATTGATGTTCCATGCTGATCATCATGAAAAACTGGAATATTCATACGCTCGCGAAGTTTCTGTTCAATATAGAAACATTCTGGAGCTTTAATGTCCTCGAGGTTAATACCGCCGAAAGTCGGTTCAAGAGCAGCAACAATATCTACGATTTTATCTGGATCATTTTCTGCAATTTCGATATCGAAAACATCAACGCCTGCAAACTTTTTAAACAGGACGCCTTTACCTTCCATCACTGGTTTAGAGGCGAGGGGACCAATATTACCCAAACCGAGTACTGCAGTACCATTACTGACGACTGCGACTAAGTTACCACGTGCAGTATAAAGCGCTGCTTTAGAAGGGTCTTTTTCAATTTCCAAACATGGCACTGCAACACCTGGGGAATATGCTAATGCTAGATCATGTTGGTTGACGAGTTGCTTACTCGGAGTAACGCTGATTTTTCCTGGCGTTGGAAATTCGTGGTAATAGAGTGCTTGCTGTTTTAAAGATTGATCGTCCATCTGAATCCCAGTTATTACAATGTTCCAGCCTTGCTGGTTTTTTGGTTATATCGGTTCGAATATACCACTAGTTGCACATTGATCACAGTTAAAAGTCGAAATTTCATACATATTTAGGACTTTGGTCTAGCCTTTATTTAATTTTTGAGAATTGATATTCATTTTGCAGAAATTGAGTGCTATCAGCGCTATTTAATGGTCTCGAAAAATAATAACCTTGGAAATAATCACAACCTTGTTTTTTTAAATATTCAATTTGCTCGATATCCTCAACACCTTCAGCAACTAATTTCATCCCCATCGTTTTACCCATTGAAATAATTGCATCGACAATAGCATTATTTTTACGAGTGCCAATCTTTGAAATAAAGGCGCGATCAATCTTGAGTGTATCAATAGGATAATCTGCAAGATATGCAAGTGATGAATAGCCTGTCCCAAAGTCATCTAAGGCGATTGAGAAATTTTTATCCTTAATTTGGTCTAGCAAATCAAAAACATGAGATGATTTATCTAACAATGATGACTCGGTAAGTTCAAACTCTATAAACTCCGGTTTGAGTGAGTATTTGAGCACGGCTTGATCAATAAAATTGAGAAATTCCCCACGATGGATCTGTTGCGCCACGACATTAATAGAAATTTGTAACTTATCAAATCCTAATTCATGCCATATTTTAAGTTGCTTACATGTCTGGAAAATAACAAATTTTCCGATATCTGAGATCAGACTAGTCATTTCAGCAATGGGTATAAAACGATCTGGCATGATGATGCCGTACTTTGGATGATTCCAGCGGATTAACGCTTCAAAGCCGCTCACTTGCATCGTTTTACTTTCTATCTTAGGTTGATAGTAAATTTCTAAGTCCTGATTCTTTATAGCAAGTCGTAAATCTCTTTCGAGCTCAATGTCACTGCCAAAAATGGATTCAGGCTTATTGTCATAATAATAGGCTGTGCTGCCCCCTAGTTTTTTTGCTTCTGTTAAAGCGCTTTCCGCGTGACTATTTAAGCTACCAATTTGTCTACCATGATTGGGGTAAATTGCGATACCCAGTGAGACATGAATCATGTGTTCTTGCCCATCGATGATAAAGGGTATTTCAAAGGCCTCAAGGATCTGATCGACGACTTGTTGGATCGTGTAATGACTATGATTTAAGTTGTAAATCATAGCAAAGTCATCATTATTTAAATATGAAATCAGAACGGCTTTAGAACAGGTATATTTCAGTCTTCGGGAAACTTCTTTGAGAACTTCATCTCCAGTTTGATGATTGATAAACTCATTAAAATGTCTAAATCGATCAATGTTGAGACGAATAATAGAAAAATGGCTCAGAATTTTAGATTTACTAATTAGATACTGGTGTAACTGTAAATTAAAATAAACACGGTTAGGTAAGTCTGTAAGTAGATCGTAATTCTCTAAGTAGGCCATTCTTTCAAGATTTTGTTTCCGTTCAGTCAAATCTGAAATGATGCCTACATAATTTAAAATTCTATTTTTATCATCACGAACTGCATTGATATGCAGCCATAAGGTTAATATTTTTCCTGAAATAAATTCTTCTGTGACCTCAGCATCATATTGTCCAGTGTGTAACACAGTCTGAGTTATATCGGCGTGATGTTGGCTGAGTTGGGATGTGGAAGATTTGGTAATATCAAAGATGTGTTTTGAGATAATATCTTGCGGTGGGATGTTGACCAATTCACTAAAATAAGGATTAACTTCTAAAAAACACAAGTTATTGTCTAAAACGAAAACTCCTTGGGCCACTTGATTAAATACATTCGAAGCTAATTTCAATTTTTCTTGTGCTTTTTTTTCACTCTCAATGTCTTGGAAAATACCCACCATTTTAAGAGGTTTATTATTTTCAGGATCACGTGTAATAACTCGACCAATATCTTTAATCCAAAACCACTGATCTTTTACTTTAGTTCTATAATGTGCTTCAAAACGTTCAGTATTTCCTCTTAAATGTTTACGGAGCTCTTTACGATAATTTTCTTGATCTTCTGGGTGAATAAACTCGTTAATTTGATCAGTTGCACTTTGGTAATGTAAAACCTGATTACCATATTTAATGCCTGAAATTTCAATAGTTCTTTTCTCAATATTCCATAGCCAAGATGAAATTCCAGCAGTTTCATGCGCAAAATCGAGGTTAGCTTGATGGTGCTGCAGTCGATCGTTGATCTTATTAATATCGTAGGTTCGTTCAATTACTTTTTGTTCGAGTAATTGATTATGCATTTGTAATTGGCTTTCAATTTCTTTGGATTTTTCAATCTCATTTTTTAGCTTTTCTTGGAGAAGTGATGACTCCATAAGATGTTTTCTAGATTCAGATAAATAGAATTTATTGTGACTATTTAATATTCCAAGACGGCGGTACATCTTATGGGTAAGGAGTGCGCAAATAAGTAATACGCCAAACCAAATATTAAAGATTAAACTAAAAACATCAGGAGTATTATCTAAAAAAAGGAAATTGGAAAGGACTATGGCCGAAGCTGAAGGCAAAAAAACATAAAGAAAGTATCGTAAACGCTGTGATAGAAATACAATAGCAAAAGTATAAACAATAGATAACATTAACCCAGCTAAAGTCAACATATGTATATCTTTGACTTCTGGATTATGTTCGGGGATAAGCTGTAATACGGTATAAATACCGATAGCTAGACCAGCTCCAGTAATTAAGCAAACCAATTGTGCCCACATGTCTAAGTTAAAAATACTAATTTGATTAGATTTTTTAAAAAAGAGGGTAAAGCAAAAACAGATTAAAAGAATGGCGCTGAATATAATGAGCCAAATGGTATAAGGGATCGAAAAGCTTTTGAAGTAAAAAAAGTAAATAAGTTGATTATAGATACAGGCAAAGAGCACCCACGCTAAAAAAAAATGCAAATTAGAAGTCGCACTTTTGATCTGGCTATCGAGTACAGAGTTGGAAACATGCTCTCCCTGAACTTCACTCATAACTGGCAATACCTTAATTTTCTTTCTACTTTATTTGAATTATTTTTGAGTACGAACTTAAAAAATATAAATTTAGCGCGACAACTCTTTTTTCATTAAAGTACTGTCTAATTGGATGAAAATCAATTCTATTGTGAGTTAAATCACGGAATTTTGAGAAAATATTTATTAAAATTTGTAATTTAAGATCGATAAAGCAACCACTGGTGCAGTTTCTGTACGTAAAACACGTTCACCAATACACCAATTGATAAATCCATGCTGATTTGCAGATTGGATTTCAGCTTCACTCAATCCACCTTCTGGACCAATGAGTAGTGCTATATTTGAGGAAGCATCTTTTAACACATCGACCTCATCTTTATTGGGTGCCAAGACTAATTTCGTTTCAGGGAGTTCGCTATTTAACCATTGTGCTAAAGGGAGTGGGGCTAATATTTTAGGAACAATATTCAATCCACACTGCTCGCAAGCAGCAATTGCTACACCTTGCCAATGATCTAATTTTTTTTGATCGCGGTCGTACTTTAAACGCATTTCGCAACGTTCAGAGGTGAGAAGTTGAATTTCAGATACGCCTAACTCAACCGCTTTTTGAATAGCATAATCCATGCGGTCACCTTTACTCATTACTTGACCAAGTAAGGCATTAAAGTTTGGGGAGCGATTGGTTGGGTTAAATTCTTGAACTAGAACCGAGGCTGTTTTTTTATTGGCTTCAGTTAACTCAACTTGATATTCGCCACCTTGACCATTAAACAAGGTCGCTTTTTCACCGACTTGTGCACGTAAAACTTTGACCCAATGATGAAATACAGTTTCAGTTAGCTCAACTGTTGTATTTACATTTAAGTCTGCTTCAATAAAAAAACGAGGCATGTGCATTACTCTAAAGTCGGTAAAATAAAAACTTCTTTTATCTTCAGTCCTTACATCAAATAAATTGAACCTAAGCTGTCGATAAAAGAAGTCAGGAGACTTATGCCAGACCGAGGTCTTTTACAAGTTGACGAGTTGGATCAGTGGTGTTCATCGTATAAAAGTGTAAGCTTGGTGCACCACCAGCAATTAAGCGCTCGCAGAGCTTCACAATCACTTCATGACCAAAGGCTTTGATTGATGCAGTATCATCACCATAGGCTGCCAGTTGCTTACGAATCCAACGAGGGATTTCAGCACCTGTACCATCTGCAAAGCGAATTAAGTTGCTTGCATTGGTAATTGGCATAATGCCAGGTGCCACAGGAATATTCACACCTTCTTTTTGAATGCGCTCTACAAAGTAAAAATACGCATCTGGATTAAAGAAGAATTGAGTTAAGGCTGCATTTGCACCTGCATTGGCTTTCTCACAAAAGCGTTTAATGTCTAAATCAAAGCTATCTGCTTGTGGGTGCATTTCAGGGTAAGCTGCAACTTCAATCTGGAAGTGGTCACCCGAATGTTCACGGATAAAGCGTACTAAATCCTGAGCATACGGTAATTCACCTAAGCCAACTTGACCGGAAGGTAAGTCACCACGTAGTGCAACAATACGGTCAATCCCTTGAAATTTGTATAAATCTAAAAGTTCAGCGATCCGTTCTTTGCTATCACCAATACAAGATAGGTGAGGAGCGACAGGCGTGCCTTTGCCATTAAAATCAGCTAAAGTCGAAAGTGTACGTTCACGTGTAGAACCACCTGCACCATAAGTCACAGAGAAAAACTCTGGATTCAGCAACTGTAGTTCTTGGTGAACAACTTTAAGTTTTTCCGCACCTGCATCAGTTTTGGTTGGGAAAAACTCAAAAGAAATTGGAATCTGTTTAGACATGTTCAAATCCTTTGTACTTATTTCAGCAAAATAGAATTCAAAGAAAAGCAGGCTGTTCAGCCTGCTTGTTCAAAGATTAGTATTTATAAGCGTCAGATTTGAATGGACCTTCAACAGCAACCCCAAGGTAGTCCGCTTGTTCTTGAGTTAATTGAGTCAGAACACCACCGAAACCTGCAACCATTGCTGCAGCAACTTCTTCATCTAATTTCTTAGGAAGAAGTTCAACACGGATCGCAGCTTGTTTTTGGTCTTCAGGAAGATCAGCAAATTTCTCTGCGAACAAGTGCATTTGACCTAAAACTTGGTTCGCAAAAGAACCGTCCATCACGCGTGATGGGTGACCAGTTGCATTACCAAGATTTACTAAGCGACCTTCAGAAAGAAGAATGAGGTAATCATTTTCATTTTCTGAACGATATACTTGGTGAACTTGTGGTTTAACTTCAACCCATTTATAACCACGTAAGTAGTTGGTATCGATTTCAGTGTCAAAGTGACCGATATTACAAACTACTGCACCTGCTTTTAATGTATCAAGCATTGCAGCGTCACAAACGTGGTAGTTACCAGTCGTTGTTACGATTAAGTCTGTATTTAAAAGAAGGTCAGCGTTAACGTCTTCTTTTTTACCTGTTTGTACGCCGTTTTTGTATGGAGAAACCACTTCGTAACCGTCCATACATGCTTGCATTGCACAGATAGGATCGATTTCAGAAACACGTACGATCATGCCTTCTTGACGAAGCGATTGCGCAGAACCTTTACCTACATCACCGTAACCAATTACAAGTGCACGACGACCAGATAACAGCATGTCAGTTGCACGTTTGATGGCATCGTTTAGAGAGTGACGGCAACCGTATTTGTTGTCATTTTTAGATTTAGTTACTGAGTCATTTACGTTGATCGCAGGTACTTTCAATGAACCGTCTTTCCACATTTCGAGAAGACGTTGAACACCTGTTGTTGTTTCTTCAGTAATACCGTGGATTTTTGCGAGTACTTCTGGGTATTTTTCATGAACAAGTGCAGTTAAATCACCGCCGTCGTCCAGAATCATGTTGGCATCCCAAGGCGTACCATTTACATTAATTTGTTGTTCAAGACACCACATATATTCTTCTTCTGTTTCGCCTTTCCAAGCAAATACTGGAACACCAGAAGCTGCAATAGCTGCAGCAGCGTGGTCTTGAGTTGAGAAAATGTTGCAAGATGTCCAACGAACTTCAGCACCAAGCTCTACCAAAGTTTCGATAAGAACAGCTGTTTGGATTGTCATGTGGATACAACCCAAAATTTTAGCACCAGCAAGTGGTTTAGCCGCAGAGTAACGCTTACGCAGACCCATAAGGGCTGGCATTTCAGCTTCTGCAAGTTTGATTTCTTTACGGCCGTAGTCAGCAAGTGAAATATCGGCAACTTTATAATCTGTAAATGAAGCATTAACCGCGTTCATCACGATCTCCTTATAAAAAACAAAAATTGATCATTATGTTCGCGGATGCCGTTGTTGGTCTACCTAGAATAAGAGGGACCGATCGTCGAGCCTGGCGCTTTTACATTTTGTACTTGTAAAACGTCGCAGCATCCCTCGACTAGGGCAGTATTGTACTTCTAAACTTGCGAATTTCCAATGTTAAGTTGGTTATTGGTGATTCAAAGTATTTCAATTAAATCGCGTCAACTTCAGATTCCGATGATATTAGAGATTTTATTTTCTGTGCTTTTTCAAAGTGGTCAAGTTTATGTTTCATGATCCACCAATGAGCTACTTCCATGAGTGCATCGGGGTCATTATTTTATTTGAAAAGAAAGCATAAAATGACAAACCTACAGACTCTCCCTTCCGATCGATTTTTTCATCACAAATTCGAATAATTTTGTCTTTGATTGATTTATTCATTTTGGCAACGTATTAGAAATTTAATTTAAAATTTTTATCATTCAATCTATCAAGCTTTCATTAGTGTAATGTTGAGAAAATGTAGGATTGAATAATTTGGGCTATAAATAAACCGATTCCGAAATTTAAGTGTGCCACTAAGCTATTTTTTATGCTGATCCATTGATTGGGCGTTTTACTCGCAAAGAAACCAAATCCAAGAATAGGTTGCATCACCAAAAATGGGATAATAGCAGTTGAAAGTCCAAATAAAATAGAAGATATAAAAGCTTCCAAAGTAGTATGTGAATTATCGATATAAGTATAAATTAAAGCGAAAAAAATACCGGTTATATAATGAAATACCCAACCCGTAATGTATTCAAATTTGTGTACAGGGGCTTCGGTAATATTTCTGTATACGTATTTTTTATTTTTAACTAAAAAGAAAAACCTACCCAAATAAGCATAGTTAAATGAGGGGATTTTAAAAATCATCGCTCTTACCCAACCTAAAAAATCCATAATTAAAGTAGCGCTTAGGCCTAAGGCTAAAATGTAAATTAAAATATTCATGAAAGGATGACTCTCTAATTTAAGTCATGCTAGTGTGCAACTTAAAGCTAACTTGAAGTCAAGGTGCATTAATGGAAATAGATATAGGTGATCTAGCTGATCGAACAAATACTTCAACTGCCACGATTAGGTTTTATGAATCAAAAGGACTTATTCGATCTATTGGAAGGAAAGGGCTTAGAAGACAGTATTCATCCCGAGCAATACAGAATATCTCATTAATCAAGATCTTCCAAAATGGTGGTATGACGCTGAGCCAAATTAAAAATATGTCAATTGATCATGAAAAAATTAAAATTAAACGCGATCAAGTTAGGGAAGCAAAAAACGAAATCAAAGATAAAATTGAGACTTTAAATAAATTACTCTTAATTTTGTCACACGTTGAAAAATGTCCATACGATGACCATTTACAATGTCCAAACTTTTTGAAACTTTTAGATGAGTGAGCTTGAATTTTGTATTTAATTTCTTAAATTTTGAAGAAGATTATTTGTTATAATTGATAGCTCAATAAATAATATATATTTTTGATGGAAATTCCCGAAGAACTAGCTAACCTCGAAGCCAATGCTGGCATTTACGCCGTATGGATGCTCTTTCAACATCTTGGGTTAGACCCAGATATTGAACAACTAAAAGAAGTCTGTGGTTATGTAGAAGGTGATGGAACGACCACGATCGGTCTAGCGGTGGGACTTAAAAAATTTGGCTTAGATGTGGAATTTACCACAGATGAAGACAATGCACTTCAAGAGCAAGAAAAGCAAAGCTATTTAGAAGCTGAAAAACTTGCGCTAAAAATATCCCCCGCAATCAGCTATCAAGATATTCAAATCGCATTTGATGCCAATAAGTTCGTGATCGTGTATTACGATACTTTAGAAGGCATTGGTAATCATTCATTGGTATATGACATTAATGAAGAAGAAATCTGCTTTTTTGATAGCTTTGAAGCAATGCCGAAAAAAATATTTGAACAGCAAAGGGCAGTAGATGGGATTTGTAGACAAGCCATCATCGCTGAAGTTAATTAATATCTAAAAGTATGTCACTATCTTAAAGTGGGTTGCTATTTTAAGGTATGTTAAAGTTTTAACAAGATCTAAAGTAGTTCAATAAAAAGCCTTCAATCATGAAGGCTTTTGAGGCAAAAAAACGAGATTTATCTTAAGTGCTTGATTGAGCTTTTTCCTGCCAATAATCAGCTTTTTCCTCGTTTACATCTACACCTAAACCATGTGCATAGATGGCAGATAAATCACGCATTGCTTGAGTATCACCAAGTTCAGCGGCTTGAGTCACCAATTCAACAGATTTTTGTACATCTTTTTCGACCACATTACCACGACGGTAATAACCTGCGAGCTCTAAAATCGCAGCAGCATGTTGATGTTTACTTGCTTGCGTGAGCCAGTTAAAACCGTACTCAAAGTTTAGTTTTGCATCTTCAGGATCTTCTTCTAAAACTTCTTTCGCATAATGTGTATAACCTTCCCCTAACCAGTACATCGCTTCGACATGACCCAATTGACCAGCACGTAAAGCCCATTCTTCTGCAAGCGCAATGTCTTCATCGTGTTCACTCGTCATATAAAGTTCAGCAAGTTCAAATTGAGCAGCGGCATTACCTGCATGAGCACGATTTTCGAGAGCAATCGGGACGGTAACACGTTTAGTCATAGTGGGATTCCATGGCTTCAAAGCGAAGCAAAAAATATTAAAGTTGTTCCCTTATTATACTGCAAAACTGATTCAAAGCTTGAGTAGTATGGTTCGAGCCTATTTACTAAGATATTTTGTAGATGAATTACAAATTCAACTATAGGTAAAAGCTATAGATGAGCGACATAAATTAAGGTTTTTTGATGGAATTGAAGTAAAAGTGACAATTTCTTAAATTTCATAAGACCTTAGCATAACTTTTTCCTATGCTGAAAATCCTCTCTAATGCGAATATTAGAGGAGATTGACCATGTCACAGACCAACACTTATTCAGCAGATGTGATCGTACTTGGTGCAGGCCCAGTCGGTTTAACGATGGCGAACGGCCTTGGCCTTGCGGGCTTAAAAGTAAAAGTGATTGAACAGCTTGATCAATTGATTGATTATCCTCGTGCAATTGGTATTGATGATGAATCTCTAAGAACAATGCAATCGATTGGCTTGATCAACAAAGTATTGCCGCATACCACTCCCGATCATGCGATGCGTTTTCTTACGCCTTCAGGCCGTTGTTTTGCAGATATCCAACCTAAAACACGTGAGTTTGGTTTCCCTCGTCGTAACGCATTCGTACAACCTTATGTTGATGCAGAATTATTGGAAGGTTTAGAACGTTTTGATGATGTGGAAGTACTTTTTTCTCGTCAACTTCAAAGTTTTAAGCAGACTGAAGATCAAGTTGAAGTTCAAATCCAAAATAAAGATAAAACAATTGAATATATAACTGCAAAGTATCTTGTGGCATGTGATGGCGGTAATAGCTACGTTCGCCGTATGTTGAATATTCCTTTTGAAGGTAAAACTGCACCAAACCAATGGATTGTTGTCGATATTGCAAACGATCCATTGGCGACACCACATATTTACTTATGTTGCGATCCAGTACGTCCATATGTGTCAGCGGCTTTACCACATGGTATCCGTCGTTTTGAATTTATGGTGATGCCAGGGGAGACGCAAGAGCAACTGAGTCAACCTGAAAACATGGCTAAACTTTTATCCAAAGTATTACCAAACACTGAAAATATCGATGTGATCCGAAATCGTGTTTATACCCATAATGCACGTATTGCCAGTAGATTTAAAGAAGGGCGTATCTTACTTGCGGGAGATGCAGCGCACATTATGCCAGTATGGCAGGGGCAGGGTTATAACAGTGGAATGCGTGATGCGTTCAATTTATCTTGGAAACTGGCTATGGTCGTACAAGGTAAAGTAGATGCTAAAGTTCTAGATTCTTATCAAGAAGAGCGTCATGATCATGCCAAAGCGATGATTGATTTATCTGTTACAGCAGGCCATGTGCTGGCTCCGCCTAAAAAATGGCAAGGTACTGCGCGTGATGCTATTTCATATGTTCTAAATTACATTAAACCAGTTAAACAATATTTGTTGGAAATGCGCTTTAAGCCAATGCCACAATATAAATCTGGTATTTTGGTTGGACAGGTCAATAAGACATCACCAATCGGTAAAATGTTTATTCAACCTAAAATGCAAGACAGCACAGGTCAGGTGAAATTACTGGATGATTTTATTGGTCAAGGCTTTGCTATTATTGCTTGGGGAGTAGATCCGACTTGGGGACTCACACCAACAAGTATTCAAAAATGGAAAGCATTGGGTGTGAAATTCATTAAAGTCGTTCCACCTGAACAATTGAATACTGATGCTCATGATGATGAAATATTGACACTTGGGGATACGGAGCATGCGATTCGAGCATGGTTTGGTCGTACTCAATACTCGATGGCATTTTTAAGACCAGATAAATTTGTCGCTGGCTTAAGTATTCCTCAGACGAGCGAAGAGCTCAGTCAAAAACTGTTTGATAAACTTGGCGTTTAATCAAAAAGTTTAAGACTAATCTAAAAGAAAACCTGCAAATTTGCAGGTTTTTTATTTTTAAAATAGCTTTCAAAGTTTTAAAAAATATGACAATGAAAGTGTTGGCTTAGAATATTTTTCACAGTTTGCAAATGCTTACTTTGATCTTGTTTTCTGAAACTCAAATATAAGCTGATATTCGGTAAATCGATTTTAGTTGACTTAATTAAGACATTTTCACTGAGCAAGCTTTCAACATATTTTGGAACAATGGTCCAACCGACTTGCATCGCTACAAGATTAATATTCATTAAAATGTTACTCGAGTATTGAGCAACTTGAATAGATGTATTCAGGGTTTCAAAAATGTTCTGAATTTTTTGGAATAAGATCGGTGAGGCAGTTTCCTCGCTCATGATAAATTTTTGGGCAATTAAATCCTGTTTTGAAATACAGTCTAAATGCGCATGGGCTGAATGACGAGGAATCAGCAAGATCAGAGGCTCACTGAACAATTCGATAGAGGCAATATGCTCATCATCGATACATTGGCGAGTGAATGCGACATCAATTTTTTGATCACGAAGTGCTTGGATTTGATGTACACAGCTCAAACTATGAAATTGAATATCTAAATCAGGCTGTTGTGCACGAATAATAGGCATGACATAGGGAAAAATTTTCATTTCTGCCACAGGTAAAAAGCCAATATTTAATTTGTTTTTCTTGGTATTCGCCATAATTTGAATCTTGTGTTTGGCGTCTTGAGCAAGTTTCAATATATGTCGAGCATCTTTTAAAAAAGTTTCTCCTTCCTCTGTGAGCGATAAGCTTCTGCTTTTACGAATCAGCAGGGATGTACCTAATTCCGCTTCAAGATCTTTAATTTGCTGACTTAAAGAGGGCTGCGCTATAAAAAGTTTTTCTGCAGCACGCGTAAAATTAAGTTCTTCGGCAACTGAGACGAAATATTTCAAATGTCGAAGTTCCATGCGTACCGATCCTTAACCGCCATAATAAATGAGGCTCATTATACGTTTGATTTGCTAGAACTTCAGCGTGATTCACGTTTAAAGCTAATCTAAGAAGAATAAAACCGACCCATATTGAAATGAAATATTGGTCGGTTTTTTTATCAAGTAGAGTATTTAAATGATGAGGAAGATCAAGCTGATGAATCCAATAAAGGATACGCCCAAAATGATTTTTTTCATTTTTGACTCAAAATAGGTCAGACAAAGTGCAACAAAAAGCGCAGCGAATGTCAGTACACCAATCCAATAACTTATCATATTACTGACTTGTCCTTTGCTCATGCAGAGGATAAGCCCTAACGACAGGAATCCCCATCCAACCATTGAGGCTATTTTCTGGTGTTTAGTACTTAGCGTTTGACCAAAAATTTGTTTTTGATGCTTTTGCATTGCACTGGCTAAAACTATAAAACCTAAAGTACAAACTGCCCAAATGAGGAGAAAAAAGCTCATGGTGATTACCCCTCTACCTTAGGTAAAACTTGACTCTTTTTTAATGGAGTTCCTTGATGATTTTGAACTTTGTAAAGTGCAGAATAAAAAACCATTGCTAAAACTAGCATTGCCAGATCGAACGAAGCGATAACCCATTGACCGTGAGCTATAGTACGCCATAAAGGTTGACCACCTGTGATAAAGTTTACAAGCGGAAGTAAAGCAAAAAGCAGGGTAGCGAGACTCAGTAATTCAAGCCAAGCTTGGCGATGGGTGCGAAAAACAGCATAAACCAGTGTGAAGAGCCACACGATAAAGAATGTACGGATTTCCCAGTTTAAACGCATTTCCATATCGGCAGGGATAAAACGGTTTGCATAAAAATAAGCTGCACAAGCAATTGGTAAGCCGATAATCGCAGCGATATTGGTAATCTCAACCGTGCGATAGCCAAAGGATTTATAACCTTGTTTCGCTTGTTGAGGTGCACGTTTAACGCACCATAAAATTAATCCTGTTGCGACCATTAGCGTGCCAACGATACCAGAAAAAAAGAGTATCCAACGTAAGGCTAAATCAACTCCTCGTGCTTCATGTAGAACAGTGACAACATTGTAAATGCCATTGGGAATAGAAGGATTTTTGAGTTGAGCGGAATCATCTGTAATGTTTTGACCTGTCACACCATTGAAGTCTAAAGTTTCATATACGCCACGATGAGCGATACTTGCGCCGTGTAAAGCACGTAACTCTATGGTCGCCTTAGATGTATTTGGTGCTTTAATCGTGATCGAACCAATCGGATTGTTTTTCCACTTCGCTTCAGCTTGAGTGAGGATTGGGGCAATATCTGTAAGTGGTGCAGGTTCAGCTTTACGATCTTGGTTTCGAGTACGTCGACCTTCACCTCGATTCTTTCTCTCACCATCCATTTTGTTAGCATGTTCATTTGATGCTGACTGCGTACCACGAGCCTCAATTTCTGTACGAGCATTCATCATTGAACGCTGATTTCCTTGCGGTTGATCAGTACGAGTCTGCCCTTGTGGTTCTGCTGGATTTTGAATTAAGGATTTTCGTTGGTCTTGTAGAAAGGCGCCACGATTGTCATAAATTTGCTGTACCCCCCACGGCATGATGGTAAACAATAATAAAAGTAAACCACTAAAAGTGATCATGATATGAAAGGGAAGTGCGAATACAGCTGTTGCATTATGTGCGTCTAACCAAGAACGCTGTCCTTTACCTGTTCTAAAGGTAAAGAAATCTTTAAAGATTTTCTTATGGGTGATGATGCCACTAATAATTGCAACAAGCATAAACATAGTTGCTATGCCCACAATCCAACGTGACCATATACGTGGCATTCCGTATAATTCAAAATGGAAACGATACAGAAAACTACCACCACGGGTTTCACGGGCTTCTAATACTTCACCTGTGGCACTGTCAATCGTCACACGTTCACCACCGCGACGAGCATTGGGATCTTCTCCGACATTCCGGATATTCAGTGTGGTGTAATTTTGACGAGCATTGGGCAATTGAATTCCCCAGCTCCCCGCATCAGTATGATTATTCTGCAAATATTGCAGAGCTACTTGCGTCTGCTCAAGTTGAGATTGGCTAGGAATCGATTGGTGATACTCGGGTTTCATCCATGTACTGATTTCTGCTTGGAAAAAACTCAAAGTACCGGTTACAAAGATGGCATACAGCAACCATCCTAGTATCAAACTAGCCCAAGTATGTAACCATGACATCGATTGGCGTGGGCCTTCAGCTTTGGCATCACTTCTCATGAATTAGTTCCCCATGATTTTATAGATGAGAAATAAAGCAAGGCTAGGTAAGACGATGCCCAATGTGGCTTTCCTGGTTTTGTGAACCATAAAAACCCAAATAAACGCTGCACACTGTAAACAGAAAGCAATGAGCGTTGCTGACATCGCTGCGCTAGATTGATATGTGCTAAATGTTTGTGCAATTACGATGGCAGAGAGGGATGCAAGCAAATAACCTCCAATACCCGCCAATAAAAAACGATAGAGCACCATCAGGCGATAACTGATAGAAACTGATTTAGTAGTCTTACGAGTTTTTTTTACTTGATTCCCAAGTGTTAACTCGCCTGGTAGTTCGAATTCTGTACTGTTCATAAAAGTAAGAAAGTGTGAGTGTATGTAATTATTGTAAATGATAACAATTATTGTTTATCTTTAGAATTATAAATTTAGCATTTTAGAAATAAATTTTTAATTGAATTAGCTTGGGCATGTTAATTGCAGCGTTGTAGATATTTTTTATCGATAGGTAAAATTTATGACGTATCAAGTTTTTTACTGTAAATCTAATCCTGATGCTCAGTTTGTGTTGTTATCTTCAGGGCTAGGAGGACATGGACATTTTTGGCATCCTCAATTAGATATATTGTCTCGTTTTTTTCATGTTATTACATATGATCAAGAAGGTTGTCATGCAGATGCTGCATTACTAGCACCAACTTATTCAATGACCGATATGGCAGTACAAGTGATACAGATTTTAGAGGATCTAAAGATCGATGAATTCCATTTTATCGGTCATGCTTTAGGTGGGCATATTGGAGCGGAGTTAGCAGTTTTAATTAAAAATACAAAATTGGAAATGTTGAGTTTGACCAGTATTAATGCGTGGGACTCACTAGATCCACATACGCTCAAATGTTTTGAAGCTCGAGAATCGTTATTACAAAATGCTGGTGCAGAGGCATATGTTAGAGCTCAAGCATTATTTCTTTATCCACCTGTATGGATCTCTGTTAATATCGATCAAATACAACAAGCAGAAAATAATCAACTCCGAAACTTTCCACCAAAAGAGAATGTACTGAGACGTCTGAAGGCTTTAAAGGAATTTAAAATAACGAATGAACATATCACCGCACTTCAACGAACTCCAATTCACTTGATTGCAAATCGTGATGATTTCTTGGTTCCAGTACATAAGACTCTTGATCTTCAGAAAAATTTTGTACATGCACAATGCTCAATTTTTTATGTAGGTGCACATGCTTCTACTGTGACTGAGCCAAATATCACTAATCAAGCACTTATTCAATTTCTTCGATCACTCTAGCATTTGAAACTTTTCAATTGCATATAAAAAACCACGATTGAGATCGTGGTTTTTTTAATTATTTTACCAAATGGTATTTTTTTGGAACATCTTGTGCACTTTTTTATGACGTTCTTTAGGAGTGATGAGTAATGGGATTATGTGATTAATTTATCATAAGGTAAAATATAAAATTATTAAGTTGTTGTAATATATAATAAAATAATAATTGGCACACCATTTGCTAAATATCTAATACAAGCTCGAAAGCTTAATCCTACTAAATCAAATTTAACTGATCGTTAAATTAGGAGTGTTAGATATGAAAATTGGTGTCTTTTGTCCGATCGGAAATAATGGCTGGTTACTCTCAGAAAATGCTCCTCAATACAAACCAAGTTTTGAGTTAAATAAAAAAATTGTCCAACGCGCAGAGCATTACGGTTTTGACTTTGCATTGTCTATGATCAAGCTGCGTGGTTTCGGGGGTAAGACTGAGTTTTGGGATCACAACTTAGAAACTTTTACGCTTATGGCGGGTCTTGCTGCAGTCACCAGCAAAATAAAAATTTATGCAACAGCTGCGACGCTAGTGATGCCACCTGCCATAGTTGCACGCATGGCATCTACGATTGATTCAATTTCGAATGGTCGTTTCGGCCTAAATGTCGTCACAGGTTGGCAAGCGCCAGAATATACCCAAATGGGCATGTGGCCCGGTGATGAATATTTCGGAAAGCGTTACGAATACTTATCTGAATACGTACAAATTCTGCGTGAATTATGGGCAACAGGTAAATCTGATTTTAAAGGTGACCATTTCCAAATGGATGATTGCCGAGTTAGCCCACGCCCGCAAGCAGAGATGAAAATTATCTGCGCTGGTCAATCGGATACAGGTTTGGAATTTTCTGCTCAACACGCTGATTACAATTTTGTTTTTGGTAAAGGGCTTAATACACCAACAGCCTATGCAGAAATCAACGATCGTTTAAAAGCAAAAACAGATATTACGGGTCGTGATGTTCAAACCTACGTTTTGTTCATGATTATCGCTGCTGAAACAGACGAAGAAGCGATGGCGAAGTGGCAACATTACAACGATGGCGCTGATATTGAAGCGATCAACTGGTTAATGAATCAAGGCGGAAAAGATACTAAATCTGGTGCAGATACTAATATTCGTCAAATGGCTTCATCAGTATCACCAGTCAACATCAATATGGGAACGTTGGTGGGTTCTTACGAAACTATCGCAAAAATGCTAGATGAGATTAGTGAGGTGAAAGGAACTGAAGGCATTTTACTGACATTTGATGATTTTGTTGAAGGTGTTGAAAGTTTTGGACAGCGGATTCAGCCGCTTATGAAATGTCGTGAACATGTTGTGGTTGAAGGAATGAGTTCAGAACCTGTGTTGGAGAAAATCGCATGAGTCATTTAGAAAATACCGTTGAAGCTGGATTTACTGCACAAGCGGGTACGGGTGTAAAACTCAAAGCCGAACCGGAAAATATTGTGCTTGCACCAGAGCAAACAGCATTAATCGTGATTGATATGCAAAATGCGTATACGTCAAAAGGTGGTTATTTAGATCTTGCTGGGTTTGATGTGTCGACGACAAAACCTGTGGTTGAAAATATTAAAAAGGCAGTTTCTGCAGCACATGATGCTGGTATTCAAGTGATCTATTTCAAAAACGGTTGGGATAATCAATATCGTGAAGCAGGTGGTATTGATTCACCAAACTTTCATAAATCAAATGCACTGAAGACCATGCGTAAGCGTCCTGAGCTACAAGGCAAATTGTTAGCAAAAGGGGATTGGGATTTTGAGTTGATTGATGAGTTGGTGCCAGCTCCTCAAGATATTGTGATTGAAAAGCCTCGTTATAGTGGATTCTTTAACACGGCGCTAGACAGCATGCTCAGAGTGCGTGGAATTCGTAATTTGGTTTTTGTTGGTATCGCGACCAATGTATGCGTTGAATCGACGCTCAGAGATGGCTTCTTTCTAGAATATTTTGGCGTGGCTTTAGACGATGCCTGTCATCAAGCAGGGCCAAAAGAAGCCCATGTCGCAAGTATGTACAACATAAAAACCTTCTTTGGATGGGTGTCGGATACAGAAAGTTTTGTCAGTAGTTTTGCAGATCAACCAACACTCTCTGAAAGCGCATAGATATTTATAAATTTTAAAATTAGGAAATAAGTCATGTCAAAAGAAGTCATTATTCCAGTGGGTTCAGGTAAGCCACTCGCACCGTATTCGCCAGCAACTAAAGCAGACAACATTGTCTATGTTTCAGGCACTTTGCCTTTTGATGAAAACAACAATGTAGTTCATGTTGGAGACGTAGCAGCACAGACACGCCATGTCCTTGAAACAATAAAGAAGGTCATCGAAACTGCTGGCGGAACAATGTCTGACATTACTTTCAACCATATTTTTCTGACAGATTGGGCAAACTACGCTGCAATGAATGAAGTATATGCCGAATATTTTCCGAATGCAGAACCAGCTCGTTACTGTGTTCAAACAGGATTAGTCAAACCTGATGCACTCATCGAAATTGCTTCGATTGCTCATGTTTAATTTGAAAGCTTTCATCACCCTATTATGAGTCCCTCACTGACTGCTTAGGCGATGAGGGATGGAGAACACTATGAATGCAAATGTGAAATCAATCAATTTACCCGAGGCAGTGAGTGCCACATTCAACATTGACCAACAGGTTTTTAGGCAAGGAATGTCGAATTTAGGTGCAGCTGTCAATGTCATTACTACAGCTGGTCAAGCAGGAAAAGCTGGCTTCACAGCTTCAGCTGTATGTAGTGTGACAGATACACCACCAACATTGCTGGTATGTCTAAATCGATCAGCATCAGTATTTGAAACATTTAAAAGTAATCAGGTTTTGTGTGTCAATACTTTAAGTAGTAGTCAAAAGCATTTATCAAATGTGTTTGGGGGTAAAACTCCAATGGCAGAACGTTTTGAAAAGGGGGACTGGTCAACATTAGTCACAGGTGCACCTATTTTAGAAGGTGCGCTAGTGAGTTTTGATTGTGAAGTCGTACAAAGTTTATCGGTAGGCAGTCATGATGTTTTGTTCTGCCATGTAAAGGGGATGAAACAGCAAGCGGGTGAAAAAGCCCTCATGTATTTTAACCGCGCATATTGCGAGCCAGTTCCAATGGTCTAAAACAGCATGCTTGATCAGGAGAAGGTCGATGAGCACAAAAGAAACATGGTTTCCAAAATTTAAACCTTTCCAAGGAAATCTAGACACGACCGCAGTTCAAGTAGATGAGTACTTGCCGCCAGGTAAAAGTATGGTATTGGGGCTGCAGCATGCATTTGCAATGTTTGGAGCAACAGTACTTGCCCCTTTACTGATGGGTTTCGATCCGAATCTTACAATGTTTATTACGGGTATTGGGACAATATTATTTTTCCTAATGACTGGGGGGCGTATGCCGAGCTATTTAGGCTCGAGCTTCGCTTTCATTGGAGCAGTCATTGCAGTCACTGGTTATACCGGTGTTGGCTTAAATCCAAACCTAGGCTTAGCACTTGGCGGTACCATTGCATGCGGTATTTTGTACGCCTTGATCGGTTTGATCGTGATGAAAACTGGCACAGCATGGATTGAAAAATTGATGCCACCAATTGTGACTGGAGCAATTGTGATGATCATTGGTTTGCATTTAGCACCAGTGGCGATCAAAAGTGTCTCTGCTAATCAGTTTGATTCATGGATGGCTCTAATTACGATTATTTGTATTAGTGTGATCGCCGTATTTACTAAGGGCATGATCCGTAGATTATTATTGCTCATTGGCTTAGTGGCTTCTTACTTTATTTATTTTTTACTCACCAATGTTTTGGGTTTTGGTACAGCGATCGATTTTACTAAAGTCAGTGAGGCAGCTTGGTTCGGTTTACCTACTTTTCATGCGCCAGTGTTTGAATTTAATGCCATGCTCCTTATTGCTCCCGTAGCGATCATCTTAGTTGCAGAGAATCTAGGACATTTCAAAGCGGTGTCTGCAATGACTGGACGTAATCTTTCACCATATATGGGACGAGGTTTCTTTGCAGATGGTGTGTGTACGACCTTGTCTGCATCAGTCGGTGGAACAGGAATGACAACATATGCTGAGAACATTGGTGTGATGGCGGTAACCAAAATTTATGCGACCACCATATTTTTATTTGCTGGCGTATTTGCAATTTTGCTAGGTCTATCACCAAAATTTGGCGCGGTTATTAGTACGATTCCTGTCGCATTATTAGGGGGAGCTTCGATTGTTGTTTTCGGTCTGATTACAGTGGCTGGTGCTAAAATTTGGGTGGACAACCGCGTAGATTTTACCAAAAACAGTACTCTGTTGATTGCTGCTGTCACCTTAATTATGGGGACAGGCAATTATAGTTTACAAATTGGGAATTTTGATTTGGGTGGAATAGGGACTGCAACATTAGCGGCTATTTTATTGAATCTTTTCTTAAATCGTGAAGATAAAAATGCGCAAACAGTAGAGCTCGAAAACAAACCGCATTCAGCAGAAGCAACGGCACTCCCTAACACTCAAATTTAAGGTGAAATTAAAAATGAAAATTGCATTTATCGGTTTAGGTGCTATGGGATGGCACATGGCGAGCCATTTACCAAAACTAGGATTTGAAGTTTTGGTTTGGAACCGTAATTTTGAAAAAGCAGAAGCACATGCACAAACATTTGGTACTAAAGCGACTTCTGTCGATCAAGCAGTGAAAGCAGATTTTATTTTCAGTTGCTTACCCACCAGTGCAGATATCGAACAGCTTATTGCTCAAAATCCTCCGGTCAAGGGGAGCGTATGGATCGACTGTACCAGTGGTGTACCTGTAAGTGCTTTAAAACTTGCAAATCAGTTGAAATTTAATGGTGTTGAATATTTAGATGCCCCCGTTTCTGGGCAAACTATAGGTGCTGAAAAAGGGACACTGACGGTAATGGTTGGAGGTGATTTCGATGCTTATAAGCGTGCAAAACCGATTATTCAGGCATTTGCAGGATTAATTGAATATGTCGGGGAGAGTGGTTCTGGATTTGCTGTTAAAGCGGTGAATAATACGTTGATGGCAACCCATCTATGGGCACTTGCAGAAGGATTGACGGTATTAAAGTCAAAAGGAGTAGATTTGAATAGTGCATTGAATTGTATTAATCATTCTAGTGGTAAAAGTTCAATGTCTGAAAATATTATGGCGCAACGTGTCTTGAGTCGTGCGTTTCCAAAAACCTTCGCCTTAAATCTTTTACAAAAGGATATTGGAATTGCGACTGATCTAATTCAAGAGCAAGCGTTGAATTTGCCAGCGATGCAACTTATACAAAATCAGTATATGCAAATTGAAAAAGTGAAAGCTCAAGATTCTGATTTTTCAGCTGTGGTTCAAGTGCTTGAACATCAATCTAAAATTGAATTAAGTTAAATCTAGCGTCGAAATACCTTATAAAACCGCTTAATGTAGATTAAGCGGTTTATCTATGAATGCTCAATGAGATTAGCTTTGTTGATATTCATTAATGACTTCTAACGCGGCTCTAAATGCTTCTTGGGTAGCTGGAGCACCACAGTACGGCAAGCTGTGCAAAAGAACCTCTTGGATTTCTTCAATAGTTGCGCCGTTGTTTAAAGCGCCACGTACATGACCTTTAAGTTCTGTTGGGCTTTTTTGGGCTGTTAAAAATGCAATCGTGATTAAGGAACGATACTTGCGCGGTAAAACACCTTCACGTTGCCAAGTTGAACCCCATGCATGCTCATTAATCCAATCTTGAAGTGGTTGAGTAAATGGAACTGTATTGTCTTGTGCACGTTTGACAAAATTTTCTCCCATCACTTCGGTTCGAACTTTTAAACCATTTTCATAATCTTGTTTTGACATTTTTTTCCTCATAAAAAAAGCGCACCTTAAGATGCGCTATAGCATAAATATTAAGCTGGGATTTCAATCGCAATCGCAGTTGCTTCTCCACCACCAATGCAAAGCGCGGCAACACCTTTTGTTTTACCTAAGCGTTTTAATGCATGGATGAGAGTCAAAATAATACGTGAACCTGATGACCCCAATGGATGCCCGAGTGCACAAGCTCCACCGTGGATATTCACTTTTTCAGGATCTAAATGAAAAGCATCAATCGCTGCCATGGTTACCATCGCGAACGCTTCATTAATTTCCCACAAATCCACGTCTTCAACAGTCCAGCCCGCTTTGTTTAATACTTTTTCAATTGCACCAACAGGTGCGATGGTAAATTCTGATGGGTGTTGAGAGTGAGATGCGTAAGCTTTAATCGTTGCTAAAGTTGAAAGCCCCTTTGCTGTTGCGTGTTCAGCAGAAGTCACTAAAAATGCTGATGCACCATCACTAATTGAACTGGCATTCGCTGCAGTAATTGTACCGTCTTTAGCAAATGCTGGGCGTAGCGTAGGAATTTTATCAATTTTTGCTGTAAATGGATTTTCATCTTGGGCAACGATGACATCGCCTTTACGTGAACTTACTGTAACGGGGGTGATTTCATCTTTGAAATAATTATTTTGAATCGCATTCTGAGCACGAGTTAAGGAGCGAATCGCGAAATCGTCTTGTTGTTCACGTGTGTAGTTTTTCTTATCTGCCATTTCTTGAGCAAGAATACCCATTGAATAGCCAGTTTCAGCATCTTCCAAACCTTCTTGGAACATGTGATCAATCACTTTGCCATGTCCCATACGGTAACCTGCGCGTGCTTTGTCCATGAGATAAGGTGCATTCGACATGGATTCCATTCCGCCAGCGACGATAATATTTACCGAGCCAGCTTTAATGGCATCTGCAGCTTGCATCACGGCTTTCATGCCAGACCCACAGATTTTATTGATCGTTGTTGCACCTACATGATCTGGTACACCTGCAATTCGCATCGCTTGACGAGCAGGACCTTGTTTTAATCCCGCAGGTAAAACACACCCCATAATCACTTCATCTAATTGATCCGCAGCAAGCTTAGATTGGTCAAGTACGGCTTTAATGACTTCAGCACCAAGTTGCGGGGCTGTTAAGCTTGAAAGTCCTCCCTGAAAGCTACCCATAGCGGTACGGCTACCTGCAACTAATACGATTTCTTGACTCATAGCGTTGATCCTTGTCCTGTAGTTTATATGATTCAAATGCGTGTCAATTTCATATGTTCAAAATTTAATGACAGCTATTTATTAGTTGTAATCACATTATCATAAAAAATGAATAAAGATTCATTATTTTGTTTTCATTTAATTTCGCTTATTTTGATGTTGTTTTCTATAACACCATAGTGGAATGAAATATAAAAAGTGGAATGAAAAATAAAAAACGACCCTTTAGGATCGTTTTTTCAGAAGCAATTGGGTGACTAGTATTGTGTAGAATTTGACAAAGCCTGAGCGTGAGGGTTCTCAAGTTCTAAACTCTGGTTAAGTTCAGTATCGAAAACATCAGTCAACATACTGTCAAAACGTTTAGCGTTATACGTAAGCAACTGATCTGCTTCAGCTTGAGTGATGAAATTCTCCTTAAGAGCAGATTCAATATGCTCTTCGAAAGTCAGACCTGTAAATTGGCCTTTGGATTCAGCCTTTTTAAACTTATTCCATAAATCCTCAATTTGAAGCAACATTTGGAATGTAGACTCCATGCGTCCATTGACATCATCGGGATCAGTGCTATAGAAGACATGTTTTTTTAATTCATCGCGGAAAGCATTTTCCTGAAGAATTAGTTCACCTAATTTAAGTTTCAAGGTATCCGATGGTTGAGTAATAGGACGACCAAAAGGGAAACAAATAAGTTTGACTAAACTTGCGGCAATTTTTACAGGGAAGTTATCAAACAGACCATAGAACGCTGCTTGAGATGCATATAATGCTTTCTCAAGTGCGAGTTTAGCATGCAGTTGTTCAGCTTCAGTACGTTGACCATTTTCATAAAATTTAAGAATTGCAGTCGCAATAAATAAGTGTGAATGCATATCTGCCAATCGTCCAGACAGCATTTCTTTGCGTTTGATATCACCTGCAAGGAGGCCTAAGCACATATCTGCGACTAAGGCAAAATTAGCACTCAAACGATTAATGGTTTTGTAGTAAGGGCGACTGAAATCATCAGCCTTTACTGAGCCTTCTGTTGATCCGCCTATAAAACCATAAGCAAATGATTTAGCGGTTCGATTAAATGTATAACCCAAATGCTTATAAAGAATGTCATTAAACTCTTTTAATGCTGCATCTTTATTTTCGGCTTGTAAAAGTTGTAATTCTTCAAATAAATAGGGATGACAACGCATCGAACCTTGACCAAAAATCATCAGTGAACGACTCAGAATATTGGCACCCTCAACAGTAATCGAAACAGGGATCGCTTGGTACATGAGCGCCAAGAAGTTACGAGGACCCATTTGGATAGCACGCCCGCCCACAATATCCATACTATGATTAACAATCTCACGCATGGTCTCAGTTGCGTAGTATTTTGCCATTGCGGTCATAACTGCGGGCTTACCCCCTTGGTTTAGGCCACAAGTGACGAGGTAACGGAATGCTTCAAGCATATAGGTATCGCTAGCGATATCACTTGAAACCTCTTGAACACCTTCGAATTTACCGACTGAAATTTTGAATTGTTGACGGACACGAGCAAAGGCGCCGACATTTAAATAACACATTTCACCTGCAGCTGTTGATAGTGCTGGAAGAGAAATACCGCGGCCAACTGCCAGACATTCCATCAGCATACGCCAGCCTTTACCTGCATTTTCTACACCACCAATAATCCAATCCAGCGGAATGAAGACATCTTTACCATCCACGGTACCATTCATAAATGGTGAACCTGGATTATGGCGTGCTCCTACAATCACACCTTCATGATCAGCTGGTAATAGGGCACATGTGATTCCGTATTCAGTTTTGTTTTTATCACCTAGTAAGCCTTCAGGGTCATATAATTTGAAAGCTAAACCGACCACCGTAGCAACAGGGGCAAGTGTAATCCAACGTTTGGAAAAATTCATTTTTAGGCCAAGAACTTCTTGTCCTTCAAATTGACCATAACAGACCACACCTGTATCAGGAATTGCACCTGCATCTGAACCTGCTTCAGGGCTTGTTAAACCAAAACATGGAATTTCTTCACCTTTTGCTAAACCTGGTAAATAACGATTCTTTTGATCTTCAGTACCGTAGTGTAAGAGTAATTCTCCTGGACCTAAAGAGTTAGGCACCATACAACTGACAGCAGTGGTAAGTGAGCGCGAGGCAATCTTACTCATGATACGGCTTTGCGCAAATGAGCTGAATTGTTTACCGCCGTATTCTTTAGGGATAATTAAACCCAGAAAACCTTTGGATTTAATAAATGACCAGACTTCTTCAGGGAGGTCTTTACGATGATGGTGAATATCCCATTCATCCAGCATCTGGCAGAGCTGTTCGACTTCATGATCGATAAATGATTGTTCTTCTTCAGACAGCGTGGGGTACGGATACTGATCAAATTTCTTCCAGTCTGGTGCCCCCATAAATAATTCTTTTTCCCACCAACTGGTTCCTGCATCCAATGCTTCACGCTCGGTACTACTCATTGTTGGCATTGCATTGGCTAGAGCTTTATAGGCAGGTTGTGTAATAAATTTCATCCTTAACGTATCAATACTGACAATCAATGAAATTAGGATAAAAGGAATACCGAGTATCAGCGACCAAGGGCTGATCAACGCGACTAAAATAGATACGACTGTGAGTATGATAGCCCCAGAAGTTCTTGAGAATTCGAAATAAAAAATAGCCCAGAGTGTTATAAATAGAATAATTAAACTGAGTATAAAAAACATTATGAACTGCTCCATTTATGATTTGGTCATGGAGCCAATACCCACAGTAAATTTAATCAAAGCACAAACATCAGATCTACAGAGATATTGGATCATGAAATGTGAAACGAAAGCGTTGAGTTCTAAAACGGACGCATATTAATACTTATATTGGATAAGATTGTTTGAAAAATATTCAAAATTCAAGCTGAAGAGAGATAAGAAATGTGTCAATAAGTAATTGAGAATTATAAAAACCACAAACAAAAAAGCCCTCATACGAGGGCTTTAAAGTAAGAAGAATTATGCTTCGATTGTTTGAACAGTAATTTTCTTTGCAGGATCAGCTTTACGACGAACTGCTGGTACTGGTTCGCCATAGTATTGACGATCAGCAAAATAACTTGAACGTACCATTGGTGCAGCCCAAATATTTTTAAAGCCTAATTTTTGCCCATGTGCTGTATAGCGTTCGAACTCTTCAGGTGTGACGAAGCGATCAATTGGTGCATGTTCTTTTGATGGTTGTAAATATTGACCAATCGTTACGTAGTCAACATCGTGTGCTTTAAGGTCATCAAGAAGTGCGAGAACTTCTTCTTCAGTTTCGCCAATACCTACCATCAAGCCACATTTAGTTGGAATATCTGGGCAGTATTCTTTAAACATTTTAAGAAGGTTTAAGGAATGTTGATAGTCTGAACCTGGACGCATTGCTTTGTATAAACGTGGTACGGTTTCAATGTTGTGGTTAAACACATCTGGAGGACATTCCGTCATGATGCGTAATGCAACATCCATACGACCACGGAAATCAGGTACTAAAATTTCCAATAATGTATTAGGACTTAAAGCACGCGCTTCTTTAATACAATCAACAAAGTGTTGCGCTCCACCATCGAGTAGATCATCACGGTCTACAGATGTTATAACAGCGTATTTCAAACCTAAGTTTGCAATTGTCTCAGCCATGTGGCGTGGTTCATCTGGGTCTAATGCATTCGGACGACCATGTGCCACATCACAAAATGGGCAACGACGTGTACAAATGTCACCCATAATCATGAAAGTTGCTGTACCACCACCAAAACATTCAGGAAGGTTTGGACATGCAGCTTCTTCACACACTGTATGTAATTTTTGTTCACGTAAAGTTGATTTAATGCGTTGAACCTCTTCTGGTGCAGCCATTTTGACGCGAATCCAGTCTGGTTTACGAGGTGCTTCAACCGTAGGAATCACTTTTACAGGAATACGTGCAACTTTCTCAGCGCCACGAAGTTTTTCACCCTGTACTGGTTTACGGTTTTCTGACATATTCAACGATTCCACTAATGTGTGACGGGAGGAAATATTAAAAATAGGTCTCTTATTATAGCGAATTTATGCATAAATTGGGCAAAAACGATATTCATAAAATAAATGTGGCTATCAAGTAATATATGGTATTGAAATACAGCAAATGTATGCATTTTCAGTCATAATATAAGTTAGATAAATGAAGAGATAATTGTATAGGAGCATTGAATGCCGCGTAAGAAAGAGGTCGTGAGTGGAACCTTTGTCAAATATGATGCAGTCGTTTTAGGTTCAGGCCCTGCTGGTGAAGGTGCGGCAATGAAACTTGCCAAATCAGGCAAGCGCGTTGCAGTAGTTGATATGCGTGAACAACTTGGTGGTAACTGTACGCATGTAGGAACCATTCCAAGTAAAGCTTTACGTCAAACGGTTTCTAGCATTATCCGTTATCAACGTGATCCAATGTTCCAAAAAGTGGGTGATTGGAAACAATTCACCATGAAGCAAGTGCTTCGTAATGCGCATAAAGTGATCCAACAGCAAGTGGATACACACTCGCGTTTTTACGACCGTAACCGCATTGATATTTTCCACGGTCGTGCTTATATCCAAGATCAAAATACGGTGGTGATTTTCACGCCTGAAGGTGTGAAAGAAACGATTATTTTTAAACAGTTGGTGATTGCGACAGGTAGTCGTCCATATCGTCCTTCAATTTTAGATTTCAATCACCCACGTGTGTTTGATTCTGACAAAATCTTAGACCTAGATTTTTCAATTCAAAAAATCATTATTTATGGCGCTGGTGTCATTGGCTGTGAATATGCATCTATCTTTATTGGCTTAGATCACAAAGTTGATTTGATTAATACTCAGCATAAATTACTGAGCTATTTAGATGACGAAATTGCTGATGCATTGTCATATCACTTACGTGAACAAGGTGTATTGATTCGCCACAATGAGCAGATTGATCACTTAGAAACATTTGATGATCATGTGGTGTTGCATCTTGAAAGTGGCAAGAAAATTAAAGCTGATGCAATTCTATGGTGTAATGGTCGATCTGGTAATACAGATGGTCTTGGCTTGGAAAATGTTGGCATCAAACCAAACAGCCGCGGACAACTATCAGTGAACGAGCAGTATCAAACTGAGGTTGAAAATATTTATGCTGCGGGTGACGTAATTGGTTGGCCGTCTCTAGCTTCAGCTGCATATGACCAAGGTCGCTGTGCTGGCGCGATTATGAGTGGTGAACAAGGTATCCAACCCGTAGTTGATATTCCTACTGGTATTTATACCATTCCAGAGATTTCATCAATTGGTAAAACTGAGCAGGAATTAACTGAAGAAAAAATTCCTTATGAAGTTGGTCAGGCGTCTTTCCGTCACCTTGCTCGTGCACAAATCACGGGTGATACAGTGGGTGAGTTAAAGATTTTGTTCCATCGCGAAACCTTAGAAATTTTAGGTGTGCATTGCTTCGGTAATAATGCTTCTGAAATTATTCATATTGGTCAAGCCGTGATGAATAGTCCGAACAATACCATCAAGTATTTTGTTGAGACAACGTTTAACTACCCAACGATGGCTGAAGCTTATCGCGTAGCAACGTTAAACGGGATGAATCGCTTGTTCTAAGGCGACTTGATGACAAAAAAAACTCGCAAGTCCAGGCTTGCGAGTTTTTTTATTTTTGCATTTAAGTTTGATCTTTAAATTACAAAATACAATAAAGCTCCATAGCTAACAAAGCTCGCTAATAAAGAGATGATGACAGGGATTTTTGATCTCAGTAAAAGAATGACAATGCCGATAAAAATAAAATCATAAATTGAGTGTAGATGTTTTTCAGCCATTTGAGCAATTAAACAGAGTAATAACCCGATGACCGCTGCATTAATTGCAGCTACGGCTGCTGCAATCTTTTTGTTTTTGACCCATTTTGACCAATAAGGGAGCGTGCCGAAAATAAGCAGAAATGAGGGCAGGAAAATTATACTGGTTGCAATCGCAGCGTTAAGTAAAGGCGATGCGGTAAATCCTAAATATGTGCCAACGTATCCTGCAAAACTAAATAAAGGGCCTGGAATAAGTTGAGCAAATGCATAGCCTAAGTCAAATTGTTCCGCAGTGATGTGTTGAGTAAGCACAAAATCTTCATACATGAGTGGCAGGATGATATGACCGCCCCCAAAAACCATTGAAGCAGTGTGATAAAAGCTTTCTAGATTTCTAAGCAAGCTTGATGAATAGATAAATTGCAGCGCAGGAAAAATAATAAATAAAGTGACAAACAGGATGAGCCAGAGATAATGATACTTTTGATATGCCTGAGTGGTTTTGATGTGCGGTGATGGCTGAGATTTTCCTTTTTTTGTAAATGCTAAGCCAATGAATCCAGCCACTAAAATTAAGAAAATTTGACTATAGCTCCACTGTGCAAAATAAATAAAAAAAGCAGAACTCAGCATCAGGACATACTGCCAAATTTCAGTACAGAAGCTTTTGAACATTTGTAAAAAAGCCCAAATGACGACGGCTATTACAATCAAATGGATGACGTGAAAGAGTTCAAGAGGTATATCGGAAAAAAAATATTGACCAAAAATAGCAAATGAAGTCATTAGAATGAAGGCAGGTAATGTAAATCCTAACCAAGCAATAAAGCCCCCCCAATATCCTTTGGATAAATATCCTATCGATAACCCCACTTGACTACTGGTCGGACCTGGCAACAATTGTGCTAATGCGATCAATTGTCCATATTCATGAGAGCTTAGCCATTTGAGCCGATCAACAAAAGTGCGATGAAATAACACCAAATGCGCTGCAGGACCACCAAATGAAATACATCCTAATTTAAGAAAAATAAAAAATAGTGCTGATAAGCTAACTTTAGGAAAATTATCTGATTTCATTTTGTAATCGTACGTTGTTTTTGAACTAAGTCTAATAGGGGATTATGACAGGTATTTGAAATGAATGAAGGAGTGATGAGCAGTAAGCCTTATCTTGAAAATGATAAGGCTTGTGGGTGTTAAATTAAGCAAAATTTCCATTTCTGAAATCATCAAATGCTTGCATGATTTCTTCCTGAGTATTCATGACGAAAGGACCGTGGGCAACAATGGGTTCATTCAATGGTTCACCACTTAAGCAAAGAATTTTCGCCGTACGATGAGCAAATATTTCGACCTGTGTTGATTTTGGGTCAAGATAAAGCGTTTGCATGGCTGTATAGATCTGACCATCAATCTCAACTTCTCCATCAAGGATGAAAATCAGATGATTCCAGTTTGGCATAAGATTTAATGGAAGGCGTGCTCCATGATTAAGTCTAATGTCATAAACATTCATGTTGCTAAATGTTTGAGCTGGTCCTTGATAAACAGTTGAGCCGATTTGATATTGACCAGCAATAACACGAATCTTGGTTTGCTCATCGTGAGTTAAAACTTCAGGAATATTTTGCTCAGTCAATTCCTGATATCTCGGCTCAGTCATCTTGGCATGCTCTGGTAGATTTACCCAAAGTTGAACCATATCCAAAACTCCGCCAGTTTTTGCAAAAGCTTCCGAATGGTGTTCTTCATGCAGAATACCTTTACCTGCGGTCATCCATTGCACTTCGTTTGGACCAATTTTTCCATGATTGCCTTTTGAGTCACGATGCTCTAATTCGCCGTCATAGACAATCGTCACCGTTTCAAAACCACGGTGGGGGTGTAAATCAACACCGCGTTGGTGGTGACTTGGAGAAAATCGATATTGACCTGTATAACCCATTACCAAGAATGGGCTGGTATGATTTCCTATTTCATGCATGGGTAACATGGAGTTTGTTGGAAAACCATCACCCACCCATGTGCTTCGATCGCTGGTATAGACTTTCTGAACTTGTGTCATTTGTATTCCTCTATATATCGTTCTAATCATGATATTGAGGTATATTGATGAGATTACAGGGCGATTCTCTCAACAGATAATTCCAAAAATGAAACAATTATGCAAAATTTAAATGATTACTACTATTTTGTGCAAGTCGTTAAATATCAAGGTTTTACTAAGGCAAGTGAAGCTTTAGGTATTACAAAATCTAAGTTGTCTCGTCATATTTCAGATTTGGAAAACCGTTTACACGTAAGATTATTGCAACGAAATACACGAAAGTTTGCCGTAACCGCAGTTGGTCAAGAATTTTTTGAATATTGTATTAAGATTTTGGATCAAGTGGAGGCGGCAGAAAATTTTGTAGAGCAAAGTTTGTCGAGCGAGCCTTCAGGTTTAATTCGAATCTCGTGCCCAATTGGTTTGGTTGAGTTTCCGTTGGGGAATATGATTGCTAAATTCATGCAACATTACCCACGTGTTCAAGTTCATCTGGTCGCAACAAATCGTAAAATTGATCTCATAGAAGAGGGGATTGATTTGGCTGTTAGGGTGAGAAATTTACCACTTGAAGATAGCGACTTGATTGTACGAGAGCTTGATGCTTGGCAACATGTGTTAGTGGCAACGCCTGAATTAATTCAACAGATTCATGAGCCTATCCATTTGGATAACCTTGCACAACTTCCGAGTATAGGTTTTCATGTCCCAAAATCGATTTGGAGATTTCAATCCAAATTTGACACAGTTAATCAGTTTCAAGAAGTAGAATTCTTTCCAAGACTCAAAACTGATAATTTTGCTGCCATGAAATCTGCAGTGTTGAATAGTGTTGGAATAGCATCATTACCTAGAGTGTTTGTTTATGAAGAGCTTAATCAAGGCACTCTTGTAGAATTAGTCCCTGAATGGGAGTTACCACGTGGCGTTATTCATGTTGCCTATACATCACGACAAGGCATGATGCCTGCCGTGAGATGTTTATTAGATTATTTAATTGAGGAGTTTAAAAAACTGAGTTGTCAAAACTATGAAGTTATATAAATTAATGTGCGCAAAAAGCTTGGTTAAAATATGTAAATAAATCAGGAGTGTTCATCCATAAAGCAATTGATACACCAAGCAGAAGGATGACTCCGATGAATATGCTGATGTTGAGCAGATTGAAGCGATTAGTCATTGACGACATTCTCCTCATTAACAAATAAATGAATCAATACACCGAAGATACTGAGCGCAATACACATCATCCAAATAATATTGTAATTGCCTGTCATATCATGATTTAAGCCACCCAACCATCCTCCAAAAAATGAACCGACTTGGTGAGTAAAAAATACAATTCCACTTAGCATGGTGAGATACTTAACCCCAAACATATTAGCAACAATACCATTGGTAAGGGGAACGGTTGATAACCATAACAACCCCATAATGATGGCAAAACTATAAATCGTAAAGATCGAGAGTGGCAATGCGAGGAATAAAATGATGGCGATGCCACGTAGTCCATATAACCACATGAGCAATTTAGGTTTGGAATATTTATCACCCAGCCAACCAGCAGTGTAAGTTCCAATAATATTAAATAGCCCAACCAAGGCTAAAAACATAGTACCAGTGGTGGTGCTAAAACCATGGTCAGTTAAATAACCCGGCAAATGAATGCCCAAAAACACGACTTGAAATCCACAAACTAAAAATCCTAATGCTAACCAGATAAAAGGTTTGTGGTTTTTAGCAACAATGAGTATTTGTTTAAAACTTAAAGAAGGTTTAGCAATCGCATCAACTGCTTGAGGCGCTTGATACATTGGAGCTTTTAGCATCCAAGCCAAGGGTACAATTAATGCAATTAAAATCGCTGTGATGAGTAGCGCCGATGACCAACCAAAATTTTGTAAGAGTAAAAGTGTGGTTGGCAACATAATAAATTGCCCAAAAGAGCCTGCTGCGCTAGCAATACCCATAGCCATACTACGTCGACTTGGGTGCGCTGCACGTCCGACAGCAGAGAGCAAAACAGAAAATGAAGTAGCTGATAAAGCCAAACCAATGATTAAACCTAGACTAAGATTGATGAGAAGCCCTGTTGAGCTAAATGCCATCATCACAAGTCCAATCGCATATAAAGCGCCGCCAACGGCAACGACTTTTTTACTCCCATATTTATCTGCTAGCGCTCCCGTAAAGGGTTGAACAGCACCCCATAATAAATTTTGAAAGGCAATTGCTAAACTGAAAACTTGATGATTCCAATTAAACTCATGACTCATTGGAACTAAATACAAGCCAAATCCATGTCTGACACCTAAGGAGAGTGCCAAAATAAAAGCACTCCCAATGAGCATAAAGATGAGGGGTTTTGAAAATTTGGTTTCTGACATGGTCAATCCGCTTAGCATTTTTTGTAATTTTAAAAGATCAGTAGCATCATGACGACAGAATAAAAATTTATCAATCAATAAAATTTAGTTATTAGAATGAATAAAGCGGCACTTGGCCGCTTTATGAAGACTGATGGAAATTAGAATCGATAACCAATACCGGCATATCCCAGAATCGGATTAATTTCGATATCTGATTTTGCATTGATTAATTCACCAAGTTTAGCATCGTTTACTGTAATTGTTGTTTCACCTTTAAGATGCGCATAGGAAATTGACCCGACTGCAAACCAACGATCGTTGAAATCATAAGTAAAACCGGCAGTAGCTACAGGGGCGAAAGCATCTTTAGCTTCGAGTTTAACTTTAGGATTCGCAGTACTTTCAATTCCATCAAGTGCTTTCCCAGCTTCACCTAATTTGATGTTCGCAATTTTATGACCTGCAGCGACTAGATCAGCTTCAAGGTTGGAGTTCATTTCCAATTCATTGAAGTATGCATACATCAAACCAAGCCCTACATAAGGTCTAAATTTATTTACGCCTGTTTTACCAAAATGGTATTGGAATTCGAATGCTGGCGTCCATGCACGAGCTTCTGCGACTTTACCATGGGCTCCAAGATTTGTTACTTGGATATCTTGTTTGAGTGGAATATTGCCGCCAATAATACTCCCAGCATCTATATCTGCAATAATGATATTGACGTTTCCAGGATCTACTGAGCCTGTGAGAGGTGCTGATATATTCCCTTTACCTTTAATATCAACCTTAGGTGGAATTCCTGCTTTGACTTCTAAAGAAATATTATCTGTAAAGAAGTAATTAGTCATGATTCCGAGGGTAGTGACATCATCAGCTTCTAATCCTGTCCCTTGAGCAGTCCATGATGATAATCCATCAATTTCGGCAGTGCCACCAACTGATGGCTTAAGATATTTTACGCCATCGATTTCATCAAGGATTAATGGGCTAACAAGACCTGAGTTTATAAGTGTCTCTAATTTACGTTTTTTATCAACACCATCTGCTGTCGAAGTATCAATAGCACCTAGTACAGAAGATGTTGAAATTCGTCCAACTTCAGACTTGGTACCCTCTGGTACAGCGGTGTTAATATTAATCGGTTGAGCTTTACCCTGAGGCATTACATGTAATGCACCCACTGATACAGAAAAACGTTTAAAGCCATCTCCATCTTTCAAACTAAAATAAGGTGAATCTGCATAACTGAAGACTGGAAAACTTAACGCACTAATGGATGCAACTAAGTAAGCTAGTTTTTTTTTCATTATGGAACTCCATGTCCAAAACTGTAAATAAAGAGTGATTATTTTTGTATTTTTATTATCAAATTTATTTTTAGACACATTGTAGTAATAATTTGCCAATTATGTTTGGTTTTTGTTTGATTACAAAAAAAAGAGGCAATTGCCTCTTTTCTTACTCTATGCGTTAGAAACGCATGCCAACCCCAGCATAGCCTAATATCGGGTTAATCTCGATATCAGCTTTTGAGTTGATTAACTCTTGTCCAGTATTTTCATTGACGACTGTGATCTTCGTTTCATTCTGCAAGTGAGCGTAACTAATAGATGCTACTGCATACCATGTATCATTAAAGTCGTAGGTGAATCCAACTGTAGCTATAGGTGCAAAAACATCAGTTGCTTCTAAATTAACTTTCATTTTTCCATTGGTATCTTTCTTATCGAGTGCTGCACCAGCATTTTGATTAATAATATTTTGGATCATATGCCCAGCGGCGACTAAATCTTTTTCAATACCTGGATCCATTTTTAGCTCATTAAAATAAGCGTACATTAATCCAACGCCAACGTAAGGGCGGAATTTATTAATCCCGGTCTCACCAAAACGATATTGTAATTCAAAAGCAGGGGTCCATGCTCTAGCTTCAGCAGCTTTTGAAGATTGTTCTAGATTAGTAATATGAATATTATTTTTGAGGTCTAAGTTCCCCGCAATTCCACCTAACGGTGCTGCAGTAGCTGAGAAGGGGGCTTTAATATTTCCAATACCTTTGATATCCACTTTAGGTGGAATTCCACCTTTTATTTCCACAGACAAATTATCTGTAAAGTGATAACTGCTCATGATGCCAACTGTTGTAACTTTATCAGCCTCCAAGCCAGTATTCGGATTATCCCATTCAGCTAATCCATTAATATAGGATTTTCCACTAATAGCCCCTGAGACATTGCCTTGAAAAGCAGAAATTAATTTAACAATACCTTCTACTAAATAATTTGGTTTACGATCTGGGTCAAGGTTATCGATTACCGTGGAAGCATTAATGTCCCCAACTTTAGATTCATAATTGTCATTTATGACTGTTTTTACATTAAAAGGTTGGGCCTTACCTTGCGGCATTACGTGTAATGCACCCACTGAAATTGAAAAGCGCTTAAACCCCTCATCGGAAAGGCTAAAATATCCTGACTCCGCATAACTCAGAGTAGATAAGAATGAACTTGCGAATAATGTAGGAACTAAAAACTTCTTCATTGTTTGAAGGACTCCATGTCCAATTTTTAGTTCATTTTATATTCATTAAATCATCTAAATGCAAAGCAGTTTGTTCACTTGAAATCAAATTTATTATCCTAATTTACAATTGTTAAATTATTGAAAAATATGATATAAGTTGGATTTTAAAATGTATATTAATTGTCTTATTGTTTCTTTATTTGTGATGGGTTGGGCATATTGGGGTGTGGCTTCAATATGCCTCAAGTGTTTTAGAAGCGATAGCCTACACCAGCATAACCAATGATAGGATTTACTTCTAAATCAACTTCCGATGAAAATAATGTTCCGAGTTTATCATCGTTGACTTCAATTGTGGTTTTACCTGTTAGATGTGCATAACTAATAGATGCAACTGCAAACCAGTTCTGATTGAAGTCGTAAGTAAACCCAAGCGTGGCTATTGGCGCAAAACTCAATTCGGACTCAAGTTTAACCTTGGGATTTGCTGTACTTTTTTTACCTTTAATTAATGCATCGCCACCGCGTCCATTTTTCATATTGGCAATCATGTGACCTGAATCAATTAAGTCTTTTTCAAGGCTTGGATTCAATTCTAATTCATTGAAGTATGCGACCATAAGTCCAAGCCCAACATAGGGTCTAAATTTATTGATCCCAGTCTGTCCAAAATGGTACTGCAATTCCCACATTGGAGTCCATGCACGTGCTGTCGCAATAGAATTTCCATGACTTTCAAGATCTGTAATTGGCAGATCATTCTTAAGATAGATTGTTGGTAAAGGTATACCTAAAAGTGTTGAATTTGCTTCGGCTGTAAATGGTGCTGTAATCTTACCTTTACCTTGAATATCTACTTTTGGGGGGAACCCAGCTTTACTCTCGAATGAGATCTTATCGTTGAAATGGTAATTGATCATGATGCCAAGTGTTGTGACATCATCTGCAGTCATTCCAGAACCATCCATACTCCAACTTTCAATGCCGCTTACAGTTGAAGTTCCACTTTGACTGGCTGGATAAGTATCACTAAAAGCATCAACGATCTTCAAAAGCGCTTGCATACTTTGATTTTCTTTTTCTTTATCAGGATCTAAGTTCTCAAAAACTGTAGAAAGTGTAATATCACCATTTTTTGCAACTTCACCATTTTTTACTGCTGTACGAATTTTAGGTGCCTTGGCTTTACCTTGAGGCATAACATGTAATGGTCCGACTGAAATTGAATATCGTTTAAACCCTTCAGTTTCATCCAGATTAAAAAATGATGATTCTGCATAAATAGTTGTAGATGCAAAAACAATAGGTACGACCATGCACCAGAATGCTTTTTTCGTCATTTTGGACTCCCTGTCCGATTTTGTTGCTAGTTGTTGTTTTACATTCTTTAAGCGTTATATAAACATAAAATGAATCAGTTTGAAAAGCGTTTTTACGCATTTTTGTGATAAAAAAATTTTAAAAATCATGAATTTAAATCTTAAAAATCCAACATTTGTTAGGTTTGTTTGTGAATTTATTTCTGATTGAGTGACTTAGCAAAATAAAAAGTCAGATCAATTTAAATTGGTCTGACTTTTTTTAACTTTATTAATTAACTAAAATTATTGAAATCGGGATAAATCCTCTTCAGGGCGAGCAGTTAATACCTCGACACCTGTTTTAGTGACTAAAACAGTATGTTCATATTGCGCAGATAATTTATGATCTTTCGTTACAACTGTCCATTTATCACCAAGAAGTTTAGTTTGCCATACACCAGCATTGACCATTGGTTCAATTGTAAATGTCATACCTTCTTCTAAAACCATGCCTGAATTTGGTTGACCGTAATGAAGCACTTGAGGTTCATCATGGAAAACAGTTCCAATACCATGACCACAATATTCACGAACGACACTGAAACGCTCTGACTCAACGTATTTTTGAATCGCATGACCAATATCACCGATCGTCGAACCAGGTTTTACCGTAGCAATACCACGATACATTGCTTCTTGTGCAACTTTGCATAAGCGATCTGCAAGAATAGAAGTCTCACCACCCACGATGTACATCATGTTGGTATCACCATGAAATCCATCTTTAATCACAGTGACATCAATATTCAAGATGTCACCTTTCTTTAAGATTTTGTTTTCAGAGGGAATACCGTGGCAAACCACATGGTTTACTGATGTGCAAATCGTATGCTGGAATGCAGGACGACCAGGCGCAGCACCATAGCCTAGGCAAGCAGGAATGGCATCTTGTTTATTCACAATATAATCATGACAAATCGTATCCAATTCTAGTGTACTCACACCAGGCTTGATATGCGGTTTGATCATATCCAAAACTTCTGCCGCTAGTCGTCCCGCCACACGCATCTTTTCGATATCTTCAGCAGATTTAATTAAACGACGTGGTGCTTCATAAGTACTGTTCATGATCTTTAAAAACTTTTGGAAATTTGTGTGTGACTATGGTATAAATAGCCGCCCAATTTATCAAATGCTTTTCGTGAATAGATTCACTTAATCGGATGATATGTTGGTTAATAAAATCCGCACATATGTCGACACATTACTCTGGGTGCCCGTAAGGGTGGAGAATGCGGACATATGGAGGCCTAACCCAAACTTTTAAGGTAAAGAAAATGGCAGATTACAACGTAAGCATGCGCGACCTTCTTCAAGCTGGTGCGCACTTCGGTCACCAAACTCGCTTCTGGAACCCAAAAATGCGTCAATACATTTTTGGTGCGCGTAACAAAATTCACATCATCAACCTTGAGCACACTGTTCCTGCGTTAAATGATGCATTGAACTTTGTTAACAATCTAGCAAGCAAAAAGAACAAAGTATTGTTCGTTGGTACTAAACGTGCTGCTTCTAACATCATCCGTGAACAAGCTCAACGTGCTGGTCAACCCTATGTAGATCACCGTTGGTTAGGTGGTATGTTGACGAACTGGAAAACTCTTCGTCAATCAATCAACCGTCTTAAAGATCTTCAAACTCAGTCTACTGACGGTACTTTCGCTAAGCTTACTAAACGTGAAGCTTTAGAGCGTACTCGTGAAATGGAAAAACTTGAACGTGCTCTTGGCGGTGTTAAGAACATGGGTGGTTTACCTGACGCATTGTTCATCATCGACGTTGACCACGAAGCGATTGCAATCAAAGAAGCTAAGAACCTTGGTATTCCAGTAATCGGTATCGTTGATACTAACTCTAACCCAGATAACGTTGATTTCGTTATTCCTGGTAACGATGATGCGATCCGCGCTGTAACTCTTTACGCTACTGCGATGGCTGATGCGATTATTGCTGGTAAAGAATACGCTCAAACTCAAGCTAATGCGCAAGCTAAAGGCGAAGAAGCTGCTAAAGAAGCTCCTGAGGCTTAATGCGATTTGATGCGGATTTGTCATTTTTGCGACACGTAATCGTGGCATCTTAAGCATCAATCAAGCAAAACGGCCCAGATGATTAATTTGGGCCGTTTTTGTTAACAGATACATATCTCGACCGAATTTAGGAGAATAACATGACTGCTATTACTGCAAGCATGGTTAAAGAGTTGCGTGATCGTACTGGTCTAGCAATGATGGAATGTAAAAAAGCGTTGACAGAAGCTGGTGGCGATATCGAGTTAGCGATCGACAACCTTCGTAAATCTGGTCAAGCAAAAGCTGCTAAAAAAGCAGGTAACATTGCTGCTGATGGCGCGATTACAATTGCTCAAGAAGGCAATAAAGCAATTCTTTTAGAAGTAAACTGTCAAACTGACTTCGTTGCTAAAGACGAAAACTTTGCTGGTTTCTCTGCGAAAGTTGCTGCTGCTGCGCTTGCTGCGAATGTAACTGATGCTGCTCAAATTGCTGAATTGAAACTTGAAGATGGTGCAACTGTAGAAGAAGCTCGTATTGCGCTTGTTCAAAAAATCGGTGAAAACATTCAAGTTCGTCGTGCTCAAATCGTTGAAGGTGAAAACCTTGCAGTTTACAAACACGGTTTAAAAATCGGTGTTGTAGTTTCATTTGCTGGTGATGCTGCTACTGGTAAAGGTATCGCAATGCACGTTGCTGCGTTCAACCCAGTTGCTGTAAATGCTGAAGGTGTTTCTGCTGAGTTAATCGCTAAAGAGAAAGAAATTGCTGAAGCAAAAGCAATTGAATCTGGTAAACCAGCGAATATCGTTGAAAAAATGGTAACTGGTTCAGTTGAAAAATACTTAAATGAAGTTGTTCTTGAGCGTCAAATGTACGTTATCGACAACGACAAGAAAGTTGCTGATGTTCTTAAATCTACAGGTACAACTGTTGCTCAATTCGTACGTTTCGAAGTGGGTGAAGGTATTGAGAAAAAAGCTGAACTTTCTTTCGCTGAAGAAGTTGCTGCTGCTCAAGCTGCTGCAAAATAATTGATTCAATTATTTTGAAAAAGAAAAAGCCCTTTAAGGGCTTTTTCTTTTTTTTGATGAGTCTAAATGATATAAACTTTAGGATGAAATAAAAATATAACTTAGAGATCAATATGTCTCAGAAATCAAAAATAAGTATTGTTGCGTTAATTGCAGTGTTGGTCGCAGCATATTTCGGTGTCGATTTAAAACAGGATTTAAAACAGAGTAATGAGCACGCACTAAATCCTACAGATGCAAGTACTCAATATAATGATGCTAACCAACGAGAACTATCCTCTGCGGATAATGATGATGTCGCAAAAATAGCGACACTTTTTCAAAAAAAGATGAGTGATGTGCAAGTTAGGGCTTCTGGAGAAGTTGTTGCAATATTAAATGATGATAATGAAGGATCTAGACATCAGAAATTTATTTTAAAACTTAATCATGGTCAGACAGTTTTGGTAGCTCATAATATAGACTTGGCACCACGTGTTGAGAATATTCAAAAAGGGGATATCGTCGAGTTCTATGGTGAATATGAATATACCGACAAGGGTGGTGTAATTCATTGGACTCACCATGATCCTCAAAAACTGCATATTGATGGTTGGTTAAAGCATCAGGGTCGAAGTTATCAATAATTTTTATAAAAATAAATATATGAGATGAGCAATTTCATTCTAGATTTAAAATGCAGGCGTGATAGTTTTTATGCAATTTTATAGGCGTAATATCCAGAAAAAAGATGCAAGAGTCTGCTAATTATCTTCATTTCAAAGAATTGGGCGGATTGGAATTATTAAAAGCTCAATTTCAACGTAAGCAATTTTCAAAACATGCTCATGAGGGCTATTGTATTGGTGTCATTGAAGATGGGGCACAAAGTTTTTACCGCTCTGGAAAGCTTCATATCGCACCTAAAGGCGATATTATTCTGGTGAATGCTGATGAAATACATACTGGTTCATCCGCTGTGGAAACTGGTTGGAAATATCGAGCAATTTACCCAACACCTGAAATGATATTAGATCTGAGTCGAGATTTTTTTACAACCAAGAATGCAGTTCCATGGTTCTCTGATGCAGTGATTCATGATTTGGGTTTGGCGAGGCAACTAGTATTTTTATTCGATTTATTTGAGCAGGGCGAGGATACTTTGCTTAAAGAAAGCCTCTATTTGACGACATTGGCCAGATTGATCTATTGCTATGGGCGGGCGAAATTGAGTCCAATCAACACACCAGAAATGAGAAAAAAAGTTGAACTAATAAAAGAACTTATGAGTAGTTTTCCTGAGCATGACCATTCTCTACACGAGTTGTCTGCATATGTAGATACAAGCCCATGGCATTTATTACGTGAATTTAAAAAACATACGGGATTGCCTCCACATAGTTGGCTTGTTCAAAGAAGAATTCAAAAAGCCAAACAATTGCTTAAGCAGGGGGTGCGAATAACTGAGGTTGCACAACTCACTGGATTTTCTGATCAGAGTCATTTAAATCGACATTTTAAAAGTGCAATAGGTGTAACGCCTGGACAATATCTTTTGAACTATTAATTTTCCTTAAATTCGCGCCGCAATATTATTCAAGATCAATCATTACTCATCAGATGATAATAATCGATAAGTGAATCAGATTCAGATGTATTGATGAAAAAGATGAGTGATACAAAAAAGAATTTTATACATGGTGTGCTGGGTATTATGCCGTTGGCAATTGCAGTCATGCCATGGGGGGTATTGGCTGGCTCTTTGGCGATACAGACTGGATTGAATGCGATACAAGCTTTTGCAATGTCATTGTTTATGTTTGCTGGTGCTGCACAATTAGTGAGTTTAGGATTGGTTTCGGGTCAGGCTTCGCTGATGACAATCTATCTGACGATATTTTTTCTGACGAGTCAGCATTTAATTTACGCGCTTAATTTTCGAAATGATGTTAGTAAATTTCCACTATTTAAACGTATTATATTTGGCTTTCTGCTGACGGATGAATTATTTGCGGTTGGAGTAAAAAATAAATCACAACGCTCATTCGCATATTTATTTGGAGCAGGACTTTGTTTTTATATTTTTTGGCTGATATTTAGTTTATTTGGGATTGTGCTTGCTCACTTCATTCATAATTTATCAAATTTGCATCTTGATTTCTCAGTCGTTGCACTGCTTATATTAATTATAGTGCCAATGATAAAAAATCTCCCGATACTTGTTGGTGTTGTGATTACCATAATTTTTTCTTTAATTTTAGAAGCTTACAAAGTAAATGCAGCGTTAATTATTTCTGGTCTATGTGGAATGTTTGCCAGTGTGATAGTTGAAAAATGGCAAACAACAGAAGGGGATTAAAAATGAGCTGGATGCTTTTGCTGGGGTTGTCGATCATGATCTTTATTAATCGATATTTATTCTTGGAGCCAAGGGTAAATGTGCCACTTCCTAGAATTTTGAAAAATATGTTGAAATATTCTGCGCCATGTTTGTTGACTGCAATATGTGTACCGATTGTGTTTTATGAAGCAGCAGAATTAAGGGTTATGTCGAGTAATCACTATTTATGGGCAGCAATATTTTGTGTACTGCTTGCGCTAATAAGTCAAAAAGTTATCAGTAATTTAGTTTTTACTTTACTGTTTTTCTATCTCATAAATTACTTAATTAGAGCATGAACATCGGGCTAAATTAAATTCTAATTTAACCCGTGCTGTATTTGCTAATTTAAGCGCTGATTTGGCGTGATTTCCAATTGGGTAGTATCTTATCTAGGTAAGCGTCCATACACCATAGAGGACCAATTAGAAGGAATTGGAGGTCTTTAAAGAAAGATGGCTTTTTCCCTTCAATTTTGTGCCCGTAAAATTGACCTATCCAAGCTAAAACGAACAGAGCAATATAGAATCCTTTCCCGAATGGAAGAATAATAATAAGCCAAGACATGACCAATAATAACGCTGCCATTGCAACCGCGAGTACAAGATCTAATCTTGCATAAAAGATGAGTGTTAACACCAGTAAAAGGGTAGTCAGTAATGCGCTGAAATGAGCGAGTATGCCAATGATTGAGAATAGAATCGTGGGTACGCAAATCCAGTGTAATGTTTTATTGGTTGGGTTTTGATGGCTATCACTATATTCATCTAACCATTCTGTAATTGTCTTCATCCTATTTCCTTCACTGATTATTTGAATTTTATTTATTCTATAAACTACAGTATGGCATAAGATGATAAATCAAGATTCTTTTTTGTATATTGGTCACATCAAAAAAATTAAAAATAATAAAGCCACTCAATGAGTGGCTTGTCGTTAAATGCTTCGCTGAATCATGAGAACCTAAGAATTTGGACCATCCACACGTTCGATGCTTACACGCGCAGTACCAGCATTGGTAATACCAAGAGATTTCGCAGCACCGTAAGATAAATCTACAACACGATTACCATGAAATGGGCCGCGATCATTTACTTTAACAACGACGCTTTTACCATTTGATTTATTCGTTACACGAATATAGCAATTAAGAGGTAGGCTACGATGCGCTGCAGTAAGTGCATTCATATCAAATGTTTCGCCACTTGCAGTTTTACGACCGTGAAATTGACGACCGTACCAAGAAGCAACACCTGTTTGACTAAAACGACGAACAGTGTTTGAAGCAACATTATTAAGTTTATCAATCACTGAAGGCTCTTCAACAGGTACTTGAATTTTCGCTGCGATTGTTTCGCGACGAATTTTATCACCTGAACTTTCAGTAATTGCTAAACTGTTTAAATTCGAGAAGTGCGAATTGAAACTTGTAGAGTCTTTGCTAATCACGCGTGAAGCAAGACTTGATTGGTCAACATCATTATTCAGGTAAGATGATTGAACCAGCTCGGCATGAGTTTGAGACAAAGCCAAACTAATACCTAATATTGATAACATTTTCAGCGAAGCATGCATCGTTTAACTCCTTGGAACCCTAAGTTAATTATCTAAGTTGCTGATAATTAACCTAAATGGTCTGTAAATTTACTTGTGCAACTGCATTTAACGGTAGTGGATGATATTCATCCTGATACAAAAGTGTCTAGCTTTATTTTCACTTTAGTTACAAAAACGACAAATTATCACAAAATTTGGTTAATAATTAATCAATAATGTAACAAAATATGTAAAATGTGCAAATAGTGAACTTAATCACAAAAATATTTATTGACTTTTGTGAAAACAAGTAGATTTATATTTATCTACTCGCGATTTCAGTCCCTAAAAGCCACAGTGCAGTTGCATACATTCGACTACGGTTATAGGTCGTAATGACTTGAAAATTAGGATATGTAAGGTAATAAGCTGGTCCATAATTTTCTTGTAGTTGAATCACATTGACCATGTCTAAGTCATCTATTTTAACAATAGGATTGAGTGGGCTAATGCCTTGGACTTTTAATGCACCATATGGGGTAGGTTGTGTTAAGTCTTTGGCTATGATGGCATCCGCATTATTTCCTTGGTAGCGTGCGGCAAAAGCAATCGGTTGATCTCGTTGCCAACCATGTTGAGCAAGATAATTTGCAATAGAACCAATTGCATCTACAGCAGAGTTTCTGAGATCGATATGACCATTACCGTCATAATCCACACCAAATTTCGGAATATTGCTTGGCATAAATTGAGGATAGCCCACAGCACCAGCATAAGAGCCAACGACTGAATTAGCTGGAATACCGTCCTTATAAGACCATGCAATCAAAGCGCTTAATTCGTCTTGAAAGTATTGTGCACGACGTTCATATCCAAACCCTAAAGTGGCTAGGGCGTCACGTGTGATGAATGAACCTTTATTTGCTCCAAAACCTGTCTCAACGCCAAGAATACCGAGAATGATGGACTGGGGAACACCGAACTGCTGTTCTGCTCGATTTAAAGTGTCTGCATACTGATTTTTAAAACGCACACCTCGTTGAATTGTACTTTCTGCTAAAAAATTCTTTTTGTATTCGTACCAAGGTTTGCTTTCTCCTGGGCGATTCATAATGTTGATAATATTTGGTAGGTTTTTTGACCCATTCATGGCCCAGTCAACTTGCTCAGCACTCAAACCATAGGTCTGCATCGTTTTTAGTTTAAAATTTTGATATTGAGGATGTTGAGCGAAGTCATTGGCTTGAACAAAACTTGTGACCATAAACGCACTGAGTGCTAGACCAATACGTTGTAATTTAACATTAAAATTTTCAAATAACATAACAGCAGCAGATCCAATTATTATCGGTGATAGATGCAAAGGTATAAGTGTTGATAAGGATTAAAAGTTCAGCATCATTTGATTAATCGCAATGTTTATTAAGATAACATTAGGTCGTGATGGATTCACAAAAACCTACATAAAAAGTGTAAAAATGGATGAATTATGTCTTTTATTTATTCAATATTGTTGAACCATCTTTAAAACATAAAAAAACCTAGCTTTAGCTAGGTTTTTGATTAATCTGATTTATTCCTGAATAAATAGCGTGTCATGATATTCAGCTGCAGCTAACAATTCTTCTTTAGTAAAGTTAGGAATGAGCTTATCAATAGCAATATGAACTGCTTTGATGACCGCTGAAGAAGCGATATCAGACGCCTTACGTTTAATCATCCCCAAATCTAGGGTCTTATTAAAATCATTCATAAAGTGACGAACTGCAGCTTCACCGAATTGTTTGTATTGTTCAGACAGAACTGCACGATTGACATCATTGCCTGCACGTACTTCTGCAAAGCTATTTTTTAAGTTTGTTACTAAATCAGCGGGTAATGGAGCACCGACACGATAATTACCCTCTGGATCTTTGAATAAACTTTTTTCAGAGAATTCAATCGATTGTCTCACGACGTCATTTGGTGCTTTACCCAATAACTGTTTAAGTAGTACCGATACTGTTGATTTAATATAACCAGCAAGTTTTTCAGCTGTTTCTCGTTTGTCACTTGCAGGGAAACGACGTACAAGTTCAACTAAAATTGCATCGATAATTTCATCATTAATAGCGAGTGCAGTTTGATCACGCAAAGGGTAAAGTGGTTCGTTTGAATTTTTTTTCTCAATTCCAGTTTGAATATTCTTTAACAAAGATTCAGATGGAATAAAACCAAAATATGACATCGTATAACCTCAACTATTCTTCAATTTATTGTCGCGCCAATCGAATTGGGCTCGGCATCCATGCAAAGTCCGATACACGACAAGGGTTAATGTCTAAACCACCACGGCGTGTATAAGTCGCATATACCATCAACTTTTCAGGATTAAAGTTTTCCCAAATGTCTGCGTAGATTTGTTCAACGCATTGTTCGTGAAAGCCATTATGCTGACGATAGGAGATAATATAAGCTAAAATTGAACGATAACAAGGTTTTTTGCCACGATATCTTAAAAAAACTGTGCCCCAATCAGGCTGTCCTGTGACTGGGCAGTTACTTCTTAATAAATGCGAATATAATTGAATTTCAACGATTTCTTCGGAAGACGCTGCATCGAGTTTAAGTAAGCTTGCATCAGGGTGGTTTTCAAGACGTTCAGGCTCATAATGGTCGATACAAATTCCTTCAGGCTGGGCAATATTCAACTGATCAACATCGAATAATTCAAGTCTGACTTCTGCATTGGCTGCTTTAGAAAGATCACGCTCAACTGTCTCAATAAACTGATTTTGAGATTCAAATTGAGCAAAATTCAGACTATTGAAATATAGCTTTAGAGATTTTGACTCGATGAGATAAGGTGATGAAGCAGGAAGATGCATTCGACCAATCGCAACTTGAGGAATCCCTGACAGATTCAACCAAGAAATTTCAAAAATATGCCACCAATCTATTCCTTGTTGAATACCGTCTACATGAGCGTACTTCGCTCGTGCTTCTGCACGAGCAATTGGAAATAGCACCTCAGGTTGATATTCAGTTGGATAGTTGGTGTCTTTGCCTAAAAGAGATTGTTCAACGCTCATTATTCACGCATTCCTGAACCACGGGAGAGTAAGTGATAAGCGACCGCATATAGCGCGGCGCAACACGCTGTGATTACTAATAAAGAGATAGATACATTTACATCGCTATGACCAAGGATCCCATAACGGAATGCATTGACCATATATACGACAGGGTTAATTAAAGATAGATTTTGCCAAAATGGGCTTAATGCAGAAATTGCATAGAACACCCCACCTAAATAGGTCAACGGTGTTAAAACAAAAGTGGGAATAATCGAAATATCATCAAATGACTTTGCATAGACCGCATTGATAAATCCACCTAATGCAAACAGTAATGATGTAATCAGGACGGTATAAATTGTTACGAACCAGTTGGTAATATATAAGTCAGTAAAAAATAAACTCATCGCAGTCACAATGATAGCAACCAATAAGCCTCGAGCAACACCACCGAGCACATAACCCCAAAGTACGGCATGTAAAGGCACTGGACTCATGATCAATTCTTCAATACTTTTTTGAAATTTAGAACTAAAAAAGCTTGATGAAACGTTGGCATAACTATTAGTAATGACAGCCATCATAATTAGACCAGGTACAATGAACTGCATGTAGGTAAAGCCACCCATTTCCCCAATTCTTGAACCGACTAGATTTCCAAAAATCACAAAATACAGTGACATGGTAATTGCTGGTGGTAACAATGTTTGTGGCCAAATGCGCATAAATCTACGAATTTCCTTATGGATAATCGTATATAAAGCTACAGCGAGTTGGTTAAAATTCATTGCGCAGCTCCATCAAGATTCTTTTCGACCATTTTGACGAATAACTCTTCTAAACGATTTGATTTATTACGCATACTTCGAACTTGAATGTTCTGTGATTCTAGAAGTTGGAAAAGATCATTCATGCTATGTGCTTTATCAAGCGTAATTTCTAAGGTCACTGGATCAACCAAATTAAATTTCACACCAATAATGTCAAGTTGTATCGGTTCTATAGGTTCAGCCAAATCAAAAATGAAAGATTCTTCATTTAATTGATTTAAGAAGTTCTTCATGGTGGTGTCTTCTTTAATGACGCCACGATCAATAATTGCAATTTTGCGACACAGTACTTCTGCTTCTTCTAAATAATGTGTTGTGAGAATGATAGATGTACCTTTCTGATTCATTTCTGTTAAGAAGTCCCACATCGAGCGACGTAGTTCAATATCAACACCAGCAGTCGGTTCATCGAGAATTAACAGTTTCGGATCATGCATCATTGCCCGGGCAATCATAAGGCGGCGTTTCATTCCCCCAGATAGCATACGTGCTTGAGTAGAACGTTTTTCCCATAAACCTAATTTGGTCAGATACTCCTCTGCACGAGTTTCAGCAACTTTTTTTGGAATGCCGTAATAACCTGCCTGAGTGACTAAAATATCGAAAGTCTTTTCAAATTGCGCAAAGTTAAATTCTTGGGGGACTACACCCAAGCATTGTTTAGCTTGTGAAGGATGTGTATCGAGATTATGACCAAAAATCTCGACAGTTCCTGCAGTTTTTTTTGTAAGAGAGCTGATGATGCCAATAGTGGTTGATTTACCTGCACCATTAGGGCCTAGAAGTGCATAAAATTCACCTTCTGGAACATCTAAGTTGATTCCTTTTAATGCTTGAAAACCATTTCGATAGGTCTTCGACAAATCCCTCAAGGTCAATGCATCAGTCATGAATATCTCGAATGGTGAAAAGTTGAGATATTGTGAGTGATCTTGAAAAATAAACCAAGCTCTGTAATCAGAATTCTCTGTTTTGATGTTGAAACGCTGTATAAAGCATGAGCACTAAAAATTGGAAAGATATATAGTTGCTTTACCTTAGAGTTTTTTTTGTTATGATGTGCGCACTTCCTAAAATGCGCTCATAGCTCAACTGGATAGAGTACAGGTCTCCGAAGCCTGTGGCGTGGGTTCGAGTCCCGCTGAGCGCACCATTTCTTTTATGTCTTTCAAACAAAACATAGTCCGTCAAATAAAATATTTTTAGTAAATATTTATCAAAATTTAGTGCGTAATCTGAATTGTTAATCTGAGTCGATTGAATCGTGAGATGCTCCAATACTGACAAATAACAATATATTTAGTCTCAAAATAAACATAAAAATGCAAAATTTGTCACATAAAATTCACATGGCCTATTTTAAATTTGAATTGCGGCATTGCCGTATAAATCACATAAATTATGAATAATTCAAATAAGAGGCACAACAATGTACGAAGAAAAAGTTCTGATCCAAAATCGAATTTCGTGGGCGAGTATTTTCGCTGGCGTTATTGTTGTATTAGCTATTTCAATTTTACTCTCATTACTTGGCGTTGCATTAGGATTTGCGCTCCTAGATCCACAATCTACCACTGATATTACAAATGGCTCAGGGATAGCAGTAAGCGTATGGACAATTATTTCATTGTTAGTATCGTTAGCTATTGGTGGATTTGTTGCAGGTCACTTGGCTCAAGCTGATGGTGCAATCCATGGCTTTATTGTCTGGTCACTTTCATTGCTGTTAGGTATCTGGTTTGGTGCAATGACCATTAGCGGCGCGGCAAAAATTACTGGTAGTGCGATTAGTTCAGTCAGTAGTGCTGCGGGTAGTGTAGCATCAGAAATTGGTCGAGGTGGCGTTAATTTAACTCAGATCGGAGTTCAAGCTTTTGAGGAATTGGTTCCTTTACCAAAGCTTGAAAATAGTGATGAAAAGATGTCTGAGGCATTACGCAAAACAGGAATCGAGGAATTGCAACCCGAATTCTTAAAAGCGCAGGGTGAATGGGCAAAAGAGCAAATTAAGGTTGCTGCAAAAGAGTTGGTGATTCATCCAGATAACAGTGATGCTATTATTCAAAAGTTATCAGAACAATTAAAAACTCGTGCACAATCTGTAACTGCTTCTATTAATAAGAATGAAGTCAGTGCTGCTTTAGCGAAAAATTCATCTCTAACTCCGCAAGAAGCGAATCAAGCTGTCAATAATTTCCTTATACAGCAGGATAAATTCTTTAATGATTTAGAGGCGAATATTCAATCTGCTAAATTAAAATATGCTGAACTAAAAGATCAAGCACGTGAAAAAGCAGCTAATGCGACTAAAGCTGCTGCAAAAGCTGCCTTATGGTCATTCATTGGTTTATTGATTGGATTGATTGTGACGATTTTTGCTGGACGTTTTGGTGTAAATCATTCAAATAATCGTTCACGTCATTTGGCTTAATTCTGAGCTTAAAATTAGAATTAAAAGTCGACCCATTTCGGTCGACTTTTTTGAATTAAAACTTTGTTCATATTCGCGAAACTTATTCTTATCTATAAATAAAAAAATTCAATTGTATTTTTTTTATACAGTTGTTGAAAAGTGTTAAAGTGACTTCACATCACATATTGAAAGTATTAAATTAAAAATCACAGTAGGTTGTAAATATTCAACGCTACTGACGAGTTGGACGGATCAATGACAGTTAGTTGAGTTCAGTTGAACAATAAATCTAACACTAGCCTTCCAACATAAAGCCCGCGTAAAGCGGGCTTTTTCATATCGGAATTATGCTTTAAACATGACTTCAACATCATATTTTCGAAATTCACTGAGCAGGTCTTGAATGATCGATCCACCCGTTTGTTCTGAAGCATTGAGCAGGACTTCTTTATTTTCAAGGCTATCAAAACATTCTATGTGATTGATTTGCCATTGATGATCTTGATCAGCTTGCTCAATGATAATACGTCGAGGCTGCAATGAGCCATCTGCTTGACGCGGAATAACATTGGTAATGGCGAGCTGGATTTTCTCCACCTGGTCATGGGCATGCAAGAAGGTGAGAACCCAATTTCCGACTTTTTTAAGATACATAGGATTATCTAAAGGATCAAATTCTAGAATTTGGCTAAGTTTAGACATAAGGCACCTATTTATACCGTGGTTGGATGATGGTATTAATATATTTATGGTACAGATGTTCTACTTCGCCTTAGTCTAATAGCGGATGAGGTGGGCAGTGTTGAATGAATAAAAATAATAAAAAATATTTAATTATCATGTGATTATATTATTGTAATTATTGGTGTAAATTTTAGTTTAATCGTTTAAAAGTATTAAAAAATAGTTAATTTCTCACTTTGAGGTTTAGGTTCAAAGTGAGAGTCATGAAATATTGCTTAAAGCGTATCAATTAAAGTTTTTTCTAAGGCTTTTTTCAAATAGGGATCCAAGTCTTCTTGTCTTAGTAACCATGAAACATAATCACTTGGAAGATCTACAATGGCTGTCCCACGATGTTTACCGAAGTTAATTGTACGAGGAATACGTGCATCTTCAGATACTTCATAGAGTTCTTCAATGTTTTGAATACCCAAATGATGAATAATGTGCATTAAGATATTTGCAGTCAAAATAATATCAGCATCAGCACGATGGGCACCTTTTAACATCTCTCTAGCTTTGCTACTGCCTTTACTAATCATATAAATTAAAGCAGAAATGTTGTGTGCTTCTGCATGAGGCCAAACTAGTCGAGAAAGAGCGAGTGTACAGATGGCTTTAATATGACTTGTGTCTACGCCGCATTGCTGAACAGCTCGAATATCATAATCAATATTATGACCAATAATATACGTCGTTTCTTGAGGTAATTCGAAGGTACCGAAGTTGGGCTGATCTACTAAATCACTTTCAAGAATATGATGTACCGCCATTGCAGCATAGGAAATTTTTTCGTCACCAATACTATATAGTTGGTCAAAGATTTTTTCGCGATCAAGACTTAATTTGCCTTGTTCAATCTGAATAGGAGCATATGCAATTTCTATGGGCAAACCGTTCAATGTATGGGTTTCAGTATCCAAGATAATGGCTTGCATGCAAATGTCCAAGTAAATGATAAAGATGTAATTAATTTAACATTTTCAAATCTGAGCTCACAGTAATAAAGTCAGTGAATTGTATAAATTATGCTGAATTGAACGAATCATGGGAATTATTTAGATGAGGTGCTCATTTTAAGTAATCTTCATGCTCGATCATATTAACGTTGCAAGTTTAGGCTGTAGGTTGTTAAAGGCAATTTTCAAAAATGGCTGAATTTAAAAAGAATAGTCTTAATTCAGATATTTGTTTTTAATAGTAATAGAGTGAACACACAAGAATTAATCAAATTTAATTGCAAACTGTTTAAACTTCATTCTCGAAATTTAACAAGTTCATGTTACAATACGCGCCAATCTTAGCACGGCTTAAAAGCCCTACATTAATAGGACCTCGCTAATGTTTGCCAATATCTCTATTGCTGACTTTGATCCAGAATTAGCTCAAGCTATTACGAGTGAAGATGCTCGTCAGGAAGCTCATATTGAGTTAATCGCTTCAGAAAACTATTGCTCTCCAGCAGTAATGGAAGCTCAAGGTTCAAAACTCACTAACAAATATGCAGAAGGCTACCCAGGCAAACGCTACTATGGCGGTTGTGAATATGTAGACGTGATTGAACAATTGGCAATTGACCGTGCTAAAGAACTCTTTGGTGCTGATTACGCGAACGTTCAGCCTCATGCTGGTTCTCAAGCAAACTCTGCAGTTTATCTAGCGCTTCTTAACCCAGGCGATACTGTTTTAGGTATGAGCTTAGCTCACGGTGGTCATTTGACTCACGGTGCTAAAGTTAGCTTCTCTGGTAAAACATATAATGCGATCCAATACGGTTTAAATCCAGAAACGGGTGAAATCGATTACGAAGAAGTAGAACGTTTAGCTGTAGAACACAAGCCACGTATGATTGTCGCTGGTTTCTCTGCTTATAGCCAAATCGTTGATTGGCAGCGTTTCCGTGAAATCGCAGACAAAGTAGGCGCTTATCTATTCGTTGATATGGCTCACGTTGCTGGTCTTGTTGCTGCTGGTGTTTATCCAAGCCCAGTTCAAATTGCTGACGTAACTACAACGACGACTCACAAAACACTTCGTGGTCCACGTTCAGGTTTAATCCTTGCAAAAGCAAATGAAGAAATTGAGAAAAAACTTCAATCTGCTGTATTCCCAGGTAACCAAGGTGGTCCTTTAGTTCATGCTGTAGCGGCTAAAGCAATCTGCTTCAAAGAAGCAATGGCTCCTGAATACAAAGCATATCAACAACAAGTTGTGAAAAACGCGCAAGCAATGGCTGAAGTGTTAATCGAACGCGGTTATGATGTTGTTTCAGGTGGTACGAAAAACCACTTGTTCTTGTTGTCTCTCATCAAACAAGACATTACAGGTAAAGATGCTGATGCTTGGTTAGGTGCGGCTCACATCACTGTGAACAAAAACTCTGTGCCAAACGATCCACGTTCTCCATTCGTAACTTCTGGTATCCGTATCGGTACTCCAGCTGTAACAACTCGTGGTTTCGGTGAAGCAGAAGTACGTGAACTTGCAGGTTGGATCGCGGATATCTTAGATTCTAAAGGTGATGAAACTGTCATCAACGCTGTGAAAGCTAAAGTTGAGACTGTATGCGCTAAATTCCCAGTTTACGCAAAATAATCTTCGACTTGAGAAAAGCCCCCTCAAGGGGGCTTTTTTATTGAATGTTGGAATGTCAAATCTGTCATTTTTGGATAGTTCTGATATAACTGATGTATCTATTAATTATTCAATTGTCTCTATACATTTGAATTGGAGCAGAAAATGAGCCATCCAAATATTATTATTTCTGAGCAAGATTTAAATCGTTTAGAAACCATGTTGGAACATCAGAAGCAGGTAACTCCAACGATGGAGCATTTAGAAAATGAGTTGGCTCGTGCTGAAGTCGTACAGCCTAAAGATATCCCTGCCAATGTAGTGACGATGAATGCTAGAGTACTGATAACGGTTGCACCGTCCACTGAATCTACAGAGATTGTGCTAGTATATCCCCATGACTTTAAAGGTGAAAGGGGGCAGGTTAATGTGATTGCACCTATTGGTGCAGCAATCCTAGGTTTGGCGGAAGGACAAGAAATTGAATGGCCTCAGCCTGATGGGCAAACAATGAAAGTGAAAATTGATAAAGTGCTCTATCAGCCTGAACGAGAGGGCATATATCTTTAACTAAAAAATAAAGCCTCTTGTGGAGGCTTTAAAGTTTATTATTTCATCGTGGTTTGTTGCATATATTTATTTAAATAAGTTTCGCGTATTTCTTTGCGCTGCTCGGCAGTCGTCGCGTTCATCATTTTTTTACGCAAATCATTTCGTTCACTTGAGCTCATCTGTTGCCAAGTTTCGCGCATTTGTATTTTTTCTTGTTCAGGCAGTTTAGTAAACCAATCCATTCTTTGTTGTAGAACAACACTTTGCTCTTCAGGAATTTCTTTCAAATTTTGATAGCGTTTAATCAGTGCTTTTTGTTCATCTTCAGAAAGAGATTCCCAAGATTCATTAAGTTCAGGATTATTGTCTTTCGAGAAGATCCAAAAACGTTCATAGCCTGCAAAACTGGTTTGTAAAAAACCTAATGTGCAGAGTGCAATCGCTAAGCCTTTAGCTGCCATGAGCTGATTTATCCTCACCAAAAACAGATAACATTTCTAGATCTTCCATCATTTGCGGAGAAAGTTTAGGGGTGACAATCACTTGTTGTGGGCTTGGAGCTTCTTCTAAATCAAATGCATTAGGAAGTACCACAAATCCTGTGATCGCGGCTGCTAATGCAAAACCAGTAACTTTCCAAGTCATAAACTGAGAAAATAACGGTTTGTCTTTAATTTCATCGAGTACATGCTCCATCACGACCGCTTTATTGCGATGTTGTGATGCCAGTACATTCAATTTTTCAGTCACTTGTTTCGTAAATTCATCATGATTCATCCGATGATCCCCCGTCATTTGGGTTTAAGTGAGACAAAGCAGATCTTAAGCCCTGTATAGCTCGATGGTAATGGGTCTTTACACTGCCTTCTGAACAATTCATGATTTCGGCTGTGGTTTGTGTATCAAACCCTTCCCATGCTCTCAACATAAATGCTTGTTGTTGGCGAACAGGTAACTTAGAAATTGCATTTTGAATCTCCTCAACAGCCATCTCTTGTGCAAGAAATTGCAGCGGATTAGGTGTTGATTCATCCACAATATTGATGGTTTCGTCATCATCTTCATCGTGGTTATTTTTTTTAAATAACGTGAATGGAAAAGCCCGTCGAGATTCTTTACGACGCCAATCCTGAAGTTTGTTATTTAAAATGGTATAGAAAAGGGGATACCACTCTGCAGTGGATTTATCAGCATATGATTTATGCAAGGATATAAAAGCTTCTTGGACTAAATCCATGGCAATGCCATTGTGTCCTTGAGTTGCACTTTCCATCATCACCAATGCACGCCCAGTGACGTCTTGCATAAAATATTTAAGACGTTGTTCTGCCGTATTCAAAAGAACACTCGAATCTTCAGGCTTGACTTTTTTTGGTGCTAAATCCATAGAGATGGAAAATCCCGTCATTGGGTACCCACCATTATTTTCTAATCGTTACTTATATAACGTCAAAACATAATGGTAGGTTGACAATCTAAGCAACTATTTTTTTGCAGTTTAATAGATTTTTTTATTTTCAGTGACTTCGTTAATATATTTTAACGAATCATATCCGTTGGCGTACCATTTCAAAGAAACAAATCGATCCGGCAACTGCAACGTTTAATGATTCTTGACCACCCGGTTGGGGAATGGTAATTGCTGAAGCATGCGCTAGGGCATATTCCGAAACGCCTTGGCCTTCATTGCCCAGTACCCATACGCAAGCTTGAGTTAAGTCTTTTGCATATAAACTTTCTGATTCATGTGAGCTCGTGACATACACGGGAATTTTGAATTGAGACAGCACATCTTCAAGCGCAACGTTTTCATAGGTTTTTAATGAAAAGTGCGCACCCATTCCTGCTCGTAATACGCGAGGAGACCACAAAGATGCTGAACCTTTGGTGCAAACAATTTGTTCAATACCTGCAGCCGCAGCTGAACGAAGTAATGTACCTACATTGCCTGGATCTTGAACATTTTCAAGAATTAAAGTGTCTTGAGTATAATCTAGAGCATCACGTTGAGTTGGTAAATCTACAATCGCTAAACATGCTAAGGTGGTTCCTAGCGTGCTAATGTCTTTATAGAGTGATTCACTAATAACAAACACTGAACCTGTATAGTGTTGTGCGATTTCGTCAAAATCGGCGTGTTCCATTGCTTTTTCAGTGGTAAAAATCGAATTCAATTTACGATTTTTTTCTAACCAAGCTAAGCACAAATGTGTGCCTTCTAGAACAGTTTGGCCTTGCTTTTTACGGTAACTATTTTGATCAATTAAACCACGTAAATGTTTAATTTTCGGGTTGTCTTTAGATTCTAAAAAGATAATGGCCATTCAGTTTGACTTCCATGAGAGCCTAAATCAATAGGCTCTCAATTGTAAGATTATTGATGATAAGCAGTAACAAGCTCAACTTCATTTTTTGAACCAATAACGACTGGTACACGTTGGTGAAGTTCAGTCGGTTGGATTTCCATAATACGCACGCGACCTGTTGTCGAAGCACCACCTGCTTGTTCCATGAGCATACTCATTGGATTTGCTTCATACATAAGACGTAGACGACCTGCTTTCTTAGGATCTTTGGTATCGTAAGGGTATAAGAAGATCCCACTACGGCAAAGAATACGGTGGATATCACCAACCATGCAGGCAACCCAACGCATATTAAAGTCTTTTTCACGTACAGATGTTTTACCCGCTTGTAGCTCACCAATATAGCGTTGAACAGGTTCTTCCCAATGACGTTGGTTTGAAGCATTAATGGCGTATTCTTTTGTATCGGCATCCACTTGGATATTTTCAGTCGTCAACAGGAATGTTTTTGACTCTGGATCAAATGTAAAGAAAACAGTACCTGCACCAACGGTTAATGCCATCATAGTTGATGGGCCATATAACACATAACCAGCTGCGACTTGTTCAGTGCCTGCTTGAAGGAAATCTTCTGCTTGTGTCACTGAATTTTTGGCAGGTAGGATAGAGAAGATGGTGCCAACACACATATTGATATCGATATTACTTGAGCCATCTAGTGGGTCAAATAAAACTAAATACTTACCGTTCTCTTGTGCTGGTGTAAACTCATCGAGTTCTTCAGAAGCTAAACCGCCTACATTTGCGTTGTTTTTTAGCGCATCAATTAAATAGTCATTTGAAATAACATCTAATTTTTTTTGCGCTTCACCTTGTACGTTTTCATTACCAGCACTACCTAATACACCCGCTAAGGCACCCTTTTGCAATGCTGAATCGATGGTTTTACACGTTTCAGCAATGGTTTCAATCACATTAGAGAGTTCAGGCGTTAGATTTCCTTGTTGTTGTGCAAGATATTGTGACAAGGTGAGGTATGACATTACAAGGACGCTCCTAAAAGCTTTAAAAGAATAAAATTTGGATCTTGGGCTATTTTAGATGAGTTCAGTGCAAAATAGAAATTATCCTGCGTTATTTGTGGTGATTTTGCACTTGCCAGAGTTTTAGAACATGGTATGTTGATAGGAGGATGATTTTAAAAGGAGCTTTAAAATGAGCATTCAAAAGTTTGAAGCAACTCCAACGCCAGGTGAGGCAATCGACTTAAACGAAATTAGTTCAGAGAGTTCCAAGGAAGCATGGAAACAGTACGAGGCTAAACCTGAATATAAAGAGTTTAATAAGCATGACATGATTGAGTCTATGCAAGTGCCCATGCCAGACTCGCAAAGGTCTTAAACCTGATATAAAAAAAGCGCTCGAATTGAGCGCTTTTTTTGCATTCATTAGCGAAGAAGTGGTGGCACTGCTTCATAATTGAGTTCTACACGACGGTTTTCTTTCCACGCAGCTTCATTATTACCTGTATTAATTGGCATTTCTTTACCATAACTCACAGCTTCGAGTTGGTTTGGATTTACACCATTTGTAACTAGATAACTTTCAACTGCTTTGGCACGTCGCTCACCCAAAGCCATATTGTATTCACGCGTTCCACGTTCATCGGTATGACCAGTTAATGCGATTTTAGAGTTTGCATTTGCCAATAAAAATTGTGCATGTGCTTGGAGGGTTTGATAGTCCTCAGTAGATAGCTCACTGCTGTCATAATCAAAGTGAACAACACGTTTAGCCAAGAAAGCTTTATTGGCTTCAGTTACCCCTTTAGCAGAAGCACCCGTTAAGTTTTGAGCATTTAATGCTGCATCTTCACTGAGACCAGTCGTATTTACAGAGGTGGACGTTGATGGTGGTGTCATCGTAGTGGTATCTGTAGTTGCTGGTTTACGGCTTGCGCAACCCGTCATTACTAAACTAACAGCAATGAGTGGAAGAGCAAACGTTTTAATCGCGTTCATGTTCATCTCCTTGAAAGATTAAATTCGATTATTTGGGTGCCCAAGCAGGTTCACGAACTTCACCTTGTTCGCTAGGTAGGTTCATGCGGAAGCGACCGTCTGTAGACATAATCGATAACAATCCACGGCTGCCTTCACGTGTCGCATACACGACCATTTGACCATTTGGTGAAAAGCTTGGTGATTCATCTAAACTGGTTGGCGTTAAAATGTTCGTGATTCCAGTTGAGATTTCTTGAATTGCTACCTTATAGTTGCTGCCTGAAGGGCGATGTACTAAAGCAACATATTTACCATCGGCACTTAAACTTCCACGTGCGTTGAATGCTCCGCGGAAAGTCAAACGTTTTGTTGAACCATCGGCAAATGTGTAATGATAGATCTGTGCTGAACCACCACGGTCTGAGGTAAAGATAAAACCTTTACCATCTGGGGTATAGCGAGCTTCTGTATCAATTGCTGTATTATTTGTCATACGCTTCACTTGGCGCGTATTTAAATCCATTTGATAAATTTCAGGGTTGTCATGCATTGAAGCAGTGAACAACATGCTTTTACCATCAGGGGAAAAACTTGGCGCACCGTTTAAGCCACGGAAGCCAGCTAATTTTTCACGTTGTCCAGTCGCTAAATCTTGAACATAGATGGCTGGACGTTTGGTTTCGAATGAAACATAAGCGATTTTTTTGCCATCAGGCGTCCAAGCAGGGGATAAAATTGGATCGCGTGAACTCAATACAGTGCGTGGTTGTTCGCCGTCCGTATCTGCGATTTGTAAAGTGTAGCGATTATCAGGAGTCGCAGGATTTCGCAAAACATAAGCGATGCGACCACTAAAGTCACCAGGAATACCTGTTAATGCTTGGTAAATCGCATCACTGATCATATGTGCTGCAGATCGAATGCGCGATGGTGGTACAGTTAATAGTTCATTGAGCAAATATTGTTGTTTTTGGACATCATAGAGTTGGTAATGAACAGCCAGTGAACCATCAGGATTAGTTTTAACTTCACCATTCACAACATAAGGTACGCCTGCAGATTGCCAAGCAGCACCATTGGCTTGATTGATGGTTGCTGTTGCAGGTAAATTTTTAGATGAACTGGTAAAGCGACCTGAACGGTTTAAATCTTGCTCTACAACAGGGTATAAGCGTTGATCACCTAGGAATGGCACGATAGCAATTTTTGGTGCTTCTTCAGGTGCTTTAGCAATTTCAAGATGAAGCTGTGCATAAGAGGTCGTAATGAGAGCAGGGCTAAATGCTACCAAAATTGCTAAACCGAGAAGATGTTTTGAGATCATTTTCATGAGAAGTCACGTACTCAAGATACTAATTTTTCGAATATTCTAGCTTTTTAGCATATAGCTCCGTACCGAATCTATATAAAGCGTGTAATTATCCGCAATTCATGAAAAAACCTTTCGACGAATCGAAAGGTTTTTTATTATTTCACGGTGAATGAAGAAGTGAAACTACGAGCTTCACGCCTTGCATCAGGATCGGATGGCATCGGATATGGTGCTGCTGCACGAACAGCCTGTTCGACACTGGCTTTGACATCTGGATCTGATGCATTGACGATGACTGAAGTCACAGAACCACTGTCAGATAATGTCACGCGTGCTGTCGCTTTTTGACCTGAAGAGCCTATTGGCATTCTCCAAGCACCTTTAATTTTTTGCTCAAAGTCTCTTTTTGCTGAAGAAGCGATGCGTTTAGATTCAGCTTTTTTATTGGCTGCTTCTTGTCTGGCTTTTTCAGCCGCAGATTCTCGAGCTTCAGCTTCGGCACGTTCTCTGGCTTCGGCATCCGCTTTTCTTTGTGCTTCCTGACGAGCTTTCGCATCAGCTTCCGCTTTAGCTTTGGCATCAGCTGCAGCCTTAGCTTTACGATCAGCATCCTGTTTGGCTTTTGCATCAGCTTCAACTTTAGCTTTCCGATCAGCATCTTGTTTTGCTTTGGCTTCAGCAGCAGCTTTAGCTTTCCGGTCGGCTTCTTGTTTGGCTTTAGCATCGGCCTCCGCCTTAGCTTTCCGATCAGCTTCTTGCTTAGCTTTGGCTTGAGTTGCCTCAGCTTTAGCTTTTCGATCAGCCTCTTGTTTCGCTTTTAAAGCCGCATCAGCTTTCGCCTTTTGTTGTTGTTCCTGTTTTGCGTTTTGCTCTGCTGCTTTGGCTTTTTGGGCGGCCTCTTGTTTAGCTCTAGCATCGGCCTCAGCTTTAGCTTTCCGATTCGCTTCTTGAGTCGCTTGACGTTGTGCTTCAGCCGCTGCTTTACGTTCGGCTTCTTGTTGAGCTTTAACCGCAGCCGCTTGCTCAGCTTTACGGTCGGATTTTGGCTCTTCGACTTTTGGTTGAGCTGGAGGAGGTACAGCAGGCGCAACAGGAATCACAGGAGCATTTTGAATAGGCTCATTGGTCTGTTGAACATTTTCTTGAACGTTCTGGTGCGCTGTATCTGAATGATCAGATTCAACCAATGGTGTGGGTTCAGGTGGTACCAGATCTTCAGGTTTCACTAAAACTGTTTTAACAGTTTTAGTTGGCTCAGGAGGTTGAGTCAACCCAAGGAACAATAAGCCTGTGATCGCAATCACATGGACCGCAACAGTGAATCCGATTGCAATTTTCTTTTCTTTTGAAAAGCGAGAGTTAGATTCTTTCATAGCTTATTGAATTGGTTTGGTCAGCAAGCCAACTTGATTGATCCCTGCATCTTGTAAGTTAGACATGAGCGTCATCACCTCACCATAAGGTCGAGTGTTATGACCATTAATGACGACACTAAATTGTTTATTCTCACGTTCAGCAGTTTGTTGTGCATCACGAAGTATCTGTTGTAATTCCTGCAAGCTCAGTGGACTTGGTTGGCTACCCTTGTATTCTAAAAAGTATTGTCCTTGTTGATCTAAAGTCACCATAGCTGGTGCATCCTTAGATTCAATCGGTACACTGTTTGCTTCAGGTAAATCAACTTTTATGCCACTTGTGATCATTGGTGCAGTCACCATAAAAATCACCAAAAGTACTAACATGACGTCAATATAAGGAACTACATTCATGTCACTGTTAAGTGGCTTTTTAATGCGTTGGAAACGCCCTGAGCGACGAACGGCCATTTATTCAGCTTCCTGTGTAGAACCCACAGAACGACGTTGTAAAAGCGCCACCATTTCTTCAGCAAACAAGGAACGATCTGAGTAAATTTCTTCACTTTTGGCCGTATAGTGGTTGAATGCAAGTACTGCAGGAATCGCAGCAAATAAACCAATAGCAGTCGCAATGAGGGCTTCCGCGATACCTGGTGCGACAGTTGCTAGCGTCACTTGATCGACTTGGGCTAAGCCGATAAAAGCATTCATAATGCCCCAAACTGTACCAAATAAACCAACATAGGGCGCAACTGAACCAATACTGGCAAGTGCACTGAGGCCTTGTTCCATACGGCTCTGATCTCGGCTTAAACCCACCCCAAGAATACGCTCTGTGCCATCAATGACTTGTGCTGTTTCAGCTTTGGTTTTTTTGAGTTTGAGAAACTCTGCAAAACCAAGATAAAAAACATCTTCCAAGCCTTCACGCTTAGAGTTGACTTGTGCATTGTTATATAAAGTGTTGAGTTCTGCACCAGACCAAAAAATCTTTTGAAAATGATCATCACCTTGGCGAGCTTTTTTAAAAGTCATATGTAACTTGGCAATAAGGTACCAGCTAAAGAGTGAAGCTAGTACCAACACCAGCATGACCAGTTGTACGACTGGACTCGCTTGAAGAATTAAATCTGTGACGTGAAGTGAAGATTCGAGTTGTGTTGCCATAGTTACATGTGCCAATCATATTTTTATGCGTGGGCTAATTCTTTTTCGATTAGATCACGGATTTCATTTGGAATTCTCAGCGGTTTCATTTCAGCGCTAATACACGCCAATTCTACTTCCCCTGAAGCTAGCATGATTTCACCACGATAAATATTTTGTTGCAATACAAAAGACGTTGCTTTACACGAAACTACACTTGCTGTAACAGTAATTAAGTCATCCATTAATATTGGACGTGAATATTTAAGCGCTAATTTATGCACGACAAAGTTGTAATCTTTTTGATGCCAGTAATGTGAAATCCCTGAAGCGCGTAACCATTCTGTACGTGCGCGTTCCATAAAGCGAATATGATTGGCATGATAAACAATGCCTCCTGCATCTGTATCTTCAATATACACTCGGATTTGAAATTCAAATTTGTTCGCCATACAGGTGTTCCATTACTTTAAATAGTCCAGTGTTTTGCAACATTCTTGACAAAGAATGCGAAACGCTGATTTATACAATGTTTGAAAGGCTTGAAGTTTAGCACTCCATTTTTACAGACCAATGGCACAAGATTTCAAAAATAGCTGTAGATTGGGCGAAATATTTTAAGATGAAAATGCAGATTTAATTGAATTTTAATCATGTTTGGCATAGGGATTGCTTAAATAAATTCACATGAAATTTATAGTTGGATTTGAGTGCATGTTAAAAAAGTTAGCTTTATCGATTTCGATTGCTACATCAATATTAAGTTTTTCGACTTTTAGTTCGGCTGAAGATTTTAAAATTTTAAAACAGATTGAAAGCAAGCCAACTTTACTAAAAAAAGGGGAATATGCTGGACACTATTATATTCCAAGCACACTCAATACTATTCAATGGGGTTATCTACCGAATAAAGATGCTAAGCCAGTTTTAACGGTTCCATCGGGGAGTCATGTGACTTTTGATACAGTGTCACATGAAGGTTTATTAGAGGACCAAGGGCGTGATGCTGAAAAATACTTTACATCTAAAGGTGTTAAAAAAGAGCACATTTTAGATGAAGCGAAATTGATCACCCGCTCTAATTTAAAGCATGATTTCCATAAAGATGGCCCACACATTATTACTGGTCCGATCTACGTTGAAGGTGCAATGCCGGGAGACGTGCTTAAAGTTGAAATCATCAAAATAGAACCGCGTGTTCCTTATGGTGTTATTTCAAACCGTCATGGTAAAGGTACATTGCCTGAATTCCCTAAACGTCAAAAACATGATCATGCTTCGCCAGAAAATCCAGATGCTTATGGCAATGTTTCAGTATTTACACCCATTGCGCAAAATAAAGAGGGTGTATGGGAGGGGGTGATTCAAACAGAATCTGGTAAAGCGATTCGTTTTCCATTAAATCCGTTTATGGGAACAATGGGAGTTGCACCGAATACCAGCGAACCTGTTCACTCAGTTCCACCCTCATTTTATGGTGGAAATATTGATATTAATGATTTAACTGCTGGGGCAACCGCTTATTATCCTGTTCAAGTTCCAGGTGCATTATTCTACACAGGTGATAGTCATTTCGTTCAAGGCGATGGTGAGGTTGCATTAACTGCTTTAGAGGGTTCAGCGCGCGCAACGTTTAAAATTAGTGTGTTAAAAGCGGGTAAAGATCATATTCCAGGTAAGCACCTTTCTCAGCCATTAGGTGAAAATGGTGAGTTTTGGATCACGCCTGGTTTAGATGAAGATTTGGATGAAGCAATGCGCAAATCTACGCGTGAAGCAATTAATTTCTTAGTGAATGAATATGGCATAAGTGAAGATATTGCATATGCTTATCTCAGTGCGGCGACTGATTTTGAAGTTTCTCAAGTTGTAGATAAAACAAAAGGCATCCATGCGATGATTCGTAAAGCAGATTTTAAAGAGTTCATCGAGCAGAAATAAATTTTTGAAATAAAAAATCCTCCTTAATGGAGGATTTTTTTTGCCTGCTGGAGTGTATCTTTGATGCCATGAATGAACTCCCTTCATTCTCAACTCCTTTATAAATTCATGTATATGTGAGAATTAGAGTTAATTTAGTGAAAACATGAATTTTTTTTACTTAGAAAATAAATATTTTTATAAAAAAACATATAGTTAAATTTTGGCATGCTCCTTGCGAAGTATCTGGTGGCTTAGATAGGACATTTAAGCATAAGGATAATTTATGAACACTGGAGACGTTTCATGGATAATTTAAATATTTTAACAAAAGGTGTGGACACCTTGGTGACGGTCGTTGGTGCAGGATTTACTGGACTTTATGCCTTATTCAAACTGCGTGATCAGATGAAAGTTCCAGTACGCGTGTTTGAAAGTGCACCGGATGTCGGTGGAACTTGGTACTGGAATAATTATCCCGGTGCACGTTGTGATATTGAGAGTGTGCATTATTCCTATTCATTTGATGAAAAATTACAGCAAGAATGGACCTGGAGCGAGAAATTTGCCGCCCAGCCAGAAATTCTACGATATCTCAATCATGTGGCAGATCGCTTTGACCTGAGAAAGGACATCACCTTCAATACCAAAGTCACGTCTGTGGTCTGGAATGAACAAGAAAAATATTGGACAGTAACGACCAATCAGGGTGAAGTCATTAAATCTCGTTTCTTTATTTCTGGTGTAGGGACATTGTCCGTGCCGAAAAAACCGGAATTCCCAGGTGTAGAAAACTTTAAAGGTCCAACACTGATTACCGGCAACTGGCCAAAACAACCAATCAGCTTGAAAGGCAAACGTGTTGGTGTAATTGGCACCGGTTCTACGGGTATCCAGCTTATTACGGAAATTGCCAAAGAAGTCGGTGAGTTATATGTGTTCCAGCGTACACCAAACTACTCCACTCCATTGGGTAATGGGCCTACTCAGGCAGAGGAAGATCTCGAGAACAAGGCCAAATATACTTTAATCAGACATAATGCCCGCAATCATTTCCTGGGGGTACCTTATAACGAAGTACAGCCTTCAGCACTGGCAGTTTCCGAAGAAGAACGTTTAAAAGTTTATGAAGACCGTTACCAACGTGGTGGTTTCCGTCTGTTTATTGATAGTTATCAGGATATCTTGTTTGATCCGAAAGCCAATGAAACTGTATCCGAGTTTATTCGTCAAAAAATTCATGCTCGTGTGAAAAGGCCAGAAGTAGCAGAATTGTTGGCACCGAGAGATTATTGCTATGGCACTAAACGACCACCCATGGAAAGTGGATATTACGAAGTATTTAACCAGGACAATGTGCATTTAATTGACGTTAAACAAACTCCAATTTCCCGTATTGATGAGAATGGCGTTGTGGTTGGTGATCAGTTGCATGAGGTGGATGTCTTGATTCTGGCGACCGGTTTTGATGCCATGACTGGACCATTATTTGCGTTAGGGATCCAAGGCAAGAACCATGAAAAACTGACTGAAAAATGGAAAGAAGGACCACGTACCTATTTGGGGCATACCGTGAGTGGATTCCCGAATTTATTTCTTGTGACAGGTCCACAAAGTCCTTCAGTGCTATATAACATGCCTTTAGCGATTGAAGATCATGTTGATCTTGCGACAGGCATTATCCAACACATGATTGATCATCAGCTTCTTGAAGTTGATGCAGATGCTCAAGCGGAAGAAGAATGGGTGAATCATGCTAATGAGCTGGCTCAGGCAAGTCTGCTACCAAATACGGATTCTTGGTATATGGGTGCCAATATTCCCGGAAAACCACGCCGTTGCCTGGTGTATTTAGGTGGAGCACCGAAGTATCGTGCGATTTGTGATGAGATGATTGCTAAAGGTTATCAGGGTTTTCATTTTAAAGCAGGCGATCCTAACAGTACTTTACTTCAACAAGTGTCTTGATCGGTCAGGAGAATTCATATGCCAATTACTCAAGAAATTGCAACTCTACTCGGTCAGATCCAAGAAGCAGGAGTGAAACCTTTTCATCAAAGTCAGGTAGATGAAGTGCGTGCAGTAGTTGAATCATTCCACAACATGCAAAAGCCGGTCGAGGTGAAAACCAAAACGACCGATGTTGAGTACCGCACAGGAACTTATCTGCGCATTTATCAGCCAGAACTTGCAGGAAAAACACTCCCTGTGCTGGTGTATTATCATGGAGGTGGCTTTGTCGCTGGTTCGCTGGCTGTAGCCGATGAAACTTGCCATGTGCTGGCGCAAATGAATCAACATATTGTGGTGTCAGTGGATTACCGTTTGGCGCCTGAGCATCCGTTTCCAGCCGCACATGAAGATGCCAGACAGGGATTGGAGTGGGTGTTTCAACATATTCAAGAATATGGCGGTGACGAGAATCAAATCTCAGTCATAGGTGACAGTGCAGGAGGTAATCTTGCAACGACATCTGCGTTATGGGCTGTATCACAGGATATGAAGATTGCCAAACAGATCTTAATATATCCAGTGATACAGCCTGAGATGGATTCTGCCTCAAGAAATGATGAAAATGGTTATCTAATTTCGCAACAGGATATGGACTGGTTCTGGAAAAATTATCAGATCCAAGATGGGCAGTCTGTTCAATATTCACCTTTACAGTATGACAATCTATCCGCTGCGCCAGAAACTTTAATTGTGACCACCGAATATGAAGTATCGCGGGATGATGCGGAATATTATGGATTCCGTTTAATCGAACAAGGTATAACCACCACCATCAAGCGTATTCGGGGTGGTGTACATGGTATTTTCTGGCTATCTGCAGTCGTGCCTGAACACCAGACGATTCGGGAGGAAATTGCTCGATTTTTAAAGAAATAACTCCCATTCAAAACCAGCCAGTGAATGGCTGGTTTTCACATTCAAAGCGCATTAATCTTATCGATATGTGCTTGATATGCTCGATGAGATTGAAGAATGAATCAAAGGAGCAAAACGTAGTGTTTTGTAGTTTTGTCATCTTTGACACTGTATTTCTAAATTGGCGATCTATACACTGACCTAGAAACGCCTGCTTATTTATAAAAATAATAATATATTCAAACAGTTCAGGAAATTTGAAATTAATTGAGGGATGGAGTAATACTCAATGAAAAATTATATGGATATATCGGTTAGCGATTTTATTAGTAAAATTTCTTTTGAAAGTGAGGACGGTAAAATCTGGTTCGATGGAGATCGATCACTTCTCTTTAATGCGAATAGTTTGTATACACTGAAGCATTTTTTAATTGATGAATATGGGATTGATCTAGCTAAAAAAGTTATCTATCGCTGGGGTTATGAAATTGGTAGTGAAGATGCTGTGCGAGCGCTCAAACTGCGCGCAGATGATCAGTTGTCAGCTTTTGTGGCCGGACCTCAACTGGCCAAGATTCGTGGCATGGTAAATGTTGATATTGAGACGCTGGATTTCAATCCCAAGCAAAACAAGTTTAAAGGTATATTCAAATGGAATGACTCCTATGAAGCCTATGCACAAATTAAGAACAGGTCTTACTCGACACACTGTTGCTGCTGGTGGTTGACGGGTTATTCCAGTGGTTATACCTCAAAATTTTTAAATGCTCCCTTTCATTATGTCGAAACACATTGTGTTGCCAAAGGAGATGAGTGTTGCCGGATTGAAAGCCATGAAGGGCAGGACCGTCATTTTGGACTGAAATCTGAATATTTCATTGAAACCATTAAACCATTATTTTCCAACAGCTACTTTGATGCCATAGGGAAATCCAAGACCTTTGCCAAGGTGTGCCAATTATTGCTCAAGGCAGCAGAGTCGGATATTACGGTATTGCTACAAGGCAGCACAGGGGTTGGGAAAGAAGCATTTGCGCGTGGTATCCATCAGAATAGTGCCCGTAAAGATAAAGAATTTGTCGCAATTAACTGTGCCTGTCTGCCAGAGCAACTGATTGAAGCGGAATTGTTTGGTAGTAATAAAGGCGCATTTACCGGGGCGACTGAAAATCGCTTTGGTAAATTTGAACGGGCAGATGGGGGCACCATTTTCCTGGACGAAATTATCGAGCTATCCCCTAAAGCGCAGGCGTCTTTGCTTCGTGTTTTGCAAACTGGAGAGTTTGAACGGGTAGGGGATACCAAGACCCGCAAGACCAATGTCAGGGTGGTGGTCGCTTGTAATGAAAGTCTGAAAAAAGCAGTAGATGAAGGACGTTTCCGCAGTGATTTATATTACCGGCTTGCCACTTATCCGGTATTAATCCCATCATTGAAAGAGCGTCGGGAAGACATTAATTTACTGCTGGAATATTATATTCGGTTCTTTGAAAAGCAGTACGAGAAGACCTTCAACGGATTTAGTGACCGGGTTTATGCTTTCTTCAACAGTTATGAGTGGCCGGGGAATATCCGCGAACTGCGAAATATTGTGGAACGGGCAGTGCTATTGTCCAATGATGTGTCATTGGACTTAGAAGACCTGATGTTGGAAGATAATGTAATTCAGAGCTTTGTTAGCCAGCATAAGCAGAAAGTGAATGGCATCAAAGGCATTGCTACTCAAAGTGATCTGGATCAGTTCATTGAAAATCTGATGCACAATTCAGAACAGCTAGATATTGAATATGTCGAAGCCACGATTTTACAAACAGCTTTGCAAAAGTATCGCGGCAACGTGTCGAAAGCCGCACGTTATTTGAATATGACACGAAGTGCACTGGAATACCGGTTAAAAAAGCACGCAGTAATATAAGTTGAGGGTGTTTGGGTATGAAATATAGAGCCTTAGGATAAGGCCCTATATTTCTTTAAGCGGTAATCCAATGTTGCCCGGCTAATGCCAAGTAAACGTGCTGCTTCGGAGACGTTGTTCTGACTCTGTTGCATGGCTTGTACAATAATCTGCTGTTCGTAATGCTCCAATGAAAAGTCAGGAGTAAATAGTTCTGCAATTTTTTGTGAATTAAATGATTTGGAAGGGAATGTTTCCCGATAGCTATTTGTCTCAGCGGCTACAACATCGGGAAATAAATCACGTAGTTTAATCTCTTGTTGATCATCTGTGAGTAGTGCTGCGCGTTCCAGCACATTCTCTAATTCACGGATATTACCTGGCCAATTGTAATTTATAAAGAAATGTTTGGCTTTGTCACTTAGTCCTTTAAATTTTTTGTCATATATATTTTCAAAGCGTTTAAGAAAATGACTGACCAGCAGGGGAATGTCCTCCCGCCGTTCACGTAATGGCGGAATACGTACCGGAAAAATATTTAGGCGAAAATACAGATCGGCACGGAATCGACCCTCTTTGACAGCTAATTCTAGATCTTCATTGGTAGCAGCTACCACTCTAACATCGACTTTTCGGGTCTGATAATCGCCTACACGCTCAAATTCACCTTCTTGCAGCATTCGTAATAAGGCTGCTTGGGCACGAGGGGATAACTCAGCCAGTTCATCCAGAAAAATCGTACCTTGATGGGCACGTTCAAATTTACCTATTCGTTGACTGACTGCTCCTGTGAAAGCCCCCTTTTCTACGCCAAAGAGCTCAGCTTCAATCAGGTCATGTGGGATACAAGCACAGTTAACTGCGATAAAAGGCTTATCTTTGCGTGGACTAGCATAGTGAATACCTCGTGCAAAAGCCTCCTTACCAACACCTGTTTCCCCAGACAAGAGTACGGCCACTTTACTGCCAGCCGCTTTTTTGAGGAGGTCACAGACATTGCGGTAAGCCGCAGATTCTCCGACCGCATTAAACATGCTGTAGTCGACCTCGGCACGAGTATAAATATCGAGTTTTAGCTGATTCAATTCAGCGCGTAATGCAATGATTTCGTCCGATATAGGGTCAGGAGACATAAATTGTACAAGTTCTTCAGCATTTTCCCATTCAGTTAAGGGTTTACCAATGATCCGACAATGATCATGACCTTGGGCAATACATTGGGTTTCCTGATAAATAATGGTTTGTCCCATGACATAGCTGCTATATCCACAAGCATAACCAAGTTGTAGCCAGCAAGCAGGTTCATCGGATTTACCAAATTCGCTCAGGTGAACTTCACCTTCAAAGGAATGTCGCCAGTTAAAGTCGGCATAGAACTCATGGTTGCGATGGCTCAGCTGAAGTGTATTGACTTCGACCTGTACCATCCCACGAATACCATGCATTTGTGGTCCTGCCATAAAAGCCTCTGTTTCATTGAGGTCTGGACGAAGTTGTGCAGTGGCTTCGGCATCTCGCATACCAGCCTGATAACCACAACGAATAAAGAACCTTTTGGCTGGCTCATAACCCAGCATATCGTGCAAGTCTTTGCGTAGAAAACCAAAAATATCGGTATGTAGCAACAACATACGATTTTCTTCAAACCAAATCTGACCATGAGCGGCATCGAACTTAATCCGGTCAATCAGGTCCTGAATATCTTGTTGTGGCTTCAAAAATGGCTGCATGCGCAATGTCCTTCATTTTATTCTGTGCTCAATATCCTATGAAGCACTTTTTCATTACTTGTGTACTAATAACGAACTCAAAATTTATACATATCATCATACTGTACATAAAGTGCATGAAAATGCCAGATGGATATTTATAAAAAAAAGAGTTGAAATAGTCTTTCATCATTTGATAAATATTTTTTTAATTGTGTTCATCATTTGATGAAATCAAAATTCAAAAAAAGACATTAAATACAATAAATATTATATAAATCAATTTCTTAAAAAGTTGGCACACTAATTGATATATGTATGTGGAAGGAAGTTTGTCCAGCAAGAAGGATTCTTAGTCATGACAAATCAAATAGGGATGCCACAACTCACCAAATATATCCGGGTGACGGGTGACCGTAATGCCAAATTTGTTGAATTTGATTTCGCTATTCACGATCCAAGTCTGTTTGTCGAACTGGTGCTACCTCGTGAAGCTTTTATACAGTTTTGTGAGACCAATCAAGTCGTCGAGATGACTGAAGAACAGAAAACCAGAAATGATGAGGAAGAAGAAAAATGGCGCTATGGGACTGAAGTCACTTTAGTCAATGCACAGCGATATATCCCAGATCAAGAAGATCTTTAGAAATAGCTTAAGGAGATAGCCATGTCACTTGAAATTAAAACATCTAGTATTGAACCAATACGCCAGAGTTACGCCTACATTGAACGCCGTTTTGGCAATAAACCTGCAACCCGCTATCAGGAAGTCAGTTTTGATATTCAGGCTGAAACCAACTTCCATTACCGACCATTATGGAAACCTGAGAAAACACTGAATGATAAAACGCATACAGCTATTGTGATGCAGGACTGGTATGCATTTAAGGATCCACGTCAGTTTTATTATGGGACATATGTGCAACATCGCGCCCGTTTACAAGATACTGCCGAAGCTAATTTTAACTTTTTTGAGAAGCGTCAGCTGGCTGTACATATTTCTGAAGAAGTCCGTGAAAAAGTAATCACGTTGTTTATTCCATTCCGTCATTTGGAGCAAACCGCCAACCTGCACATGATGTCAGGAAGTGCTTATGGTTATGGCACGGTACTAACCCAAGCATGTATTTATGCAGCGATGGACCGACTCGGGATGGCGCAGTATATCTCTCGTGTGGGTTTGGCTTTAGATGGGGGAACTGGTGAATCACTCGCACCTGCAAAACAAGCATGGATGAACGATACAGCTTGGCAAGGTTTACGCAAGCTATGTGAACAGAGCCTGACAGAACAAGACTATTTCAAGCTGTTTTTATTACAAAACCTAGTGATAGATAGTTTTATGTCTGAACTGGTCTATACCCAATTTGATCAATGGTTAGCAGATCACCAAGCTCGTGATTTGGCAATGCTCACCGAGTTTATGCAAGAAGCCTTAACAGATCTGCGCAAATGGTCAGACAGCGTACTCAAAACAGCGGCAGCAGAATCAATTGAAAATAAACAATTGTTAAGTCAATGGCTGGCGGAATACCTACCCGAAGTCAAAGCGGCATTTACACCTTGGGCAGAACAAGCATTATCTGCAGGTGCCATTGAACTCGCTGAAAAAAAACTGCTGGAGCGCAGTAAAAAAATTGGAATAGATCTCGAACAAGTGGCACAGGCTTAAGGAGAAGCAGCATGTCTAAAGTGTATTTGGCATTACAAGATAACGATACCTCACGTTACATCATTGAAGCGATTGAAGAAGATAATCCTGACGCCACCATTCAGTATTTACCTGCCATGATTCGCGTAGAAAGTGAGAAAGGGCTGATTGTTCGTGCGGAAACGGTTTCGGAAAAATTGGGCCAAGAATGGGATATTCAATCTTTGCAGCTCAACATGATCACGTTGGGCGGCAACGTTGAAGAAGATGACGATACGTTCCGTCTACACTGGAATTAAAAAAAGTAAGCGTCAATGTGCCGCATTGAAGCGGTATATCAAAAGAATAAAGGACCTCAGGTATGAATTCTAAAATTAATGCAGTTGGCAAAAAACTGAATGCCAAAGACCGTTACCGTGCACTCACGCGTGATCTGGACTGGGAGTTTTCCTATGCAGACCGTAAAGAAGCATTTCCTTATGAAGAATTTGAAGGCATTAAAATTACGGATTGGTCGAAATGGGAAGATCCATTCCGCCTAACCATGGATGCCTACTGGAAATATCAAGCGGAAAAAGAGAAAAAGCTCTACGCAATTTTTGATGCTTTTGCACAAAATAATGGTCAGTTGAATGTCACCAACGAACGCTATTTAAATGCCATTAAACTGTTTTTAACTGCTGTAACGCCATTGGAATATCAAGCCTTCCAAGGTTATGCCCATGTAGGACGTCAGTTCAGTGGTGTTGGTGCACGTATTGCGTCCCAAATGCAGTCCATTGATGAATTGCGTCATGTGCAAACGCAGATTCATGCGATGAGCCATTACAACAAATTCTTTGATGGCTTCCAAGATTGGTCACACATGCATGACCGCGTTTGGTATTTATCTGTACCTAAATCATTCTTTGAAGATGCGCGTTCTGCAGGCCCATTTGAATTCTTACTGGCTATCAGTTTTGCCTTTGAATATGTGTTGACCAACTTGCTGTTTGTACCCTTCATGTCTGGTGCTGCCCATAACGGTGATATGGCAACCGTCACATTCGGCTTTAGCGCGCAGTCAGATGAAGCGCGTCATATGACACTAGGACTGGAAATTGTCAAATTCCTACTGGAACAGCATGAAGACAACGTGCCGATCGTACAGGAGTGGATTGATAAATGGTTCTGGCGTGGCACTCGATTACTATCAATTGTCGGCATGATGATGGATTACATGCTGCCAAACAAAGTTATGTCATGGAAAGAAGCATGGGAAACTTATTTTGAAGAAGCGGGTGGGGCGCTCTTTAAAGACCTGAGCCGCTACGGCATTCGTATGCCTAAATATTCTGAAGTCATTGAAAAAGAAAAAGAGCACGTCTCGCATCAAGCATGGTGGATTTTCTATAACTTTGGTCATGCGGCTGGCTTCCACACTTGGATTCCAACCGATGAAGAAATGGATTGGTTATCAGAAAAATATCCAGACACGTTTGACAAATATTACCGTCCACGTTGGGAGTTAGCACGCAAGATGGAAGCGGAAGGTAAACGTTTCTATAGTGCGGGCTTGCCACAGCTGTGCCAAATCTGTCAGGTACCGATGACCTTTACTGAAATGGATGGTGATCAGACCATGTTCAGTTACCGCAGCAGTGTCTATAAGGGTGAGCGTTATCACACTTGTTCAGATGGTTGCCATGACATTTTCGAGCGTGAACCAGAGAAATATGTACAAGCTTGGTTGCCAGTGAACCAAATTCTACAAGGCAACTGTGGTGGCCCTGATCTGGAAGTGATGTTGCGCGAATATTACCGCTTTAATGTCGGTGCAGACAACTTAGACATTGAAGGCTCTCCAGATCAGGTACGCTGGAAAAAATGGAAAGGTGTGGCGTAAGTCACGAGCTGGGGATAGTCCTAAAATGGGCTATCCAGCTTACTCATGGAATTTAGGAGTTTAGGGATATGCCAGTAAAAGCAATTAACAACCAATATGATTTTGAACCGCGTGATCTACAAAAACATTATGGCGACAACATTCTGATTTATGTGGGATGGGATCATCACACCTTATACTGTGCGGCACATGCCATGTTGGCATCTCCACAGCAAAGCTTTCAGGATTTAATTGATCAACAGATACAAGGTGGTTTCCACCAACATCCTGAATTTACTGAAATTGATTGGTCAAAAGTCGAATATTTGTTAGATGGTCAGTCGTTCCAACCGAAACTGGATCAAAGCTTGGCAAGTCAAAATATTGGTCATAAATCACTATTGCGCTTCATTACACCTGGGCTGGATGGTTACCAGCATCGTCATGTTTAAGGAGCGCTGAAATGAGTTATCAAGTCACGATTGAACCGATTGGAACCACCATTGAAGTCGAAGAAGATCAAACCATTTTGGATGCAGCATTACGTCAGGGTGTATGGCTTCCATTTGCCTGTGGTCATGGCACCTGCGGTACCTGTAAAGTGCAGGTGACAGATGGATATTATGATGTTGGTGAAGCTTCTCCATTTGCATTAATGGACATTGAGCGTGAAGAAAATAAAGTTCTCGCATGTTGCTGCAAACCAGAATCAGATATGGTCATTGAAGCTGATGTTGATGAGGATGAAGACTTCCTTGGTTATCTAGTCGAAGATTTTCAGGCTGAAGTGATTGAGATCAAAGAGCTTTCACCTACGATTAAGGGCGTACGTCTAGCTTTAGACCGTCCAATGCAATTCCAAGCTGGGCAATATATCAATATACAATTCCCTGGAATTGAAGGTACACGCGCCTTTTCAATCGCCAATTCCCCAAGTGAGGAAGGTATTGTTGAATTACATATCCGCCAAGTACCGCGTGGCGCAGCGACTACTTATGTCCATGAATCATTAAAGACTGGCGACCAGCTAGAAATTTCCGGACCGTATGGACAATTCTTTGTACGCAAGTCTGATACGAAGGATGTGATTTTTATTGCAGGTGGTTCGGGCCTATCTAGCCCTCAATCAATGATTCAAGATTTATTAGAACAAAGTGATAACCGTACCATTTATTTATTCCAAGGTGCACGTGATGTTGCAGAACTGTATAACCGTGAAATATTTGAAGGTTGGGTAAAACAATATCCGAATTTCCGTTATATACCAGCCTTGAATGCCCCGAAGCCCGAAGACCAATGGGATGGATTTACCGGATTTGTACATGAAGCCGTAGCAGATTATTTTGAAAATAAATGTTCTGGTCATAAAGCTTATTTGTGCGGTCCACCACTCATGATTGATGCTGCGATTTCCACGTTAATGCAAAGTCGTCTGTTTGAACGGGATATTCATACAGAACGCTTTCTCAGTGCGGCCGATGGCGCATCGGATCAATCACGTTCAGCACTATTTAAACATATCTAATTGCCTGATAGGTGAACATAAAAAAAACAGCCAAATGGCTGTTTTTTTATCGAATTACTTAAAAATGATAAGCCAGTGTAAGGCTGTAGAGACTTGGATCAATTTTGAGATTACCTGCATCCGCACCATTGATTTTCACATCGCTGTCTACTTTGACATAACGATAATCAAAACCTAGACTAATTTTATTATTGATGAAATATTCTATGCCGGCGTTAAACGCGATGCCATGTGAATTGGACAGATCAACATCTGAACCATCTGTGCTGTCAGTATCATAAAAATAGACATAATTGTAACCGACTCCTAGATAAGGATTAATATTACCTTTGGGTTTGAAATGGTACTGGAGACTCAAGGTGGGTGGCAGATATTTGGTGCTGCCTAGTTTGACTCCATCACCATAAAAATTATGTTGTGGCGGGATACCAGCTAATAAATCCAGGCTGATGTTGTCACTGAGGAATAGCCCCATGGCTAGGGTTGGTCGATAACTTTCACCAATTGAGGTTTCAACACTGTTAAATAACAGGCCAGGATGTTTGTCTGCTTCAATCTGGGTAATACCAAACCGTAGATACTTGTCATGCGAAAGTAAAGGTGAGGCAGAAATTGCGGTGCTTACCGTTATGGCCAAACTGGTACAGAGTATTGTTTTTTTCATCAAATTTATTCCTTTAAATATAGTCAATTTCATTACTTTGAAATTGATTAGGAATATTGCAATAGTTGTACCATGTTTATTTTTTTAAAAAAAATCAATAACTTGTTTGTTTTTTTAGATTTATGGTTTTAATCATTTCATTTATTAGATAAAAAGTACGATTGAAATTTAATGAAATAATGAAATTTGCATTTCAATAAAATATGTATTTGAGAAGAGTCAAGAATTATCGTTCTAGACTCTCCTTAATTCAACTTACCATTAAAATGATTTAAACCTTATTGTGTGTTTTTATCCAGTCATTTTGAACTTGTTGTGCAATATTCGGATAGTCCATCACAAAACGAATGTGGCTTTCAACGCCAGTTTTTAATGTCGCATCATCTACAATAAATTGAGGGTTATGATTGGGTGCAGCCTTACTCATCTCTTGATCTTGAGGTGTTGCACCAATGAAAATGAACAATGAAGGCATAAGTTGACCATAATAGGCAAAGTCTTCACTTGCACTCGCATTGTTCTCGAGCACATGTAATTTATCTTCACCGTGAACTTTCGCAAGTGATGGCGCGATGAGTTGAGTTAGCGTTTTGTCGTTCGTGGTGACGGGGGCATAAGCGGCAATTTCTACTTTGGCTTTTACGTCATTTGCATGAGCATTATGTTTGATCAATTTCGGTAAATCCTTGAGAATATTCTGGCGGACCTCTTCATTATTTGATCGAATCGTGCCAACCATATTGACTTGCTCTGGTATCACATTTCCTACCGTTCCACCTTGGATACTACCGATACTGATTGCCCCCATACCTTTGGTTAAATCTGCACGACGGCTGATCAAACTCTGCATATTACTAATCATTTGAGATGAAGCATAAATGGGATCACGTCCTAGCCATGGCATAGAACCATGAACTTGTTTTCCACTGACATGAATGCGCAAATGATCTGCACTGTTTAAAATGGTGCCATCTTTATAAAAAATATGACCACTTGGCATACCCGCCATAACATGCATACCGAAGATCACTTCAGGCTTAGGATTTTTTAAAGCCCCATCTGCAATCATCTTACGTGAACCAATTTGATCGCCATGGCTAAAGTTATCAATATCTGCTCCACCTTCTTCAGCTGGTTGGAAGACAAACACAACAGTACCTGCAATTTTATCTTTATTTTCCGAAAGCACTTTTGCAGCGCCGAGTAACATTGCTGTGTGACCATCATGTCCACAGGCATGCATCACTGGCGTTTCTTTACCTTGATAGGTTGCCTTTGCTTTACTCGCAAAAGAAAGTCCTGTTTTTTCCTCGATAGGTAATGCATCCATATCTGCACGTAATGCCATCACTGGGCCAGGTTTTGCACCTTTAAGAATTCCGATTACACCTGTTTTGGCATAGCCTGTGCGGACTTCAATTCCATATTTTTTTAATTCTTTTTGAACCAGAGCCGAGGTTTTAAATTCCATATTGCCGAGTTCGGGATGTTGGTGAATGTGTTGTCTTAATTTGATGGTATGTTGTTCAACCGCGTTTACACCGTCATCAACCCAATCTGCAAAACTAAAGGTTGAACAAAGGGGCAAGATAGTACAAGCAGTAAATAGCCTAAGTGAAATCATGAACTCAATGTCCTAAAAATCCAAAAGTTTTAGGAGCTTCTCATTCACTTCTGATGGTTGCAAAACTTAAGAGGTATATCAAAATACATGAAAAGTATAGTAACTATGAGGCTTTGATTTTTAATGCTTTATCCATAGATTTAAAGTTGTTATTATTTGTAAATTATTCATTTTAAATAATTATTTTAATAGTTGTGGGGGAGCTAATGAGCGTTGAAGAAGAACTTAAGCATAATCAAGATGTCATGATTCAACTTCCGTGGACCGTGCCACAACCGCCTTTATATACGACGAGTATTCAAGTTGATCCTGAAACGCAGAAAATTCCTTTGGATTTGAATGTAAGCTCAACTGATACGACTGCTATTTCGTCTTTTACTATTTCAATGATTATCGCACTGATTCTGGGAGGATTTGCAACTTGGTTAGCTTATTGGTATGGGAGAAAAAGTTTTAAATTAACAGAAATGTCATTCAAATCATTAGTGCTAGAAATACAAAGTTCACAACAAACTGCTTTCGATCTAAATCAAAAATTATTTGAGCAACAAAGAGAGTTAGGAGAACAAGAATTTCAATATTCTAAACAACTTAAATGTGAAGATGAGATAAGAAGTATAACTTCAGAGTGTCTAAATTCTTTGGCTAAATATGTTCAAAAAGTTATGATATTTGTTGATAATTTTATAAGTTCTTCTAAAGATGAAAAATTTAATGAATCGACAATATTTGGTTCTAAATTAAAAGAAATTCAAGAAATTTCAGAAAATACTAGTGCTTGTTTAACTAAGTTAAATTTATATTTCGGTGTTGGAACTGAACAAGAAAAAATAATTTCTAAACTTGGAAAACTTTTGATCGTATCAATAATGCATTTTAATAATCAATTAGCACACCAGACCGACGCTAAAGATATTTATGTGAGTAAATTTAATATTGAAAATGGATTAATTGAGGAAGTAAATAAAATATTAATAAATGATCGAAAGTGGGATGTATCAAATGATTTATTATCATTAACTGATATTGCAAATTTAGGTGATCAGGTAGCTGATGAATTTAAGAAAATATTAATTAAAGAGACAACTTAATATTGTCTCTTTATTAAAATTATTTATTAGGCTCAGGTGGTGTCATCCCAAACTGTAAATACGCCTGATTCGTTGCAATACGACCACGTGCAGTACGCATGACATAACCTTGCTGTATCAAGTAAGGCTCAATGACATCTTCCAGCGTGCCTGAATCTTCTGCCATAGCCGCTGCTAAAGCTTCAACACCTGCAGGACCACCATCAAAACGTTCTAATAACATGGATAAATAACGGCGGTCGAGTGTATCTAAACCATCTTTGTCCACATTCAACATATCAAGCGCACGTTGCGCCATTTCTTGTGTGACTTCACCAGTACCTTTCACTTGCGCATAGTCACGTACACGACGCAGTAAACGGTTTGCGATACGAGGCGTACCACGAGAACGACGAGCCACTTCCTTCGAACCAGCTTCTGTGATTGGAACATCCATCAGATTTGCAGAACGAGTCACGATATGGGTCAAATCTTCAACCGAATAAAACTCTAATCGTTGGACAATACCAAAACGATCTCGAAGCGGAGAGGTCAGTAAACCGGCACGAGTAGTCGCAGCGACTAAAGTGAATGGCGGTAAATCTAACTTAATTGAACGCGCAGCAGGGCCTTCACCAATCATAATATCCAGTTGGTAATCTTCCATCGCGGGATAAAGGATTTCCTCGATCACTGGAGAGAGGCGGTGAATCTCATCAATAAATAAAACGTCACCTTCTTCTAAGTTAGTGAGCATTGCTGCCAAATCACCAGCACGCTCTAACACAGGTCCAGAAGTTGATTTCAAATTACCACCCATTTCACGCGCGATAATATTGGCAAGTGTGGTTTTACCTAAACCCGGAGGACCAAAAATCAAGGTATGGTCTAAAGCTTCACCACGTCCACGAGCTGCACCAATGAAAATTTCCATCTGCTCACGCACAACAGGTTGACCAATATAATCATCTAATGATGTTGGTCGAATGGCACGATCAAAATGATCTTCTGGTTTTTCAGAACCACTGATAATACGGTCTTGCATAATATGAGATCTTATTTATTCATCGATTTTAAAGCAGCACGGATAATATCGGATGCCTCAGTGAAGTCACCTTTAACGGCATTCACTAACTTTTGGGCTTCTAGTGGCTTGTAACCTAATGACTGTAAAGCAGCTTCAGCCTCAGCGACAGCAGAGTTACCCGTAAACTGAAGTTGTGCTGTTGTAGAGTTTGATGTGGATGGCTGAGTTGCAAGCGCCTTAAAGCGATCTCGAAGTTCAATCATCAAACGCTCTGCGGTCTTTTTGCCAACACCTGGAACTTTGACTAAAGTATTTACATCTTCATGTTCAACGGTATGAATGAGCATGTCCACACTGAGTGTAGATAGAATACCCAATGCCATTTTGGGACCAACGCCGTTCACTTTAAGTAAAGTGCGGAAAATACTTTTTTCTTGTGCGTTGGAAAATCCATACAGTAATTGAGCATCTTCACGTACAGCCAAGTGCGTCCACAATGTGACTTTTTGTCCTTTCTGCAATTGGCAAAATGTTGAGAGAGGTGTATCTACCTCATAGCCAACACCATTTACATTCAATAAAACTGTTGGTGCTTCCAAAGCAAGCACTTCACCAATAAGACATCCAATCATTCAATTATTTCACTTATTTGTCGATGTTAAATTCACTATGTCAGCATAGTAGTGTTCATTGCTTCAGAACGCAAAATCAAAAAACACTTTATGCTCTTTTCCTGAACACTAATTTAAGGTTTATAAAAATCCAACTTTATTCCCTTGAAGTTCCTGTGCCAAATGATAAGCCTGATGATCCGAAAATTTTGAGATCACATCTAAGACTTGCATGATATTGTCATAGTGATCATCACTGAAACGTACACCTAAGCCTGAGATAATAGACAGTAAACGTCCTTCCTTAAAATTATGAATTTTATTGGGGGTCGTAAGCGGAATAAAGGCATCTAGTATGTGCTGTAAGCTTTGATGTGCAATGATTTCTAAACCAGATTTTTGAGGATGCTCAAAGATTTTTTCCCGCGCTAAATTCTTTGCACAATCAATTCCTGCTTCGATATCGGGCGAGCAATATTGGAGCAAACTACCTTTAAGCTGTCCTGACAGAATTTCAAAATGATGTTTAGCAAAAGCGGAAGTGACTTCATCAACCAAGCGTTTCATCACACGACCACGCAATGCTGCAATCTTTTGTTGCCACGTGGTGTATGGCATTGCAAGTTCAACGGGCGAGCCATAGTCACCAAGCAGATTTAAAAAAATAGGTTCGACTTGCTCATAGCTGAGCATGTTAAGAATAATGCCATCTTCTAAATCGATCAGGGCATAACAAATATCATCCGCAGCTTCGAGTAAATAGGTGAGTGGATGGCGACAGAAATGATATTCATCATATTGTATAAGACCTAATTGGTGACCAATTTGTTGCAAAATTTCTTTTTCAGATTGATAGCAACCAAACTTAGCTCGTTTACTGGCAGGCGTATTCCCCTGAGAGTCAATGGTTTTAGAAAGCCATGGGTACTTTAAGTAAGCTCCTAAGGTTGCGTAAGTGAGGCGCATTCCACCGTCATTAGGGTGATAGTCAATTTTCGTGAGTAAACGAAGACCTTGAGCATTGCCTTCAAACTGGCGAACATCGGCCTGCTGTTCAGGGGTTAAACTCGATAAAAAATCGCCGTGTGATGCATCATCAAACCATTCTCGAATCGCATATTCACCTGCATGACCAAAGGGGGGATTACCAATATCGTGTGCAAGACAAGCTGCTTGAATAATTGCACCGACATCTGCAGGAGAGATCCACATAGGTAACTCATCACGAATTTTTTCAGCTGCCAGCATTCCCAAAGAGCGTCCGATGCAAGAAACCTCAAGGGAATGTGTTAGACGCGTATGAATGCCATCATGTTGAGTCAGGGGGTGAACTTGAGTTTTACGGTTAAGTTGCCTAAAACTCTGAGAAAAAATAATACGATCGTAATCTTTATGGAAGGGGCTACGTGCTTGTTCTGTATTTTGTTTTGAACTACCAAATCGAACTGTTGATAACAGTTCCAGCCAACGCATTTGAGTCATTTATCATTATTCATCATCACTGTATGGAACCATCATGCCAAAAAAATCGTGAAAAATATATGCTGACACGACATAATTTGGCGCATTGAAAATGCATTTCAGAAAAGTTTAAGAAGTAAAATAATGAGTATTAAGATATTGATTTTAAGAATTATTCTTCAAATATAATTCAATTTATTCACTCTCAAATCATATAAGAGTCTCTAATTGATTATAAAGATAGATATCAATCATTAGATGATGCGTGGATGCGAGCCGGTTCGATAATTTTTTATCGAGATAGTATGCATAATGTATCTACTTTTTATGCTGATTGTTGATCAAATTGATCCTATGATTGGCAGAACATTTCAATAAAGCTATTGAAATTTGTCTATTTTGACCTCATGTTATCCTCATAAAGATGAATTATAGAGATGTGAATTTATATGTTATTTCATTTGCCGAAACTTCCTGCCGAAATTCGAGTCACTCACTTAAATGCGCGTATTAATGAACAACGAAAAAAAATTGCGCAAAGTACTGCATCTAAACTTGAACTTCTGCAGTTGTCTCAGCAGTTTTCAAAAGAAGCACGCACGCGTAAAAAGAATAATCAGAAAGTATATGTAATTGATTTTAAAGGTGACATGGCAGCTTCAGCTGTAGAAAATCTTCGTGAAGAAATCACCTTGATTTTGGCGACTGCTAAAGCAGGGCGTGATCGTGTCGTAGTTCGTTTGGAAAGTCCAGGTGGGATGGTACATGGTTATGGACTTGCGGCTGCTCAATTGGTGCGTCTGCGCGATGCTGGTTTTCATTTAACCATTTGTGTTGATAAAGTCGCAGCAAGTGGTGGATACATGATGGCATGTATCGGTAACGAAATTATTTCTGCTCCATTTGCAGTGATTGGTTCAATTGGTGTTGTTGCTCAAGTGCCTAATTTTAATCGTTTACTTAAAGAACATAATGTTGATTTTGAGCTTTATACTGCGGGTCAATATAAACGTACCGTGACCATGTTTGGTGAAAATACGGAAGAAGGTAAAGCAAAGTTTGAAGAAGAGTTGCAACAAACGCATGCATTGTTCAAGCATTTTGTTGAAAAATATCGTCCACAGTTAAATGTTGAAAAAGTAGCAACAGGTGAACATTGGTACGGTCAAGATTCATTAGATTTGAATTTGGTTGATAAGCTTCAAACCTCGGATGAGTATTTATTAAGTTTATTGACAGTGCATGATGTTTACTTGATTCAAACTCGCCGTAAACCTACCTTAGGTGAGAAATTAGGACTGCAAGCGGCACAAATGGCGGACAGTTTGATTCCTGCTGTGATGAATAAAGTTATGGACACTTTAGTCAAAACTAATGCGAACTTAGTGCAACTACGTGATCCTAAATTTTAAATTCGATGAAATAAAAAAAAGCTAATCTAATGATTGGCTTTTTTTATGATTTATCATTTCTATGGTCGAGAGTCTAATTTTCGATATAACATCACTATTCCTGTGATCATGGACCCAAGTGTTGCGAACAGCATATCTTTATGGGCATCCCAAATATCACCTTGTTGACCATTATAATTTTCTGCTGCCTCAGGGGAAAGATTAATCGCAATTAACCATTCAATCCATTCGTAAATGAGACTGGTGGCCATGACAAACTGAACCACAATAAGAAAAAGTACTCGTTCAGATAATTGGGGTAAATAGAATTGAATGATCCTCAGGAAAAAAGGATAGAGAAGTAGACCATAGGCAAAATGGACCAAGCGATCATACATATTTCGCTCCCAACCCATCTGTGCATTTAAATCTATGCCGAAGTTGTGCATCAACCATTCATTATAGGGAACATACGAATATAAATAGTGTGCCCCAAGAATATGAATGATCAGAAATCCAATATAGAGAGAAAATGCGATAAAACTCAAACCAACTTTCTTTTGTATATAGATCAAAAACACTAGCATTAAAGCTGTGCCAAGTTGATGTAAGCCATAAGAAGCATATTCAAGAGGCTTTATACTTGCCAAGATCAGCACCATTATGAAAATGAAGAATACGAGGTGGTGTTTAGGAGTAAATTTTTTGTAGTGCATTTTGTTATATGTTGATTTGATTAATTTCTTCATATGATTGTAATGGATCAATCCTGAGAATAAGCTGCAGATCGCATTATTTTTATAAATCGCATTATTTTTATAAATAGTTGTTTATATCAATAGCTCATTGCAATCAGGATGATGAGTTAGAATATGATTTATTTTGAGTTTTTATTATGACGGTTTCAGCTGCTTTTCTTGCACAGCAAAATGCATATTTTCATTATGAGTTTGAAGAGCTTACTCTGAATGACTTTCCTGAAGAGATCTCAGTATCACTCCGAGGAATGATGTTTAGGCATGACATTCAATATGCTCAAGTGACTCATTATATTTACTATAGCGATGTTTTAACTGGTGATGAATTAGAAAAGCTCAGAACTGACTTTATACGTTACTGTCCTGATGAAGCATGATTTTTATTGAAACATTTGATGAGTCTCATACAAAAAAGCGAAGCCTAAGCTTCGCTTTTTTATTCAATGCTATTTAGATTTTAGCAATCAAATCTTTAATTTGTTTCGCTTGCTCAGCAGCATTACCTGTATAAGATGCAGGTGTCATTTCAGCAAGACGCGCACGATCTGCTGCAGGAACAGCTTCTAATTCGTTACCATTCACAAAATTCACCATCATTTCGCGAGTCATTGCTTGACCACGAGTAAGGGCTTTAAGTTTTTCGTATGGTTTTTCAACGTTATAACGACGCATTACTGTTTGAATTGGTTCAGCAAGAACTTCTTGAGCGTTGTCTAAGTCTTCAAGAATACGGTCGGCATTCAATTCAAGTTTGCCCACACCTTTCAAGCAAGCTTCAAATGCGATCAAGCTTTGTGCAAAACCAACGCCCATGTTACGAAGAACAGTAGAGTCAGTTAAGTCACGCTGCCAGCGAGAAATTGGAAGCTTTTCACCAAGGTGAGCAAGGACTGCATTAGCAATACCCAAGTTACCTTCAGAGTTTTCAAAGTCGATTGGGTTCACTTTGTGTGGCATTGTTGAAGAACCAACTTCACCTTCTTTTAATTTTTGTTTGAAGAAACCAAGAGAGATATAACCCCAAACATCACGGTTGAAATCGATGAGGATTGTGTTGAAACGACGAAGCGCATCAAACAATTCAGCCATGTAGTCGTGTGGCTCAATTTGAGTTGTATACGGGTTAAACGTGAGACCTAAAGATTCAACAAATGCTTGCGAGTGAGCAGGCCAGTTAATTTCAGGGTAAGCAGAAAGGTGAGCATTATAGTTACCTACTGCACCATTGATTTTACCTAGAAGCTCAACATTGTTGAATTGTTTGATTTGGCGTGCAAGACGGTATGCCACGTTTGCCATTTCTTTCCCCAATGTTGTTGGGCTTGCAGTTTGACCATGTGTACGAGACAACATTGGTTGATCAGCGTGTTTTTCTGCAAGTGCAACAATTGAGTCCACGATTTGTTGCATAGACGTAGCTAGTACTTCACGACCGCTTTTCAGCATGAGTGCATGAGACAAGTTGTTGATGTCTTCAGATGTACAAGCAAAGTGAATGAATTCACCCGCATTTTTAAGTTCATCAATGTTTGCAATTTTCTCTTTTAAGAAATATTCAACCGCTTTTACATCGTGGTTGGTTGTGCGTTCGATTTCTTTGATACGGTTAGCATCGTCTTCAGAGAAATTTGCAACGATTGCATCTAAAGCTGCATTTGTTTCGTTAGAAAAAGCTGGCACTTCAGTAATTTCTGGGCGATTTGCAAGTGCTTGTAACCAGCGCACTTCAACAGTCACACGAGCATGGATTAAACCAAACTCAGAGAGGAAAGGGCGCAAAGCATCACATTTGCTTGCATAGCGACCATCTAATGGAGAAAGTGCGGTTAAAGCGTTCATAGCAATTCCTTAAACTTTGGAATGAAACGTAAAACAGAACTCGATATACATCAGGTTAAACCACCTGAAACTGTAAACGAGCGAGATCTTGAATATCTTTCAGTAACTTGCGTTTGGTGAAGATCATGCTCCATGAACTTCCACCTGACTGACGCCATAAATGCGCCATCTGTAAACCTGTAAACAATGAAGCACGAATACGATTGGTGTGCGAAGAATCCTTAAAAGCTTCTGCATTGCCTTTCACCATAATGCGAGGATTAATCTGTCCTGCAGTTTCGACATAGGTTTGAGCAAGGTTTGCAAGAATACTTGGATGTAGATAATTATGATCAAAAAAGGAGAGTTGTTTTAGTATTTTTTCTTGTGATTTTTCAATAATTTCAACGAATTTTGGGTTGCTATATACTTTCTTTTCTAAATGTAATAATGCCATTGCATAGGACATTGGAAGTTTTGCATTGGCAAATTTAGGTATTCTTGATTTTGGTGCAGTATTGAATGGTTGGGTGATGCTACTTTCTAATGTTTTTAATCCCAGAGAAATATCTGCAAGCTGGTTAAAAAAATCTAAGGTTTGACAATTCTTATTGGAAGTAGGGCGAATATTTAAACTCGCCTTAATTAACTGTTCTAAATAGAAATTACCGTTTCCGCCGATATTTTGTCGACCTGCAATGGCTGTCATATGTGTCAGCTGAGTCGATTGAAATACTGCTGCCAAAGCCAAAGCTCTGTTTTGACGATCATTCAGAGTCTGAAGCTGCTGGAACGGTAACTCTGTCATGCCTGAAAATTCCTTTAAATAAAATCAGGTTTAGGCGCATTAGTATGATGAATCACACCGCCACCTAAACAAACTTCATCCGCGTAAAACACAACGCTTTGTCCTGGCGTAACAGCACGTTGAGGTTCATCAAATTCTACACGTACACCTTGCGGTGCATTTGGGTCATTAAATAAGACACATGCTTGATCAGGTTGGCGATAGCGAGTTTTCGCTGTGCAACGGAAACCATTTTCTGGAATCTCTTGCTCACCTGCAACCCAATCAATTGCTTCAGACCATAACATAGTACTTTGCATGAGGGGATGCTCATGACCTTGGCCAACAACTAAACGATTGCCTTCGATATCTTTGTGTAATACGAACCAAGCACCTTCTTCAGCGCCTTTCATACCACCGATACCAATACCACCACGCTGACCGAGCGTATAGTACATTAAGCCGTGATGATCACCAACCTCTTTACCATCTTCAAGGACAATTTTACCTGGTTGAGCAGGTAAATATTGCTTTAAGAAGTCATTAAATCGGCGTTCACCAATAAAACAGATACCTGTAGAGTCTTTTTTCTTCGCTGTTGCAAGACCTAAATCTTCAGCAATTTTACGAACTTGAGGCTTTTCGATCTCACCCACAGGGAACAAGGTCTTGTTAATTTCACGACCATGAACGGCATGTAGGAAATAAGTTTGGTCTTTGTTGTTATCCACGCCACGGAGTAAAGGCGCATATTGCTCACCTTTAGAGTTGGTCATGGTTTCACCGCGACGAGCATAGTGTCCTGTTGCGATGAAGTCAGCACCTAATTTCATGGCATGATCGAGGAATGCACGGAACTTAATTTCTTTATTACATAAAATATCTGGGTTTGGGGTGCGCCCCGCAGCATATTCAGCCAAGAAGTGCTCAAATACACGATCCCAATATTCCATTGCGAAGTTGGCTGTATGTAATTTGATACCGATACGATCACATACGGCTTGCGCATCTGCAAGATCATCCATAGCCGTGCAGTATTCTGTGCCGTCATCTTCTTCCCAGTTTTTCATGAAAAGACCCTCAACTTGATATCCTTGTTGAAGTAATAAAGCCGCAGAGACAGATGAGTCTACACCACCTGACATACCGACGATGACACGTTGTTGCATAGGATTAGGCATCCAAATTTGAAATTAAGGGAGAATTTTGGTGCTCATAAACGAGCGATAAAGGAAATTTTTGTCCTGATTGGGCAGCTTGAATGGCTTTGATGACCAATGGGCTACGCGCGCGAGCCGTTTCTAATAGCTCATCTAGGCTCATCCAAACAGCACCTACGATACCTGTATCTAATGTTGCATTGGCAAAATACTGTGTTGATTTTGCTAAAAAACAGAAGCGGTAATAGGTACGATCTGGAAACATAGGTGGGGTATAGGTGTATATACCCAATAAATCTGTGACTTCAACTTGGTGACCTGTTTCTTCCATGGTTTCACGAACCGCGGCTTGAATAAGGGTTTCACCAGCTTCAACATGACCTGCAGGTTGATTAAAAACGGTGTGCATGACACCTTCTGTTTGTTCTTCTACAAACAGATATTTACCATCTTTTTCAACCACTGTTGCAACAGTGACGTGAGCAGTCCAAGCGGTCATAAAAAAGCACCAGATGAAGGGAAGGCATATTGTATAAAATTTTGAGGTGTGTGGCTATGATGGGAGGGGATTTCTTTGAAGGCGTTCTATCTTAAGTTTAACTAAGAAGTTCTTTGGATCAATAATTTAATAAAGGGCGTGGAACATGAAGAATCAACAAAAAAGCCCAATTTAAGTAAATTGGGCTTTTGAATGTAATTTAAGATTATGATTTATATGAAATAAAAAAGATAATTTCGCATAAGGTGTATTATGTTAATTTTAGGGGAATTTAAAAATTGAAAGAACAAAGAAGCGAAGTGCCTACATGGATCTGTTTTAATAAAAATAACAATTTATTACCCTATGATTTCAAATCTAAAGTTTTGATTCTACAAATAATTTTAGAGATTGATTCATGTATTCAAAATCTTTCCTTATAGATTTCAAATTATTACGCATCATAGGTACAAGTAGACCACTAAATGTCTCAGAATGTATGAGACAAGTGCTGCCATCTTCTTGGGAGCAAAGTTTAAAATGATGCTCACCATCTAAAAGACTAGGGATTAGAAAGTGACCTAGCCAGCTTAAAGACTGAGCATTTTTAACTTCCAATAGTGTAGGCTTAAATTCCATTGCTTTTTGCTTAGTTGGGTGAATCCTAATCTTTAGTTTTTCACCTATGTTTAACTTTCCTTAAACTTTACGGATAAAGGGATTCCAACTCTCATACGATTTAAAATCAGTCAGTACCTGCCAAACTTGCTCCGGTGTCGCATGAATATCAATATGTGTAGTTATCTTTAAAGAAAGCATAATTTACCTCGGGTATCTAGAATGGCGATTCTCTGCTTATAAGCATAATTTAGTAGGGTTATTTTTTGCTGACAGTAATCCTCTTTATGGCAGACACATTTTCAAATGTCTCATCAGGTGACAATTTCTTTAAAAGTCTTTCTGTGCTGTAACCCCATGAAACTGCACCGAAAGCAATTCCTACCGATCTAGCTGCCTCATAATCGGTAATCTGATCACCTATATAGATAGTTTCTGAGGGTTTATAGCCTGCTTTTTTTAAAAGCTGCTTTAACCTAGATGCTTTTCCAAAAAAAGATGCACCGCATTCAAAGTAATTAAAGTATCGACAGCTTGAACCAAGAATACGGGTCACATTTTCGTATCCATTTGAAGAAACCAGGCCCACTGTAATTCCATGTTCATTAAGGTGGGAAAGCATTTCATCGGTATGGTCGAATAGAGGAATCTTTGAAGGATTTACCTTCATGAGTTTTATAAAATTCTGAGTAATCGCAGGTAGTTTCCATACTGGTATTCCAAGAGTTTTCATTAGCTCTCGGGAAGGTATTTCTCTAAAAGATTCCACTTCATCTAAATGAATCTTCTTGAAAGAGTGCATGTCAGCCAGATGATTTATAGTTGAAACAAAGAAAGGAAATGAATCTGCTAAGGTTCCATCAAAATCGAAAATAACCAACTTATATAGTGTAGTTGGATAAGTTTGTGATAATACCATTTACTCTACTTTCTCTATATAAAATATTTTGAAATCATAAACTTAATGACTACCCCGTATTATGGGATAGCCACACTACTTTGATTATTTGAATAGAGGAAAGCATGTACTAAGCACAACGCATCAAAGCTGCTACTGCTTTTTCTAAAAATTGCAAAGTGGTAGGTTTGAGCCAGGTTCCCTCGGCAAGACTTGGTTCATTTTGCATGGCATTGCGAATCTTCGCATGTGTCGCTGGATTTTTGCCTGCGTAACCCTGTAACATGGAGAGCCATTGCTGTGCTAAACATTTTGCTTGTTCACTGTCAGGTTCAATCCCAGCACGAATGGCCTTCTCCAATCCAATCAATAACTGGGGCCAATTTTTCATCTCACGTACATAATGTTGCTTCATAAAAGCAAATTCCTGCTCGGATAAATAACGTGCAAAAACGTTCAGCTTACTCTCGGCAAATGCTTCAAGTAGAAACTCAACCACTTCCGGGCGCACACCCAATTTTTCCTGAAATGCCGATTCAGCTGAATGCATGCTATTCAATTTAGCCAACCATTCAGGATTAGCAGCCGTATTCTGTTCGAGGGTCAGCATCCAGCGTGAAGCCAGGTTTTGGGCAGTTTCACTACTAGAAGATTCTCCGGCCTTAAAGAGTGCATTGGCTTCGATGACAAGCGCTTCCCATTCTTTTTGTTGTTTACTATCTGCCTGTAAAAAAGTCAGTTCTGCAAGTTCCTCTTTTGTAAAATATTGTTCGTACATAGACATAAGCTCCAATGTTTTTAGCCAATTGTCCAGTTCTAGCTCTTCACCATTCATCAGTTGATTTTTGAGACTGCTCAAACGATAGCGCAGTTGAGTCTGCTTAATTATCATCTGATCGATTGCCTGAATCTGCCGATCAATTAATGGGGCGAGTGCAAGGTTTGGACTATTAAGAACCGCGCCAATTTCTGCCAATGTCATTCCAAGCCCTCGCAATGCCTGAATTTGGTATAAGCGAGTAATATCTTGACGACTGTAAAGTCTATAACCGGCGTCGGAGCGGGCCGAAGGCTGAAGTAAACCGATATCATCATAGTGATGAAGGGTACGAATAGTTAACCCTGTTCGCTTCGCCAATTCACCGACTTGTAATAACATCTTTTGACTCCTTTATCCCTTAGGCATGTTTTATGCTAGAGGCTAACGTTACGTGAGGGTCAAGTATCTAAGCTATAAAAAATATTTATGGTAAATAATTTACATTTTTGATGTTTTATTTATTTAGGTAGTAAAATTTTTTATATTCCATACATTTCCATCTTCCATTTAACATAATGGCTGTTATGCGAATTCAAAATTATTTATAATTTCCCGAAACCTTTACATAATTCTGCGCTGAATACGGCAGAAACGCTTTTTCTTTATCAGTCAGTGGACGCACTTTTTTCACTGGGCTACCCACATACAAATAACCACTTTCTAAAACTTTGTTGGGTGGAACAAGCGAACCCGCACCTATCATCACATCATCTTCAACAACAACATCATCCAAAATAATCGTTCCAATACCGACTAAAACACGATTACCAATAGTACAACCATGTAATTTCACATGATGACCCACAGTAACGTCCTCACCAATAATGAGCGGTGAACCTTCAGGTTTATCCGCTTTCTTATGACTGACATGCAACATGGAATGATCTTGGATATTGGAATTTTTACCAATCCGAATAAAATTAACATCACCACGGATCACAGCATAAGGCCAGACCGAAACATTCTCAGCCAAGACAACATCACCAATCACTAACGCAGTTGGATCAATATAATTTGTTGTATCAAATTTTGGGTAAGTCTCTAAGTATTTGCGGATATTTTCAGTCATAAAAAATTGCCTGTTTTTACTCATTATAAACAAAAAAGCACCCAAAAGAATTTGAGTGCCTTTATATCTTTAGTCAAGCTACGACTTAAAACAAATTACTAAAGAACTGTTTGATATGATCGATCATACGCGAGAAGAAACCAGCTTCTTCAACAGCTTGCAAAGCAACAAGCGGCTTCTCAGCAATAACTTTGCCGTCAAGTGTCGCTGTTAATTTACCTACAACTTGCCCTTGTTGAAGAGGGGCATTTAAGTTCGGTTGAACCGCGATTTGAGTTTGAATGGCATTTGCTTGACCTTTTGGCATAGTCACGTTGAAGTTTTCAGCAAGACCCACACTCACTTGATTAGATTGACCAAACCAAACTTTAGAAGTGGTCAACTCTTTGTGAGCGGGTTGAACACTGACAGTTTCAAAGTTTGCATAACCCCAAGATAACAAATCACGTGTTTGCGTTGCACGTGCTTGCATTGATGGAGCACCAAAAATCACTGAAATTAAACGCATCGGGCCACGTTTAGCTGAAGTCGTTAAACAATAACCAGCTTCAGAAGTATGACCTGTTTTAAGACCATCTACACTCGGATCTGTATATAGCAACGCGTTACGGTTACCTTGCTTGATCCCGTTAAAAGTAAACTCTTTTTCAGAGTAGATAGGATAATACTTTGAACTGTCATGAATGATGTGCTTCGCAAGAGTAGCCATATCTTTCGCAGTAGAATAATGACCTTCAGCAGGCATACCTGTTGAGTTCATAAAGTTCGTGTTGGTCATGCCAATACGCTTAGCTTCTTGGTTCATGCTGTGTACAAATGTACCTTCATTACCAGAAATATGCTCAGCCATCGCCTTAGATGCGTCATTACCAGATTGAATGATAATCCCGCGTAACATTTCCAAAACGGTTGCTGTGCCATTGAGAGGTACATACATACAAGATTCTGTACTACTACCACGACACCAAGCAGATTCGTTCATACGAACTTTTTCATCTTCCGTGAGTTCACCGTTCAACAACTTTTGTTCAATAATGAAACTAGTCATCATTTTGGTCATTGAAGCAGGCGCAAGTTTTTCATTTTCATTTTTACTTGCGAGAATTTGACCTGTTTCATAATCCATCAAAACGTAAGACTTGTTATTGAGTTCTGGTGGTGAAGATAAAACAGTTGCTGCATAAGTAAATGAAGGTAATAGTAATAATGCAGCAATGGCGCTTTTTCGGGTCATTCTATGTAGTTCCAATCTTGTATGAACGCAAAAATCAGCTTTGCATTCTAGGACAAAGCAAAGCCGACTTCTAGCAGTGGAGTCGGCTTATTTCAATCGAATTGTAACTATTTCGTGCTCTATTTAACTGAAGACTGATATTTTTTTATATCCTCGCACACTTGTTGATTTGCTTTATCTCCAGCGTTTTTCGCATCTTGTCTCGCTTGAGCTAATGCTTGCTGATAATCCTGTTGTTTAATTAGATTGTTCAGCGTGGTTTGAGGTGAATTTTCATTAGGTAAATAGTCTTTTAATAGCTTTTGATAGCCTGCTTTAAACGCCGCATCTTCTTCCACTAAACTTGGGCATGATTCTGAAAAGACATAGATTGCAGCGAGTTCATCTTTAGTCACTTTTTGTTGAGTAACTTCGATATTTTCTTTTAAGTCTTGAGCATTGGCGAAAGTGAAACTTGAAAACAACATTGAACTGCTGATAAATGCGGTTGAAATCAATTGTAAAAAACGTTTTTGCATAAATGACTCAAAAATTAGTAAGTTAGTTATAAGAATAGAATAATCTTTTTTCGTGTTTAAAAAATAGAGAAAGTGTATTAATGCTGTTGGAACTCAGAAAGTAAAGAAGAAAAGTTCAGGTATGAACAGGGGGATGACTACATGCTGAGTTTTCAAGATTAAAGGGTAAGCAGATTTTCAAGATTAAAGGCGTTTAAAACCTCAACATCTATGCGTGTACTCATTGTTGTGTTGGGGGATTTTGATTAGGCTATCGAACAGATGGGATTACATGAATTGAGTGAATTGTTTTGAATATTTTGATTGCCAACGATGACGGTGTGTTCGCACCAGGAATACAAGCATTAGCACAAGCATTAAAACCTTTGGGTCGAGTAGTCGTGGTTGCTCCAGAAAGTGAGCGGAGTGGTTTTTCAAGTGCATTAACGCTTGATCGTCCATTGCGACCCGTGCAAATTTCAGAGGATGTATGGGCAATTAATGGCACGCCAGCGGACTGTGTTTATCTGTCCATGAATGGTCTATTTGATTTTGAATTTGATCTAGTTGTAAGCGGGATCAACAGTGGAGCGAATTTAGGTGATGATGTGTTGTATTCAGGTACAGTTGGGGCCGCGTTTGAAGGCCGACTCATGAAACAACCTGCAATCGCAGTTTCATTGGCTGGTCCAAATGTTCGTTCGTATCAAGATGCTCAAGATTATGCACAAGCTGCAAATTGGGTATATGAGTTTATTAAAAATGGTTTGCCTGAGTTACCACCGCGTCATATTTTCAATATTAATATTCCGGATACGGCTGAAATAAAAGGGACATTAGTGACTTATCAAGGAAGAAGAAAACAAACGAAACCGATTACCACACAAGTTGACCCGAGAGGCCGTCAAGTTGTTTGGATTGGTTTGGCTGGAGAGGCCGTAACAGATCCCGAAAAAAGCCAACTGGGTTATCAGTCAGACTTTTATGCCATTGCAAATGGATATGTCAGTGTGACACCGATCCAAATGGATGCTACCAACTATCAGGTGTTGGCTTCACTTGAATCTCAGTTAGAGCTTTAATTGAATGACTACAGGTAGGATGTGTTATAACTTTGTGAAAAATATATTTGAAACGGTGAATTTAGCATTAATTTTGCTACTCTTAAGCCGAATTCAGTCTTTTTAATCTTTTGTCAGAGAGGGAAATCATGCTTTTGGCCAGACCCAAAACAGTTTTGAAGTTGTCTAAACCATCTATTCACTCAGCATTGATCGCGGTTGCTGTCGCTTCTTTTCTTGGTTTGTCGGGCTGTGCATCGAAACCCCAAATCCACAATTCTGCTCGTTATGCGGTTGCTCCTGACTTCTATACAGTTCGTTCTGGCGACACTTTAAGTAAAATTGCGGCACGTTATGGATTGAGCTATTTGAGCATTGCGGAGATGAATGATATTGCACCGCCTTATCGCATCTATGTAAATCAATCTTTAAGATTAAAACCCTCTGGCAATCGACAAGTGACACGTTCGACCACGCGTCCTTTGACAGCGACTGAAACTCAGATTCAACGTCAAACCATTCAGTTACCAACAAAACCAGCTGTGGGTACGCCACCACCACAAACCACACCAGTACCAGCGGTAACTGCTGCAGTACCGACGACTTCGACTAAAGCAACTTCATTACGCTGGGTGAAACCATCGAATGGTCAAGTCATTGAAAACTTTAATGTGGCAAGTAATGTCAAGGGATTACGTTTTGGTGGCAATGTTGGTGATCCAATTTTTGCAGCAGCTGATGGTCAAGTGGTTTACGCAGCTGATGGTTTAAAAGAATATGGTAATTTGGTGCTCATTAAACATATTGATGGTTATATCACTGCGTATGCGCACAATAACCGGATGTTAGTGAAGAGTGGGCAAAACGTAAGTGCAGGGCAACAAATTGCAGAAATGGGCTCGAGTGGTGCAACCCGTACGATGCTTGAGTTTCAAGTTCGTTTAGATGGTAAGCCAATCAATCCAGCAAATATTTTGCCAATCAACTGAAGATATTTAGTGCAATTTAACAATTTCTTCGTATAATACAATGAGTTGCTTTTGTTAATTTTTGTTAATTAGAGAAGCATCTCATAATTTCAGAGGGAAATTTATGTTAGATCAACTTCGCTCGATGGGCGTATTTGCATGTGTTGTTGAAAAAAGCTCTTTCAGTGGTGCTGCTCGAGATTTAGGCATTACGACGAGTGCAGTTAGTCAGCAAATTCGTTCACTAGAACAAGAAATGGAAGTAACACTTCTGCACCGTTCCACAAGAAAACTAAGTTTAACGGAAGCAGGGCAGGCCTTTTTTCATAGCTGTCAAGAAATGCTCGCTGCAGCAGAGCGCGGTAAAATTCGAATTAATGAGTTACGAGACGATTTAGTTGGTGATTTACGTATTGCAACAACGCCAGAACTCGGTGCAACCCATGTAGTTCCTGCGCTGTCGCATTGGATTTCGGCACATCGTGGTTTAACCGTTCACTTTGAAGTTGAAAATCAGTTTGTCGATTTGATTCAAGAAAGAATCGATATTGCAGTGAGAATGTGTTCTCGCGTGGATGAGTCTAATCACTTATCTTGTCTGCCGCTTGCACGTGTGGATCAAGTCTTGGTGGCTTCACCAAGTTATTTGAATCAAAATGCAGTTATTTCAAGACCTGAAGATTTAGCACATCACGATTTGATTCCAGTAAATATTGTAAAAAATCAGCAAATGATGACATTTGAACACAGTACATCGCGTGAATTGGTGAATGTGTCCATGGAAAATCGTTTACAGACAAACAATGTTTATGTCGCTAAATCACTGTGCCAAAATGGTCACGGCATCGCGCGATTATTATATCTGGATGTGCAAAAAGAATTAATGAATGGCACATTGGTTGAAGTTTTACCTGAATGGAAGTTACCTGCATACACTTTGAATGCAATGACATTAAAACGTGAACAACAACCAATGAAAATTCATCGCTGCCTAGATGCTTTAAAACAATATTTCAGCCAGTTACCTGGTGGTCGAGTATTCCAAGAAGCATCTTAAGTGTTCTTCTTAATAAAAAAAGCCGCAATATGCGGCTTTTTTTATTGATCTTGGTTTAAGCCAAGAAGTTTTTAATCGCAGGAACTAAGCGTTTTAATAAATCATCAGCTTGTTCTTGATTCATATTCAACGCTGGCAACAAACGAACGACATTACCTGCGGTGACATTAATAATTAGATTGTGTTCTATGCGTGCAATATCCACCAACTCTGCGCATGGTTTTGGTAATTCAATACCAATCATCATACCAAAGCCGCGAACAATAACGTTTTGATCTGCAAGTTGTATACGGAATTGATCAACTAAGTATTGGCCAATTGTTGCTGCGTTTTCAACAATATTTTCTTTTTGCATCAAATCGATAATCGTGTAGACAATGCGCGAACCTAATGCAGTACCACTATAAGTTGATCCGTGGTTACCTGCAGTAAGAATACCTACACCTTTACCTTGAGTCATCACTGCACCAATTGGGAAACCATTACCCAAGCCTTTAGCTGTCGTCATGACATCAGGAATAATATTGGTATGTTGATACGCGAAATATTTTCCTGTACGACCGTTACCTGTTTGAACTTCATCTAGCATCATCAACCAATTATGTTGATTACAGATTTGACGAATTTCTTCAAGATAACTAAAACCTTGAGGGGCAGTATTTACACCACCTTCACCTTGGATCGGTTCAACGAGAATCGCGACGATATCTGGATGGTTGATTGCTGCTTCTTCAATTGCCTCAATGTCGCCAAAAGGTACTCGGATAAAACCTTCAACGAGCGGGCCAAAACCTTCTTGTACTTTTTTATTGCCTGTCGCAGAAAGTGTTGCCATTGTACGACCATGGAAAGAATGATCAGCTACAATGATTTTCGGAAGAGCAATACCTTGCATATGACCATATTTACGCGCAATTTTAATTGCACCTTCATTTGATTCAGCACCACTATTCGAGAAGAAAATTTCTTCCATACCAGATACTTCAGCTAACTTTTGCGCAGCTGCAGTCTGCCAAGGTACTTCATAAATATTACTGGTGTGAATAAGCGTCGCTGCTTGTTCTGCAATTGCTTCTGCCAAAACTGGATGTGCATGACCTAGACCACATACTGCAATGCCAGTCAGCGCATCTAAATATTCTGTACCTTCAGCTGTATAAAGATACGAACCTCGGCCACGCACAAAGCTGATCGGTTGACGGCTGAATACAGGCATCAAATGAGATGGTTGATCAGTTTGAACTGGAGCGAGGGTGATATTGTTCATGTCTAACTCGTATTTGTTAGGTGGAAAATAAAAGTTTATCTAAGCAAAATCTGCTTAAGATTAAAAGCCTAATTGCAAATTAAACTGGAAAAATTTAGCAATCCATACTCTTTACGGCGGTTTTAGGTATAATGCAGGCAGAATAGTTGAGGATTTAATCAATGACTGAACAAGTGCGTGATACAGAAGCGTTAATTCGTGATCAAATTGCAAAACATGCAGTTCTTCTTTATATGAAAGGCACACCACAGTTCCCACAATGTGGTTTCTCTGCACGTGCAGTTGAAGCATTGAGCCAAATTGGTCGCCCATTTGCTTATGTAAATATTCTTGAAAACCAAGACATTCGTGCGACTTTGCCACAAATTGCAAACTGGCCAACATTCCCACAATTATGGATCAATGGTGAGTTGATCGGTGGTAGTGATATTATGCTAGAAATGTTCCAAACAGGCGAATTAAAAACGCTCGTGGAGCAATATAGCCCAGCGCCTGAAGCTTAATTTAAGCGCAATAAAAAAAGCACCGATGGGTGCTTTTTTTATTTTGAAAACTTCAAATTAGTTTGAAGTCTCATCAGCGAGTTGAGAAGGTTGTTCTTCAGCATTGATCGCTTTATCTTTTTTAGCTTTGTCTTTTTTCTTCTTTTTTTTCTTTTTCTTTGGCTCTTCTTCAATTTCAGCGCCATCTTCAATGGCTTGCCAATATTCTAGCTGCTCCATGACAGCAGCGTAAATTGATCCTTTGGTATAGCGACCTTTTTTATTTAATTCTCCGACAGGACGCGCCATGAGAATCTCAAGTGCTTGATCAATTGTGTTGATGGCATGAATATGGAATTGACCGGCCTCGACAGCATCAATCACATCTTGACGTAACATTAGATGCTGCATGTTTTGACGTGGAATAATGACACCTTGTTTGCCTGTTAAACCTTGAAGTTTACATGCATCAAAGAAACCTTCGATTTTGGCATTGACGCCACCAATCGGTTGTACTTGACCCAGTTGATTCATTGAACCTGTAATCGCCCATGACTGATCAATCGGCAGTTGGCTGATCGCAGAAATTAAAGCGGAGAGTTCTGCAACGGTTGCACTATCACCATCGACTTGACCATAACTTTGTTCAAAAGCCAAAGCGGCAGAGAAGTGCAAGGTTTGTTCACGTCCGAAATGTGCCTTTAAGAAAGACGACATTAATAGTACACCTTTAGCATGAAGTGAACCGCCTAACTCCACGCTACGTTCGATATCTAAAATATCGCCCCCACCCTGATACACTGAAGCAGTCAAGCGTGATGGTAGGCCAAATTCGACATCGGCGTAGTGAATCACGGACAAAGCATTTATCTGACCGAGTCGATGACCACGCGTTTCGATAAGCTGTGTACCACGAGATAAATCTTGCCAGTACAACTCTCGTAAATAACCTAGACGATATTGGCGGTGTTTGAGCGCAGTGCCGATATGTTCTGCTGTCACCATAGTTGCATTAGATTTGGATGCATGGTGATGAGATTCATGAATCAGATCACCTAAAGTTAAGGCATGTAGTGACAACGAACTCTGATCCTCTGCTTGACGACTTGAGTCGGTCAGTAAAGCAGCCAAGGCAGAACGATCAAATGGAAGTAGTTTAGAGGATTGAACATAGTCTGCAATCAAATGCATATAAGCTTGTTCATTTTCGTCATTACGTTGTAATGTGTCAGTAAAATCAGCTCTGATTTTAAAGATACTTCCTAACTCAGGCTCCACCTCCAGAATCTCATAATAGATTTCTGGTTCAGCCATTAAAATGACTTTCAATTGTAATGGAATCGATGCTGGCTCAATTGAAATGCTGCCCGTCAGCGTTAGCATGTGCTCTAGAGATGAGAGTTTAATTTGACCAGACTTAATCGCTCGTTTGAGTCCTTGCCATGCATAAGGTTGTTCTAAAAGCTGCTCAGCCTCAAGCATTAAAAAACCACCATTGGCACGATGCAGTGCACCAGGTCGTATTAAAGTGAAATCAGTGCTGATAGTGCCATTTTGCGTTAATTGTTCAACATGGCCAAGTAAGTTGTAATGTGTGGGGAAATCTTCAAAGATGACTGGTGCCCCAGAATTTGGCTTGTTGCTAATGACTAAATTTGCTTGATAACGCGCAGGGACTCGGTTAAATAATGCAGGTGAAAAATCAATTTCTTCCTGTTCTAGTACGGTCTCCACATTGTCGATAATATCTTGAGCATATAGTTTTAAATATTGTTCAAGATGTTTGATGTCTGGAAATTTATTTAAAATATGTTCCATGCGAGGAATAATGACTTGTTTGGCAATGTCACGATTCAACTCAGACACCATATCACGTGCTTCATCTTCAAGATCACCAATCTGTAAACCTAAACGCTCAAGCTTTTTATCCATATAACGGATATTAGACGCAATTTCAGAACGTTCTTTGCTACTCAGTGCATTGATGTCATCTTGAGACATCTCTTGAATTTTATTGTCTTTAAGATGAACAGGAATAAAGCAGTGTTCTTCATTACGACTGATCAACTTTAAATCAAGCTCTTCACCTTCTTTGGTGAGCTCAATCAAAGCTTGTTGTTGTTCATGACCTGTCGTTAAACGAATTTTTTCAATCCGATTGTGATACGTTTCAGCACTAAAACGACGTTCGAGCTGTTTGAAAATCGTTTGCCATGTTTGATGTAGCGTACTTTGAAACTTTGCGCCTTGTCCTGCAGGAAAGTTAAGCGCAATTGGGTTGCGTGCATTTTTGAAGTTGTATACATAAACCCAATCATCCGGTGTAGGCATATCTTTGGCATGTTGTTGGAGTAAGCGCTTGATCATGGTGCGTTTACCCAACCCTGCCGTACCCACAGCAAAGATGTTATAGCCTGAGTATGGGAGGGCAATGCCTGCTTCTACAGATGCTTTAGCACGATCTTGTCCTAAAAAATTATTAAGGGGTTTGATACGTTTTGTAGACGCAGGAATATTGTCATAATTTGGAATATGCGTCAGTTGTTCTGGTTTGAGTGCTGTTGCATTCAAGGTGTTTTGCGTGGCTTCAAGTTCAAATACGGATAGGAGCTTGTTTTGCGAGTTTTGTTCTAAGTTTGTGGATGTCGTGGTTAAAGCTACTGCGGTGGAACTAATTTGATCGTGTCTCTGGGTCACAGGTGAAATCCAAAACTATAATTTACATTTGATAGTTTAAGGTATACAGGTTTAGCCAAAAATATCAAGTTGAGATAGATCAAATTGATGAAATACTCGGTGAAGTTTGCGTAAATTATATTGAAACCAAGCGCATTACAGAGTTGAATAGCGAGAGTACTTTTCACTGAAAATAACAACGCAATGACATCACAATCTTCGTCACCAGAATCAGCTGGATGGACTTCGGCATTTAAAGCCTTTCTTGATCGACGCGCGATCATTATGCTTTTTTTGGGTTTCTCATCAGGTATCCCAATTTTTCTGATTTTTTCAACTCTATCTTTCTGGTTGAGTGAAGCCGGTATTCAGCGTAGTACCATTACCATGTTTTCATGGGCAGCCTTAGCTTATGCCTTCAAGTTCATTTGGGCACCTTTGATTGACCGATTACCATTGCCTTATTTAACAAGGAAATTGGGTAAACGACGAGGGTGGTTATTGGTTTCTCAGATTTTGGTCGCAATTGCTATTTGTTCAATGGCATTTACTGATCCGAGTATTCATGGAGGAAGTGTAGGGCCATTTTCAAGTTTAACGTTCATGGCGATATCCGCAATCTTTCTAGGATTCTCATCAGCGACACAAGATATTATCGTGGATGCTTATCGTATTGAGTTGACACAAGATACGAGTGTTCAGACGGTTATGGCTTCGACCTATAACGCAGGTTATCGAATTGCGACCATTGTAACTCAGCTCGGTGCATTACTCTTCGCTGCATCACTTGGTACAGCCATGGGTAACTATATTTATGAGGCGTGGCAGTCCACCTATTTACTCATGGCTGGATTGATGATGATTGGGATTGTGACGACTTTAGTGATTCATGAACCGGTAGTAAATCAAGAACCTCATCAATATCAAGCAACGGATTATTTTCAGTTATTTATCGTCTTTGTGATTTCAACAGTAGTTTTCGTTTGTGGGTTTCTCCAATTTGGTGCTTGGATTTCACAGTTAAATATTGATGGTAATTTTTTGTCATTTATCGGGCAAGTTTTACGTTTCTTCGCGAGTGTGGCGTTGGCTGTGCTAGTCGTATTTGGATTAATCCGAGCAAAACTCATTGATGAAAAAATAGTCGTCGAGACATGGCTATCACCGATTTTAGATTTCTTCAAACGTTATGGTTTGAAAGTTGCGTTAGCTATTTTATTACTCATTGGTTTTTATCGAATTTCAGATATTGTCGCTGGAGTGGTTGCCAATCTTTTTTATCTTGATTTGAATTTTGATAAAGAAGAAATCGCTTGGTTTAACAAGTTTTTCGCCATTTTTTTTGTAATTTTAGGTGGCTTCCTTGGAGGCTTATTAGCTCAGCGTTATAACATTATGAAAATGATGTTGGTGGGCGCTATTGTTGCCAGCACGACCAATCTCATCTTTGTGGGGCTCGTAAAATCTGGACCAACGATGAATCAAGTCTTGGTACAAATGGGAGGTCAACAGCATCAAGTGACTCCTGATGAAGTGGGGAACTGGTCTTTAAAGCTCCCTGCATCTAATTTTGCTGAACATAATAGTATTCAAGTGTTATCCACCCCTGATGGTTATGATAAAGCCCTGAATGTTGAAATCCCGCTTCAACGCTATTCGAGTCAAGATGATTCTCAGATTTTCATCCAAGCCATTGGAGGGGATAATGTTCTCTACCAAGATGAGTTAAGCAAGGATGTCATTATTCGCGGTCAACTCTCGAACTTAAAAGCTGACAGCACACTACAAACACTGAATATTCGTATTTCAAATCAGCAAGTGATACCTGCGAAGTTGGATCAAAATAATTGGAGCGTGGTTGTCCCGGGAGACAGTCTAAAAAACCATACTAAATTTACGGTGCAAGCCGTCGTGCAGCATGCAGGTCAGGCGCATGAATTAATCCAAGATCATATTTATAAAACAGTTTCAGCGATCCAACCGAAATCACGTATGACTTTATCTGATCTTCCAGCTGTTCAAGTTGATAGTGATCAAATAGTCGAACTTAAAGGTAAAGTGGTTGTCCCTTATAGCAAGGTGTGGCTGGTGATGGGCATTGTATTTGACAATCTCGCATCAGGACTTGCTGGTGCAGTATTTATTGCATTCCTATCGAGTTTGACTAGCGTTTCATTTACAGCAATGCAATATGCAATTTTTAGTTCATTGATGTTATTGCTTCCAAAGATGATTGGTGGCTATTCAGGTACAATAGTGACAAACTTCGGTTATTCATCATTCTTCTTTATGACTTTTTTAATGGGTTTACCTATTTTGTTACTTGTTATTTGGGTGGCGAAATTGTTAAATCAGTTGAAAAGTACATCTTTCAATCAATAGGTAAATTTTATGCGAATGTTACATACCATGTTACGTGTAGGCAATTTAGAGCGTTCATTGACGTTCTATACTGAAGTACTCGGTATGACTTTGCTTCGTAAACGCGATTATGAAGAAGGTCGATTCACTTTAGCCTTTGTAGGTTATGGTGATGAAGAAAACAATACTGTTCTTGAGCTAACGCATAACTGGGATACAGACAGCTATGAGCTGGGTAATGCGTATGGTCATATTGCGATCGCAGTGGATGATGCGTATAAAGCGTGTGAAGAAATCAAAGCACGTGGTGGTAATGTTGTCCGTGAAGCTGGACCAATGAAAGGCGGTGTAACCGTAATCGCTTTTGTGGAAGATCCAGATGGTTACAAGATTGAACTTATTCAACAAGACAGTAATGCGAGAAATAATTAAGTTTCACTCGCTGATTGGTGAGTAAAATTTTAAAGATAAGCCCAATCTATGAGTATTGGGCTTATTTTCAATTTAGAGAATAAAAAGAGGGATATGGGGTGCTAAAGCTCTTAGCGTTAGATCGTTTCACGATATTGCTGTTTGTTATGGTGATTTTAGCATCACTGATGCCAATTTCAGGTGTTGCTGCTCACTATTTTTCTTATTTCACCACGATTGCAATTGCAATCCTATTTTTTTTACATGGTGCAAAGTTATCACGTGAGGCGGTGATTCAAGGCATTAAACATTGGCAATTACACAGTTTGGTCTTTGCACTGACGTTTGCAGTTTTCCCAATTCTAGGGTTAATGGCTAAACCTGTATTGCTACCGCTACTTGGACAAGAATTGTATTGGGGCTTCTTGTTTATGTGCTTCTTACCCTCAACAGTTCAGTCTTCTATTGCATTTACTTCAGTAGCAGGTGGTAATGTCGCAAGTGCTGTGTGTAGTGCTTCATTCTCTAATATTATTGGTATGTTTATCACACCTATATTAGTGACCTTATTTATTTTAGGCCAGTCTGATCATGGGTTTGATCCAACCAGTGCGATCGTCAAAATTATTCTGCTGTTATTGGTTCCATTTATTTTGGGACAATTATTGCGTCCTATTGTTTTTCCTCTGATACAAAAAGCCCCGAGTATTGTCAAAACTTTTGATCAAGGCTCAATTCTTTTGGTGGTGTATGGCGCATTCAGTAGTGCAGTCGTAGCAGGTCTATGGAATGAAGTCAGTGGGGTGACCTTCATGTGGTTAATTATTGCATGCTCTGTGCTTCTGACCTTGATTATGCTTTTAGCCTATCACGCCCCAAAGTGGTTTGGATTTAATCGTGCCGATCAAATTGCTGTATTTTTTTGTGGTTCTAAGAAAACACTCGCAAGTGGAGTGCCTATGGCGCAAATTCTTTTCATTGGACAACCTATGGGGATGATCATATTGCCAATTATGATTTTCCATCAAATCCAATTAATGGTGTGCGGAATTATTGCAAATCATTGGTCCAAGCAAATTGAAAAGTCTTAAAGGAATAATTCGCTATCTGAAATAAAGTGGCGTATAATGTCGTCCACTTGTTGTGCTTAGCTCTGACGGAAGCCGTCTCGGTGGGCCAAAAGAATGGTCTGTTGTGGTGTTGATCTGCTGTATTTCAGCCTTTCCTCTGCGTCTGTTGTAATGGATGAAGAGAGTGATCAATTGCGATGACAGCTAAAGCCTTCTTAACTCTATGGAGAATCGACCATGCGCGCCGATATTCACCCAAAATACGAAAAATTAGTTGCTACTTGCTCTTGCGGTAACGTAATCGAAACTCGTTCAGCTGTTGGTAAAGAAACACTTTACCTAGACGTATGCTCAGCTTGCCACCCATTCTACACTGGTAAGCAAAAGAACGTTGACACTGGCGGTCGTATCGACAAGTTCAAACAACGTTTTGCTGGTATGTCACGTTCTATCAAACGTTAATACCCAAAATAAAAAAACAGGCGTTCAGCCTGTTTTTTTATGTCCAAAATATGGAATTAACTTTGATCTTGAACATTCATGAGCTGATCCAATTTACGCTGGTAATAATCACCTTGTAAAAATCTCACGTCGACATTCCACGCGTTGGCAAAGCTATTCATATCATTGAGATTTTTGAGTAATAAATTGACTGATCGATGAGTATTAAAGTATTCAATCGCCTGTTTAAAACGTTCAATACCTTCTTCAGTATTTAAATCATCTGTGAATTCTTCATGCAGCGTGAAATTCTGAATATTGGCAACTTTGAGAATGAGATTGCTACATTTACTTAATCCAAACTCGCAAACGGCAATATCTGCACCTTGTGCTCTCAATACCTCAATCGCAGGCAGAATTTCATTTAAATGTTGAGCAATGTATTTTTCTTTAAACTGTAAAATCAGTGGTTGAGGTGCTTTTGCTCCTACAATCATGAGCAGTTTTGAAATTAATTCTGCCAATTGATGATGCTTTAAGAGAACATGATGTCGTAAATTAATAATCAGTTTAGCTTCAGGATATTGTGTTAAAAAATTGTGCAGTTGCTTTGCTGCCTCAACCAAAATCCATCGGTCAATTTTAATAGACAACTCAGGGTCATCCACCAATTCTTCAATATCGTCCAATTGAATCCATTGGTTTTCAAAAATAAACCCACTGCTTACTTCATAGGTATTAAGACTAGTGTCTTCTTTATCATAGATTTGTTGGAACTTTAGCGTAATTTGATCGCGTTCAAGAACTTTACGAAGATGTACTAGGATATCGCCGTGAACTTCGTCTGACTGCACAGGTTCTTCAATTGCTTGAAATACAAATTCTGTTGAATGATCAGGCTCTACTTCAGAAGAAGGTGTATTTAACTGAATAGCGGTCGGCTCATCTGCTTGAGTAACTTCAAAATGAATCTCTTCAATTTCTTCAAGCGTTGTCTCTAAAGCAGCATCATTGCTCAATAAATTGGGTAGGGCAGTGTTATAAGCATTTGCAATGAGCTGTTCAAAATTATCTACATTTAAATCTGACAGTTTGAAGAGGCTATAACCAATTTTGACATGTTGTTGATAGGTTTGATCTCCCAAATTGACGAGCCTAGGTTTTTCAAGCGCATGTAGCGCAGAGAGTCTTGATTTTAGAACTTCAATCGTTTCAGCTTGAATGATAGTGGCATACAGTGCTGTTTCAATTTTAAATACAGCGCCGTTGGTCTGTTCGAGAATAAAGTCTGAAAGTTTGCCGAAATAGCCTTTAAAAGTATCCCAATCAGAACTCAAGATATAGTCTGGACAACTGGCTAGGCTGAAGATGACCAAAGCATTTTCTTGAGCAGGGTGTTCTTCAAGATGTTGTAAAATTTTTGGCAATGTTGTGTGTGGTGCAATTCTACTGTCCTGATGAGGTGCAGTCTCAAGTTGAGGACTAAATGGTTGATCATCCTGTTGAAAATGCGTTGAAATCGTAATTTCAATGATTTGATTTTGATCTGTAGGATTACATTCAATTTGGACTGGATTTTGATGTGTTAACTGTGGATTAAGAGAAATCAGTTCAAAAGGACCGTACTCAAATTTACCGAAAGCTAATTTTTTAAATCGTGCTTTAAAAGATTGAATATCCTCAGGTTGTATTAAATCAATGAGCGGGAATCCAATAACGTCATCACACGTGTTGAAGCCAAATAAATGCGCAAACTCATGGTTGCATTCAACGACAATCCCTTCTTCTATGATTGCGACTGCTTTTTTATGCTCTTCGATCCAATTTTGTTTAATTTGAACATTGTGTTTCAGTTCATCCGTTAATTGCATCTGATTTTTTTGTAAGCGACTAAAAGCCAATGCTCGAATAATTTTAAGTAAACATTGTTCAGATTGATCAATATTTAAAACATCGTAGATGCCCATCGAAATGAGTTTTACTTCAGACATTTCTAGCGCTTCTGGAGCTAGATAAAGTGTGGGGGTTAAAGCTTTATCAGAATCTGCAAGCAGTCGAAGAAAATGAGTTAAGGTCAGTTCATAGGCGCGACCAAATAGAATTAAATCCCAATCTAAATGAAGTTGCTTTTCAAGACTCACTTGATCATCGAGTAGTACTGCTTCTACCTTGTACTCGCGTTTTTCGAGTAAAGAGATAATATGGTTATAACGAATCTGGTTATCATCGACAATGAGTAAGCGCATTCCAGATTGTTTTAATTGTGTTGATAGAAGTAGGTTTTTCACTTCAATGCTTCCCATACGTCTTGAAAACGATTTGATTCAAGGTTTTGATGTTGTAAAAATTCATCAATCAGATATTGCTGCTCATCATTAAATAATTCAAATTCAAATTGAACAAAACTTTGTGTGATGAGCATGGTCTTTATCAATTCTACTTTGATATCTTGATCAGTTAAGCGTAAATAAATAGATTGTTGTTCTTTGAAAAACTGTAAATTTGGCAAAATAAGAGAATGCTGTGGAGCATCAATCTTCAAGGTTTGTACAAATAAACATGGATGATAATTAAAAGAACTTCGATCTGTATAAACTTTTGCGGCGCAAGGGTGGATGTCGGGTCCAATCACTTCAAGCCCAAGTTCATAGCTTTTTTTAACAGATTGTTTGATCCAACGAATTACACCACCTTTCCATTTGCTGTTCACCCCCTCATTGATCAGGATAAATTCACCTGTTCTTAAATTTGGTGGTGCTTCTTCTTCTAACCAACGTACGCGATAGCCATTTAAACTGATATCTAAAACTTGAGCCGCATGGATTTGACGTGCCTGTTTATCTAGAACTTTGTTTGATTTGTCTGTATAGGCATCTGGGTAGTCATTTAAATATGTAAATGCAAACTCGTCCTCTGATTTTGATTTAGGCGGTGTTAGTCGCAAGGTTTCGCTAAAAGTTTTGGTCTTTGAGAGATAATAATGTGCGGTAAGTAAACTGAAACAGAGTTGTAACTGAGCGGAATGTTCATAACGCTCATGTCTACGTTCAATGGTCGAGCCTAAAACATTTTGTACATGAAATTTAAGAGGTGCAGTTAAATAAGCTTTCTCTTTCTTAGATAGATATTCATTGTCCTTTTGAATGGTTAAGTTGATATGCTCAAGCAAAGATTGGGTTGCCACGAAAATGTTTGGTTTAAAACTTTCATGGTGTTTTCGGTTGTAAACTGGCGGATGATCTTTAGTGGTATCAATGACGTAACGAGATAAAGTGGTTTCACGTGGTAAAACTTGCACTAGTTGCGCCCAATCCGCTGTACATTGATAGAGCGCGTAGATCTCAGAAGGACGAATTTGGTGAGTATTAAATATTTCTAATAATAAGACTTGGGCATAGCACTGTTGAATATTTTTTAAAGCGTGATGAGTGCCTTGCAATAAATTAATGTTGACCGTGTGTTCTTGGTTTTTTAATGCTAAATCATACAGATAATGGGTCATTAACCATTGCTTAGACAAGGCAGAACGATAAAGCATCTGTTGTTGTACTAACAATAAACCCAATTGTTGAAGAGCGTAATAACTGGAAAGGAGTCGTGCAGTTTTCACATTACGCTTTTGAGTAAACTTCAAAATAGAAAACTTTTGTTGTTTTAGCTGCATTTCACTGCGCTGTGCAATATCTATATAGATATCAGCAAATAATGTTCTCAAGCGAGTGGTTAACTCTATAATATCTTTGTTACGGTCTGATAGAAAAAGACCTTGATTTAAAAAGTTTTTTTCAAGTCTCTCTAAAATATTTTCGATCAAAGGGTGTAGCGCTTGAATAAGATCAAAGCGCAATGTTTCCAAACATTTGAGTTCAGCGATTTCATTGAGGGCTTTCAACACCGCTTCAGAGGTGTCACCTAATTGCATAATTGAAAGTTGAGATGCCCAAAAACTCAAGTCCTGAACATTTGCATTTGCAAAACTTAGTTGATCTCGAGTCAAGGCAGTAGGATAGTGAAAAATTTCTGAAATCTGAGCCTGAAGCATGTAAATGAGTCTCTAAAAAGTGGCAACTCCATAAAGCGGTGTTTTATTCTGTTCTCCCGCAATTTCTCTAACCAGCTTTGGAACCAAGTATCCAGGCAACCTTGCCAAAACCTCTTTATAGATTGAATCAATAGATTCACTTGGTAAATCAAAATGCTGAGCACCTTTTACTTTATCCAACACATGTAAATAATAAGGCATCACACGCGCATCAAATAATCGATGACTTAGATCAACCAAAATATCAGGATGATCATTAATACCTTTTAATAACACAGCTTGATTCAACACCAAAATATTTTGTTGTGAAATTTGCATTAATTTCGAAGCGGTAAAGTCATCAATTTCAGCAGCATGGTTTGAGTGTACCACCAGAATAATACGTAGCCTACTGTTTTTTAAGAGAGAAATAAGTTCATCATCAAGCCGATTTGGAATAACGATTGGAACTCGAGAATGAATACGCAAAATTTTAAGATGTGGAATTGAACTTAATCTATCGATCCAAACGGCAAGTTTACGATTTGAAAGTGTTAGGGGATCCCCTCCGCTTAAGATCACTTCATTGATTTCTGGATGAGCGAGTAAGTAGTCTTGTATTTTTTTCCAGTCGTCATTTTTAGGTAAATTTTCTTGATATGGAAAATGACGTCTAAAACAATAACGACAATGAACAGCACATGCACCTGTTAAAGTCAGTAAAAAACGTGACTGATATTTATGTAATACACCTGGAATTAAATTGGCAGCCTCCTCATCAAGGGGGTCTGTCACAAAATCAGGATGTTCATTTAACTCTAGATGATGAGGGAGTACCTGAAGTAACAGTGGGTCATCAGGATTTGATTTTTGCATCTTCGCGACGAAGGCACGAGGAACTCTTAATTTGAATTGGGCTGATGCCAAAATTGCACCATGTATTAAATCTTCAGGTTGCAATTCCAAGAGTTCAATGAGCTCATGTGGGTCAGTGATTAAATCGCTGAGTTGATTTTGCCAATGTTGCTCTTGATACAAATAGTGGGTCATACAGTTTAAATTTAGAGGGAGATGAAAGGCTTCATTTTAAATCAAATCCCATTGAAAAACTCAGTTGTGTCCTGATTAAGCCTTCTTTATTGAATGTCGGGATGAAAATACTCAAGCCTAAAGATGATCAAATTAAGTCTACAACAGTAGTTCTGCATGGAACTTAGACAGCTTAAACATTGTATTTCGGAATTTATCATTGCGGCAGAGTAGGTTGGTCATTTAGAATACGCAACATAAATGCATGTGCATGTGGCATATCATGCACCTGTCAGACTTGCTAAATGACAGTGTAGCAGCCCATCGCATTAATAGATTAAAGTTAGTAAGTTTGGAGTGAGCCTCTCATGGCCTATTATTCTACGAACGATTTCAAGTCTGGCCTTAAGGTAATGCTTGATGGTAACCCATGCTCAATCATGGAAAACGAATACGTTAAACCAGGTAAAGGCCAAGCGTTCAACCGTGTTAAATTACGTAACCTTAAATCAGGTAAAGTATTAGAAAAAACATTCAAATCTGGTGATTCTTTAGAAGCTGCAGATATCGTAGAAGTAGAAATGGACTACTTATACAACGACGGCGAACTATGGAACTTCATGGATCCTGTAACTTTCGAGCAAATTGCGGCTGATAAAGTTGCAATGGGTGATGCTGCGAAATGGTTGAAAGACGATTCAAACGAAAAATGCACAATCATGTTGTGGAATGGTGTTCCTTTAACAGTGAATGCACCTAACTTCGTGGTATTAAAAATTGTTGAAACTGATCCAGGCGTACGTGGTGATACTTCTGGCGGTGGTGGTAAACCAGCGAAACTTGAAACAGGTGCTGTAGTACGTGTTCCATTATTCGTTCAACAAGAAGAAAGCGTTCGTGTTGACACACGTACTGGTGAATACTTAGAACGTGCATAATGGTGTAAATTTATACTATTATCGAAAGGGATGATGACAATCATCCCTTTTTTAATGCCAAGGTCTAAGGTAAAGAAGAATTATTGAGGAGTATAGTCGCAAGGGAAAACAGCAGTAACACGAATAATAAAATTGAGCTGATTGCAAATACGAAATAATGAGGGTTTGATATGGATCAAATACAACCGAAGTCATCCATGGCTTCGAAATTGATTTGGATTATTGTGGCCATAATTGGCGCAGTGTCCTTTGGAATATTAGCGGTTAGTCGTGGAGAACATGTCAACGCAGTTTGGCTCGTACTCGCTGCAGTCTGTGTTTACAGTATTGCATATCGTTTTTACAGTTTATTTATTGCAAATAAAGTATTCGAGTTAAATGCTCGGCGTTTAACACCTGCGCACCGTCTAGCAGATGGTCTAGATTATGTGCCTACAAATAAAAGTGTTCTGTTTGGTCATCACTTTGCTGCGATTGCAGGTGCTGGTCCGTTAGTTGGGCCTATTCTTGCTGCGCAAATGGGTTATTTACCAGGAACGATTTGGCTGTTAGTCGGTGTTGTACTGGCAGGTGCAGTCCAAGATTTTCTAGTTTTATTTATTTCTACACGCCGTGACGGACGTTCACTGGGTGAAATGGCAAAACAAGAACTGGGTTCATTTGCAGGGATTATTGTGATGCTTGGCGCATTAGGGGTAATGATCATTATCCTAGCTGTGCTTGCACTCGTGGTGGTTAAAGCATTAACCAATAGTCCATGGGGTGTGTTTAGTATTGCTGCTACCATTCCAATCGCATTATTTATGGGCGTATATATGCGATATATCCGTCCAGGAAAGATTGCCGAAGTTTCAATCATTGGCTTTGTACTGATGATGCTCGGTATCATCTACGGTGAAAATATTGCTCAACATCCTTATTGGGGGCAATTATTCACTTTATCTGGTACAGAGTTAACATGGGCATTGATTATCTACGGTTTCATCGCTTCTGTATTACCAGTATGGTTGTTATTGGCTCCACGTGATTATTTATCGACTTTCTTGAAAATTGGTGTAATTGCAGGTTTAGCATTGGGTATTGTATTTGCGATGCCTGAATTAAAAATGCCTGCAATTACCCACTTCGTAGATGGTACGGGACCTGTATTCTCTGGATCACTTTTCCCATTCTTATTTATTACCATTGCCTGTGGTGCAATTTCAGGTTTCCATGCATTGGTTTCATCAGGAACTACACCTAAGCTCGTAAATAATGAACGCGATATCCGGATGATCGGATACGGCGGTATGTTGATGGAATCATTTGTCGCAATCATGGCGATGATCTGTGCAACGATCTTGGATCCAGGCGTTTATTTTGCCATTAACTCACCAGCTGCGGTGATAGGAACGACGGTTGAAAGTGCCGCAGAGGCGGTACGTAATCTAGGATTTGTGGTTACACCTGAAGCTTTAACACTACTTGCTCAAGAGGTTGGTGAAAGCACAATTCTTTCTCGTACTGGTGGTGCACCGACGTTTGCGATTGGTATGGCGCACATCATCACTGAAATTTTTAATAGTCGTGAAATGATGGCATTTTGGTATCACTTTGCGATCTTGTTTGAAGCGCTATTTATTCTAACTGCTGTTGATGCAGGAACACGTGCTTGCCGTTTTATGGTTCAAGATACTGTGGGTATCGTTGTCCCTGCGGTTAAAAACTCTAAGTCGTTTGTGGGCAACTTGATTGGTACTGCCGTTGCAGTCTCAGGCTGGGGTTTCTTTGTATATCAAGGCGTAGTTGATCCACTGGGTGGTATTAATAGTTTGTGGCCATTATTTGGTATTGGTAACCAAATTTTAGCTGCGATGGCGCTGATGCTAGGTACTGTCATTTTGTTCAAGATGAAGAAAGAAAAATATGTGTGGGTCACCATTGTTCCAACAATTTTCCTATTCATTACAGCGATGACTGCTGGTTGGCAAAAAATCTTCCATGAAAATCCAAAAATCGGATTCTTGGCACAAGCAGATCGTTTCAACGCGGCTATTGAGCGAAACGAAATTTTAGCGCCTGCGAAATCAATTGCGGAAATGCAAACTGTTGCTTTATCAAATCAGATTAATGCTGCGTTATGTGCATTCTTTATGATTGTTGCTGTGGTGATGTTATTTGCTGCTATTAAAGTGATTCGTCGTGCTTTAGCAAATCCGCAGCCAACGGCTCAAGAAGCTGAAGCAATTTATACTGATCAAATCCCTGCAGGAGAGACCAAATGAGTTTGAAAGAACAAATTCGTCAAAAGCTAGCATTGGGTAAAATCATTAAATTCACGATTTTGGCTCAGCCGAAGAAGTTTTTAATGTTGAATGGAATCAAAACAGTTCAACTGATTTGGCAGCGGCTACAACAAAGTTTACGTTTAATGGTGGGTGTGCCAGATTACCAAAACTATGTAGAACATATGAAAAAGCATCACCCTGACTTAGAGCCAATGGATGAAAAAACTTTTCATCGTTATTGTGTCGATGCACGCTATCCAAGTGCAGCAGGCGTTATGAAGAAATGTCCATGTTAATTTTCTAGCTTTACATAAAAAACGGCACTGAGGTGTCGTTTTTTATTTGTCTTAATTGTATAAAACCTGACAAATTTATTGTTCTGAAACTCGTATACTCTTGATCAATAACAAAGGATAAAAACATGAAAATTGGAATTTATGGTGCTGGGTCGATTGGGTGTTATATCGGTGGAAGAATGGTCGCAGCAGGCCATCAGGTGACATTTTACTGTAGAGAAAGAAGCTATCAAAAATTAAGCCAAAATGGGTTGGAGCTCAGTGATTTAAACGGCTACCATCATAAGCTCACTCCAGATCAATTAAGACTTACAACAAATCTAGCAGAAGTCCTAGACACGGACTTAGTCATGATTTGTGTAAAATCAGCAGCGACAGAGCAAGTGGCATCTGAAATACGAAGTTGTGACACAGTCAATAAACCGAGTCTCATCAGTTTTCAAAATGGGGTGAGTAATGTTCCACGGTTAAAAAAAATGCTGCCAGAATGGGAGATTATGGAAGGAATGGTTCCATTTAATGTCGCAGAACTCAAACCGTCTCATTTCCATCAAGGTTCTGATGGAACATTAATGATAAAAAAATTTGTAGAAAGTAATCAGCTAAAAATAGTGTTAGATGCGGCGAAACTGCAAGTTGAATTCCGTGATGATATGTTAGAGGTACAGTGGGCTAAAGTCTTATTCAACTTGAACAATTCGATTAACGCTTTATCTGGTCTAACTTTAAGAAATCAACTTACTAATCGAATGTATAGAAAGTGCCTTGCTCAGGCACAGTTAGAGACGCTTCAAATTTTAAAGCAGGCAAATATTAAACCCGCACAATTAACGCCTGTACCAGCGAACATCATTCCTCATATTCTTCGACTTCCTAATTGGTTGTTTAAGTTGATCAGTCGCAAAATGTTAGCCATTGATCCACTAGCTCGTTCATCTATGCAGGATGATCTGAATTTAGGGCGCACGACGGAGGTTGATTGGATTAATGGTGAAGTGGTCAGACTTGCTAATACACTCGGGGGGAATGCACCGATCAACAGCTACTTTATTGAACAGATCAAGCTGGCGGAAAACAATAATTCAAGCCTTCAAATTGGACCTGAAGAGATGCTCACACAGTTGAAGCTTATTCAGCATTAAGTTTGATGCTGATTCTTTAATACACTGATTATTAGAAATATTTGAGAAAATAAAAAAAACCTGTATGGTAGAAATATATAGTTTTGGAAATGTAAATGATGATTTGGGGAATGAAGCAGAGTGTTCAATCAAAAGATATTATACAGCCTGAGTTAGAATCTCAGATTCAATCATTTACTCCCAAAATTTCATTATTTCTAGAACAAATCAATCAAATTGTTTTGGATAAAAATACGCAAACTGAATTGGCTTTATGTAGTTTAATTGCAGGTGGTCATATTTTATTTGAAGACTTACCTGGATTGGGTAAGACCACATTGGCCAGTAGTTTGGCATCATTATCAGGTTTATCATTTCAAAGAATCCAATTTACCAATGATATGCTCGCCAGTGATGTAATTGGCGTGAATGTTTTTAATCAAAAAGAGCATCAGTTTGAATTTAAGTACGGACCTGTCTTTACCCAAGTTCTTTTGGCAGATGAAATTAATCGCTGTAGTCCTAAGACACAGAGTGCATTGCTAGAAGCGATGGAAGAGGGCTACGCCACGATTGATGGACAGCGTTATGCTTTACCTCAGCCTTTTTGGGTGATAGCAACTCAGAATCCACTCTTTCAAAGCGGGACTTATGCACTACCAGAGTCTCAGTTAGACAGATTCCTCATGCGGTTATCTCTTGGCTATCCATCTCGCCATGCAGAAAAAATACTTCTTCAACAAGAATCACGTGCCAAATTAATCGCACAGTTGATCCATGTATTTAATGAGACTGAAATACTGAGATTGCAATCTTTGACTCATCAAGTCCATTTAAGTGATGCAATTCAAGACTATTTATTGGATTTGGCTGCGGTAACACGAAAAAGTGCGCATGGTTTATCGACGCGTGGATTATTGGCTTTAAAACGAGCATCACAAGCGAGAGCGATCGTGCATGCCAGAGCCTTTGTCATTCCTGATGATGTAAAAGCTGTATTTTCAGCAGTATGCGCTCATCGATTAAACTTGAGTGAGGATGAGACGGTCTCCCTAATGAATCAGGTTAAATTGATTTGAGGGTATGCAGGTGACCAGTATCTGGAAGCAATGGTTAAAAAAAAGATTTCGGTTTGAGCAGAGTAAAAAAATTGGTCAACGCGATATTTTGATTTTTATTTATCAGCAAGGTTTCTTATATCTTGTGTTGATTTTGATCACATTTATTGCGGGTATTAACTATGCCAATAATTTGATATTAGGTTTCTGCTTTTTAATTAGTGCAATCTTATGCATTAGTTTTTATATCACCTTTAAACAATTGCATGGTCTTGAGATAGACATCATTACTGATGAAGTTGGACAGGTAGGGCACTCGATTTTATTTAAAATCTACTTGAATCAACCTTATTCATATTCACGTTATTTATCGATCTCCATCGATTCTGAGACACAGCACATTCACATTGACCAAAAACAGTCTGAATGTGTTATACCGATTCATGTTGATCAACGAGGACAGTATAACTATCCCGATATACACATTGCTTCAGTGTATCCATTTGGTCTTGTTCGAGCTTGGACTTATATCTTTCATGGACGACATGCATGGATTGCGCCACAAGCCAAAATAAATCCCAATACAAGCTTTTCAAATGCATTTGTATTGGATCAGGAAAAAGATGAGTTTAAAGAATTAAGAAGTTTTCAGGTCGGCGACTCATTACAAAGTGTATCTTGGAAGCAGGCTGCTCGTGGACAAGGTTTGTATATTAAAGTTTTTGAAGAGCATCAACAGGATCCATGTGTTGATATTCATTATCATCATATGCCGTCAGTCGAGCATGAAGAAAAGCTTAAATATATGATGGGTGTGGTGGAGCAATGTGAGCAATTACAAATTCCTTTTAAGCTGGTGTTACCTCGTGCCGAATTGAATCAAGGATTTGGAGCTGAGCATATCAAGCAGGCTAAAATTCTGCTTGCTCAGGCATAAAGTGTGAAATAGAAAATAGGTTTAGATATATGGTACATCCTAAAGTTTCACAATCCATGCTATTGAGTTTGGCACTCATTTTATTTATCCAGATTATTTATCTGCCTTATGCTTTAATTTTGGTGCTCTGTATTGAGCTTATATATTTATGGCATATTCAAAAAAGTAAAAAAAATGTCTCCAAAGCAATAAAATTTAGTTTTACAGCAATTGCACTTGGCGCGATTTATCTGCATTACCATACCTTTGTTGGTGTTGAGGCTGGGGTAGCATCGCTGACAACTTTTCTATTTGCAAAAGCATTAGAAACTCAAAAAAAACGTGATTTGATCATCGTTTTTAATTTTGCCTTATTCGTGGCGGCAAGTACGTTTTTATACAGTCAAACGTTGTATGTTGCTTTGGGAGTAGTGCTGTGCTTAGTGAGCTGTTTTGTAGGACTTTATAGAATTCAAACCGCGGAGTTTCTGTCCACTCCTGAAACTAAAAATGGCTTAAAGCACGATATCATTCATGTCGGTAAATTCATCGGATTGGCAATTCCTTTTTTTATATTGCTCTTTATTTTTTTCCCACGATTACCTCCGCTTTGGCATCTCCCGATTCAGCAAAATAAGGGAATGACAGGAATCAGTGACTCTATGTCCCCAGGTGACATTGCTGAGCTGTCTCAGTCAAATGAATTGGCATTTCGTATTATTGGTGATATCACAAAATTACCGACGCGTTCAGAAATGTATTGGCGAGCTTTGGTCTTAGATCAATATGATGGTCAAAAATGGACGAGTCATGGATTTAATAGAGGGTTAAACGAGTTAAACTCTTATCAACTTTCTAATTTAAATCAAAAAGTTGAATATCATTATTTGGCTAAAGATCCTTCTGTAGAATGGATCATGGGATTAGAGCAATCTGTACCTAAACAACGAAATTATTATCTCCGTTATGACGGTGGTATTTCAGCTCAACGACCTATTCAAACGGCTCAACCTATAAACTTAGTTTGGTTAGGGCGTGGGACGAAAATAAATCATGAACTTAGTCAGTTTCAAATTCAGTATTACACCCAGTATCTCCGTCAGCGCGATATCAAAAGTCAAAGTTTAGCATGGGACTTATTTATTAAAAGTGGAGAGCAGCCAGAGCGTTATATCCAGCAAGTTTTAGACTGGTTTAAGCAAAATAGCTTTCAGTATTCTTTATCTCCCGGTGTTTTGAGTGGTGATCGGATAGATGCATTTATGTTTAATTCACAACAAGGATTTTGTGAGCATTTTGCTTCTAGTTTTGTCATGATGATGCGTTATGTCGGTATTCCTGCCCGAGTCGTAACAGGTTATCAAGGAGGTCAATTTGCGCCAGACCAAAAAAGTTGGGAAGTGAGGCAGTTAGATGCACATGCTTGGACTGAAGTATATTTTGGAGGTCAATGGCAGAGGATTGATCCCACTGCAATGATTGCTCCTGAACGTATTGATCAGGGAATGCAAAATTTAATTCAAAATAATCAAACACTCTACTCTGAGAATACAAATTGGTCAGTTGCAAAATATCCTTTTTTGACAAAAATTCGTGTATGGAGTGATTACGCAAGTTATCAATGGCAAAGTAAAATTGTTGGATATAACGCTGATCAACAACAGAATTGGATGACAAAATTCGGAATTCATTCAGTTGCTTCAGTGTTTGTGATTATCCTTGCAGGCTCACTGATCATATTAGGATGTTATACACTATGGATGTTGAGAAAAAAAAGAAAACACTATTCACAAATCGATTGGGTACTTCATATTTTTAATAAAAAATTAGGACTCCACAATCGCCGTTATTCTTACGAAACGGTTCGACAATGGTTGGAAAGAATTTCATCACCTTTAAGTCAAAATGATAGAGCTGTTTTCCTCGAAATTGTCATTCTGTACGAGCACTTAAGTTATTCACAATCGAGTATTTCCAAACAAGAGTTCGCAAATTTTAAGTCAATGATTAAAACTTGTTCATTTCTTTTGGTTAAATATGAAAAAGGCTTGTCAGCCAAGTGATTTTTGCATAAGATGCGAAGCATTCTAGGTGTATAGCTCAGTTGGTTAGAGCGCTACGTTGACATCGTAGAGGTCTCCAGTTCGAGTCTGGATATACCTACCAAGATTTAAAAAAAGGGCTTAAGTATTTTACTTAAGCCCTTTTTTCGTAATCAAGACATTACTTCTTTTTTTAAAAGTAAAGTATTCGTTATCACTTGCTCTATCAAGAAAAATTGCGTTTAAAAAATCTCTAAATTTGATATTAAATTATATATTTTAAGTATAAATACCCAAAATGCTTTAATCTAAATATTGGGTATTTCCGTAATTTATTAATATACCCGTACATTAACACTTACAATAACGCCCGAAATGTACGCTTTTGCCATCCTGTTTAAATATGAGACACGTATAATGTTCATATTACAGGGAAGTTGAGATCAACGTTCATTACCAGTTCTTCACTTTTCATTCAGAAGTAATGAAATTCATACAGTATTATCAAACTAAAGATGGATACTATTTTGTATGTTATTTCATCAAAATAGCGTACTAAAAGCTTATTTCATTGACTGAAATGCGACGAAGAACGATACTCTCAACGTTTTAATTTAAGCAAATCGGTTCTAAGAGACTGGACCAAAAGTTCGGTGCTCTGTAACTCAATCCAAAGCAAGGGGCTATATATGGCTGGTGGAAAGTCAACTATCATCTACACACTGACCGACGAGGCGCCATTACTGGCGACTTACTCACTACTGCCGATCATTGAGACCTTTACTAAGCCTGCTGGTGTTGAGATTGTAAAAACTGACATCTCAGTTGCAGCACGCGTGCTCGCTGAATTCTCTGAATACCTTAGCGAAGAGCAGAAAGTATCAGACAATCTTGCAGAATTAGGTCGTCTTACACAAGATCCAGACACAAACATCATCAAACTTCCAAACATCAGTGCATCTGTAGCTCAGTTGACTGCATGTATCAAAGAGCTTCAATCAAAAGGCTATGCAATTCCAGATTATCCTGAGAATCCTACGACTGAAGAAGAAAAAGCACTCAAAGCACGTTTTGGTAAATGCTTAGGTTCAGCAGTAAACCCAGTATTGCGTGAAGGGAACTCTGACCGTCGTGCGCCTGCTGCTGTTAAAAACTATGCGAAAAAACACCCACATTCTATGGGTGAGTGGAAACAGTGGTCACAAACTCACGTTTCTCACATGGATGAAGGTGACTTCTATCACGGCGAAAAGTCTATGACTTTAGATCGTCCTCGCAATGTGAAAATGGAACTGATCACCAATTCTGGTGAAACCATCGTTCTTAAAGACAAAGTTGCACTGCAAGACGGCGAAATCATCGATTCTATGTTCATGAGCAAGAAAGCACTTTGCGACTTCTATGAAAAAGAATTAGATGATTGTAAAGAAGCGGGCATCTTGTTCTCTTTACACGTTAAAGCAACCATGATGAAAGTTTCACATCCGATCGTATTCGGTCACTGTGTGAAGATTTATTACAAAGAAGCGTTCGAAAAACACGGTAAACTGTTCGACGAACTAGGTATTAACGTAAACAACGGTATGGCTGGTCTTTATGAGAAGATCGAAACTTTACCGACTTCTTTACGTGAAGAGATCATCGAAGATCTACACGCATGTCAAGAACACCGTCCTGCTTTAGCAATGGTGGATTCAGCAAAAGGTATCACTAATTTCCATTCTCCAAACGACGTGATCGTAGATGCTTCTATGCCTGCAATGATCCGTGGTGGTGGTAAAATGTGGGGTGCTGACGGTAAGCCTTACGACTGTAAAGCAGTAATGCCTGAATCTACATTTGCGCGTATTTACCAAGAAATGATCAACTTCTGTAAGTGGAATGGTAACTTCGACCCACGCACAATGGGTACTGTACCTAACGTTGGTCTAATGGCTCAAAAAGCTGAAGAATACGGTTCACACGACAAAACATTCGAAATCGCGCAAGCTGGTGTAGCTAACATCACAGATATCGAAACTGGCGAAGTGTTAATGTCTCAAAACGTGGAAGAAGGTGATATCTGGCGTATGTGTCAGGTGAAAGATGCACCGATCCGCGACTGGGTGAAATTGGCTGTTACACGTGCACGTAACTCTGGTATGCCAGCAATCTTCTGGTTAGATCCATACCGTCCACACGAAAACGAATTGATCAAGAAAGTTCAAAAATACTTAAAAGATCACGATACAGATGGTCTAGACATCCAAATCATGTCTCAAGTACGTGCAATGCGTTACACACTTGAACGTGTTGCTCGTGGTCTAGATACAATCTCTGTAACGGGTAACATTCTACGTGACTACCTCACTGACTTGTTCCCAATTATGGAGCTTGGTACTTCTGCGAAAATGCTGTCTATCGTGCCTTTAATGGCGGGTGGTGGTATGTACGAAACTGGTGCAGGTGGTTCAGCACCTAAACACGTACAACAACTTGTTGAAGAAAACCACTTACGTTGGGATTCTTTAGGTGAGTTCCTTGCACTCGCTGTTTCACTTGAAGAGCTTGGTATTAAAGAAAACAACCCTAAAGCTAAACTACTTGCGAAAACATTGGATGCTGCAACTGGTAAATTACTTGACAACGACAAATCTCCATCACGTCGTACAGGTGAGTTAGACAACCGTGGTAGCCATTTCTATTTAGCGAAGTTCTGGGCTGAAGAATTAGCAGCTCAAGACGAAGATGCTGAATTAAAAGCGACATTCTCTACTTTAGCGAAGACTTTAGCTGAAAATGAAGAGAAGATCGTTGCTGAACTTGCAGAGGTTCAAGGTAAATCTGTTGATATCGGTGGTTACTACGCAATCGATCCAGAGAAAGTAAATGCAGTTATGCGTCCAAGTGCAACTTTAAATGCTGCTATTGCAAGCATCTAATAACACTTAAGTTGAACTGAATTTCAGTTTGGCGGATTAAAAAAGCTGGTACTACGGTACCAGCTTTTTTTTGTTAAAATTTTTGTAAATAAAATACTGATTACGCCCAATTAGAGAGAGCTTAAGGGGAGGATTTAAAAAACTTTCATTCAATTTGCAAGCATTTCTGATTACAATGCGTTTTAATTTATTTTTAACTTATCTAGCTGTTTGGATAAGTTCTGTAGGTGCCCGCATGGAAATCAAAGTCAATTATCTCGACAATCTTCGACAGGAAGCAAAGTTCGATGATTTCACGGTTATTGCCGATCAACCTATTCGTTATAAAGGTGATGGATCTGCGCCAGGCCCATTTGACTATTTTCTTGCGTCTTCAGCATTATGTGCAGCTTATTTTGTAAAGGTGTATTGTGCTGCACGAGATATTCCTACAGAAAATATTCGATTATCCCAAAATAATATTGTTGATCCAGAAAACCGTTATAAACAAATTTTTAAAATTCAAGTCGAATTACCCTCAGATATCTCTGATAAGGATCGACAAGGTATTTTACGTTCAATCGACCGTTGCACTGTAAAAAAAGTGATTCAAACAGGTCCAGAATTTGTTATTGAGGAAGTTGAAAGCATTGATGCGGATGCTCAAGCTTTACTTATGCCAAATATTGCCAAGGAAAATGTGACTGTTATTCCGGGCAAAGATTTGCCGCTTGAAGAAACGATTGCCAACATGTCTGCAATTTTGGCGGGCTTAGGGATGAAGATTGAAATTGCGTCTTGGCGGAATATAGTGCCAAACGTATGGTCTTTACATATTCGCGATGCACAAGCGCCAATGTGTTTTACCAATGGTAAAGGTTCAACGAAAGAGAGTGCCTTAGCATCTGCATTAGGCGAGTTTATTGAACGTTTGAATTGTAATTTCTTCTATAACGACCAATTTTGGGGTGAAGAAATCGCAAATGCTGAATTTGTGCATTACCCAGATGAAAAGTGGTTCCAACCAGGTCCAAATGGTGAATTGCCATCAGAAATTTTAGATGAATATACACTTGAAATTTACGATCCCGAAGATGAGTTATTAGGCACACATCTGTACGACACAAATTCTGGCAATATTGAGAGAGGTATCTGTTCGTTACCATTTGTGCGCCAGTCAGACGGTGAGATTGTATATTTCCCTTCAAATTTGATCGAAAATTTGTATCTGTCAAATGGTATGAGCGCAGGAAATACCTTGGCTGAAGCACAAGTACAATGTTTATCTGAAATATTTGAGCGTGCGGTGAAGCGCGAAATTTTAGAGGGTGAAATTACCTTGCCAGATGTACCTGAACATGTTCTAGCAAAGTACCCAAAAATAGTTGAGGGTATTAAGGGACTTGAGGAGCAAGGTTTTCCAGTGCTGGTCAAAGATGCTTCATTAGGTGGGAAATTCCCAGTCATGTGCGTGACATTAATGAATCCAAGAACGGGTGGTGTTTTTGCATCATTCGGGGCTCATCCAAACTTTGAAGTTGCATTGGAACGCAGCCTTACCGAACTTTTACAAGGTCGTAGTTTTGAAGGTTTAAATGACTTACCACGTCCTACTTTCAATAGCCATGCACTGACAGAACCAAATAACTTTGTGGAACACTTTATTGATTCATCGGGCGTTGTATCTTGGAGATTCTTTAGTTCGAAATCTGATTATGATTTCGTAGAGTGGGATTTCACCAGTCAGGGTGAAAATACAAATGCTGAAGAAGCTGAAAAGATGTTCAATATCCTAAAAGAGATGGGTAAAGAAGTTTACATGGCTGTATACCAACATTTAGGTGCAACTGCATGCCGAATTCTGGTGCCAGGATATTCTGAGGTGTATTTGGTTGAGGATCTGGTTTGGGACAATACCAATAAAGCTTTAGCCTTTAGAGAAGATATTCTTAATTTACATCGTTTGGATAATGAACAGCTCGAAGCTTTGCTTGAGAAACTTGAAGAAGTTGAAGTGGATGACTATACCGATATTATTACCTTGATTGGTGTTGAATTTGACGATAATACGGTGTGGGGTCAGTTAACTATTCTTGAATTAAAATTATTGATTAACTTAGCTTTGGAAAATTTCGAAGAAGCGAAAGACCAAGTAGAACAGTTCTTACAATACAACACCAATACTGTAGAACGCGGTTTATTCTATCAATGCATGGATGTTGTATTAGAAGTATTGTTAGATGAAGAGATGGAAATTGAAGACTACGAACCAAATTTTAGACGTATGTTTGGTGATGAGAGAGTCGATGCTGCAATAGGCTCAATCGAAGGTGATGTACGTTTTTATGGATTAACGCCAACCAATATGCAACTCGAAGGCCTCGATCGTCATTTAAAACTTATTGAGAGCTATAAGAAGCTTCATGCTGCCAGAGCACGTTTTGTTTCTCAACAAAACTGATCGAATGAAAGGCCACTATGAAGAGTGGCCTTTTTATTTTAAAGATCTGAAAATTGATGCATTTAGGTGGGATATTCAATTTTTTTATAATAAAATGAAGTGGTTATGAAAAGTACTGATAGTATTTATTAAAAATAGTAATTTATTGATATTTAAGGAAAATAATTCTATTTCACTAGTATTATTTGCTAAATGCATTATCATAGTGCATGACGAGTTAACTTAAGGCGAACATTATGAATTTCTTGAAAAAAAAGAATAAAGCAAGTTTCGTTTTCTTTATTATTACTGCGTATTCCTGTCTAGGCTTTGGATTAGGTTACCTGATTTGGGAATACCTCCAAATGAAATAAAGTTCATGCTGATCGGTGAGAATGCAAATTTAGAAAGTATTCACTGTCAGCAAGCTTAATCTATTTACCATTTAAAATTAAATGATCTAAAAATCATCAGTTATTTTTTAAGGGGTATATTTAAATTTATATTTTTTAACATAATTTAAATAAAGATTAAATTTTTGCGCTTTATAACCTATGACTGTGTATTCAGCCCTTCAAATTCAGTCTATGTTATAATTAAAAATATATCCCGATAGATCGAATTGTCTAGCGACTGTTCAATTGATAGATCATCATATCAAAGCTGCTTTATTGCAGCTTTTTTAATTGTGCTTCAATTTATCGGAAATGTCATTTTGGTACGTTTATTGAATGCGTCATCTGAGCTACATTTGCCAATGAATCATTGAATAAATGATCTAAATAATTTTTACGACTCGCTCGATCTTAAGCAGGGGCTCGACAATGACAAATCCAAATTCTTCAGCGGGTTTGCTTGAACGCTTATTTAAACTAAGCGAAAACAAAACAACTTTTCGAACTGAAATGATTGCAGGGATGACGACATTCCTAACAATGTGCTACATCATCATTGTCAATCCAATGATTCTGTCTGAAACAGGAATGGATCATGGTGCGGTATTTGTTGCGACATGTTTGGCAGCAGCAATTGGTTGTTTTGTCATGGGTATTATTGCCAATTACCCAATCGCATTGGCTCCGGGTATGGGCTTAAATGCATATTTCACCTATTCGGTATGTTTAGGAATGGGTGTGCCTTGGCAAACCGCTTTAGCTGCGGTATTTGTGTCTGGTCTGGTCTTCATCGCGATCAGTATGTTTAAAATTCGTGAAGCTATCGTGAATGCCATTCCAATGTCTTTAAAATTGGCTATTGGTGGTGGTATTGGTTTATTCCTAGCATTAATCGCTTTGAAAAATGCTGGCATCATTGTGGATAATCCTGCGACTCTAGTGGGTTTAGGTGATTTAAAACAACCAACCGTTCTCTTAGCCTTATTCGGTTTTTTGATGGTTGTTGTTATGCATCACTTTAAAATACGTGGTGCGATTATCATTAGTATTTTAGTGTTGACTGCAATCTCAACATTCCTAGGATTGAGTGAATTTAAAGGTGTGGTTGGTCAAATTCCTTCAATTGCACCAACATTCATGCAAATGGATTTTGAAGGCTTATTTACCGCAAGTTTAATCGGTGTAATTTTTGTGTTCTTCTTAGTTGATCTATTTGATTCAACAGGAACGCTGGTTGGTGTTTCACATCGTGCTGGTTTACTCAAAGATGGTAAATTGCCACGCTTAAAGAAAGCTCTGTTTGCAGACTCTTCAGCGATTGTTGCTGGTGCTGCATTAGGTACATCATCAACGACACCATATATTGAGTCTTCTGCGGGTGTAGCAGCAGGGGGGCGTACAGGTCTTACAGCGGTAATAGTTGGCTTACTTTTTATTGCTTGTTTGTTCTTAGCACCGTTAGCTCAATCTGTTCCTGGGTTTGCAACTGCACCAGCCTTACTCTTTGTAGGGGTATTGATGATTCAGGGAATTACGCATATTGATTGGGATGATATTACTGAAGCGGTTCCTGCTTTCTTAACGATCGTGTTTATGCCGTTCACTTACTCAATCGCTGATGGTATTGCCATGGGCTTTATCAGTTATGCATTGGTGAAGTTACTTACAGGTAAAGCATCTACAGTACCATATATGGTATGGATTATCGCAGTATTATGGGCGCTAAAATTTGCAATGTTTGGCGGCTAATTTTTAACAGTTTTTAAAAGGGTGTAAACTCAGTTTGCACCCTTTTTATTTTTTGGTTTCATGAGGAGTAGCAATGAACCGTGTTGAGTTAATTAAAGCTTTACCTAAAGCTGAGCTTCATGTCCATATTGAAGGGACATTTGAACCTGAGTTGATGTTTGCCATTGCTCAGCGCAATGAAATTGCAATCCCATATCAATCAGTTGAAGAAGTCAAACAGGCTTATAATTTTCACAATCTGCAATCATTTCTAGATATTTACTATGCAGGTGCGAATGTATTGATTAATGAGCAAGATTTTTATGATCTTGCATGGGCATATTTTGAAAAATGTGCAGAAGATCGAGTGGTTCATACTGAAATGTTTTTTGATCCGCAAACGCATACGGATCGTGGTGTGTCATTTGAAACGGTAATTAAAGGCTTAAAACGAGCTTGCCACGATGCTGAGGAAAAATTAGGCATCACAACGCATTTGATTATGTGTTTCTTACGCCATTTGAGTGAAGAGGCCGCATTTGAAACACTTGAACAAGCGTTACCTTACAAAGACCAAATTATTGGGGTAGGGTTAGATTCAAGTGAAGTTGGGCATCCACCTTCTAAATTTGAAAGGGTATTTGCAAAAGCACGTGATGAAGGATTTTTGGTTGTTGCTCATGCAGGTGAAGAAGGTCCAGCAGAATATGTTTGGGAAGCTTTGGATGTACTTAAAGTGAATCGTATTGATCACGGCGTACGCTCTGAAGAAGATCCAAAGTTGTTGGAGCGTTTGATTGCTGAAAAAATGCCTTTAACGGTTTGTCCATTATCAAATTTAAAGCTTTGTGTTGTAGATGATATGGCAGATCATAATATTCGCCGTTTGTTACAGCAGGGTGTGCATGTAACCGTCAATTCAGATGATCCATCTTATTTCGGTGGGTATATGAATGATAACTTTATTGCGATTGCTGAGGCCTTAGATTTAACAAATCATGAATTAAAGCAACTCGCTATAAATTCATTTGAAGCATCGTTTATTTCCGATGTGCAAAAACAAAAGTGGAAAGATAAAATTCTCGCAATTTAAAACAGTTAAACTTGTTTATGTAAAATACTGGAAGGTGGGGGCAAAATCCCACCTTTGGTTTAATATGCTTTAAACAATAGAGCCGAATGTGATGTTGAAATTGAAGTCTTTGTTTTGCCTGAGTCTGCTAATGTTGCCCGTAGTTATCGCGAATGCAAATACGACATTGACACAGCGTATATTAAAGCCTGTCATCCAGTATCAATGTGAGCGTGAAGTCGACAATTCAAAAATATGGAAAATAACGACATATTTAATGAATGAAGAAAACAAAAAGAAATTAAAATTAGAAACCTGTGATTGTGTATCAAATCATGCTTTAAAAGATATTCCGGCTCAGGAACTTGCCAAAGCAACAGTTAACGAAGATATCAAGCAAGAAGTCATTCGAAAAGCCATGTTGAATAGCCTAAAAGCATGTGTGATTAGCTCTAAATCTAACTCAGAAATTTAGAGCCGTACTCAATCAATCTTTAGGTTGTTTGGTCATGCTGTCTAAGACATGATCTTTATCTATAAAGTGATGCTTTAATGCCGCAGCAATATGTCCGAGTAAAATTAAACCTGCAGCCCAAGAAATCCAAATATGTAGTGGTTTTACAATTTCAGTTACTTGAGGATTCTCACCTATTAAAGCAGGTAGATCAAATAAGAATAATACTGGTGCAGGGTAGCCGAGACTCCAACTCCATAAGCAACCCGTAATTGGTAAAGCCAGAAGCATAAAATAAAGTCCAAGATGCCCTAAATGTGCAAGTCTTTTCATGAGGGGAGACATTGTCTCTGGTAACTCGGGTGCAGGATGAGTGTAGCGCCAAAAGATACGAACCACGACCAGAAAAATAATGGTGGTTGCAATATTTTTGTGAAGCGTGATGACGTCACCTTTGAAGCTACCATCTACTTCATAACTTAAAAAATTGCCGCTATAAAAGCCGATCGCCCACGCCGTGATAAAAATAATCGCCATGACCCAATGCAAGAATTGAGCTGTACGTGTGTAATATTTGGATTTATTATTCATGATATAAACTTATGATTGAATTTCGTACATAATAATTTAAGCATAAATTATTTATAAGTATTGAAATGGGACACAGTGTTGAAAATATGCAACGGAATGCGATTTATAACTGAACATATAGTCGGGAAATACAAAAAATCTATTTCTTCATGATGTTACATTAGGCAAAATAGCTCAATTCGTAAGATCATAAGGACAATACTGTGAAAAAATTAATCGCTTTACTCGCACCAATGACATTGGTGCTCGGAGCTTGTGCTACAGGTACAACAGGGACATCATCACCTGCAGCAAATACCACTCAACAGTTAGGTTCGGCTGCACTTAAAATTGCGATCAATGCAAAATGCACAACTGAATTGAACAATATTTCTGCTTGGAAAACTGCAACGAAATTAATGACTGCAGAGCAGAAAGAAAATATCCAAGGTGAAATTTGTGGATGTGTAAGTGAAAAAGCTCCTCAAAGCGTAACTACGGTTGATTTGGCTACAGCAGCAATTGATCCAACAGCACGTGCAACAATCGTCAGCAATATCGTGACTAAAACTATTAATGAATGTGTAGCTGAAGCTGTACGTTAATTTTAAAGATATATGAATAGGCTGATTTTGATCGGCCTATTTTTTTAAGGATAAATTAGGAAAATGATGATGATTGCTGGTGCTGATGAAGCAGGGCGCGGTCCACTGGTGGGATCGGTCGTTGCTGCTGCTGTAATTTTGGATCCTAACAATCCGATTCTTGGGTTAAATGATTCTAAAAAACTCAGTGAAAAGAAACGTGAAAAATTATTTATAGAGATCAAAGAAAAAGCACTAGCTTGGGCTATAGCTGAAGCGAGTCATCAAGAAATTGATGAACTCAATATATTGAATGCTTCGTTGTTGGCAATGCGTCGTGCCGTTGAACAATTGACTGTGCAACCACAACATGTATTGGTTGATGGTAATAAAATTCCCCAAGGATTGAGTATGAGTTGTGATGCTGTAGTTGGAGGAGATGCATTACATCCAGAAATTTCTGCTGCCAGTATCCTGGCTAAGGTGACACGTGATCATCAAATGTTAGAACTTGATGCTAAATATCCTCAGTTTGGTTTTGCAAAACATAAAGGCTACCCGACCAAAGCTCATTTTGAAGCTATTGCACAGTTTGGCGTGGTTGAAGAGCACAGGCGTAGTTTTGGTCCAGTACGCAAATCATTGGGACTTTAAACAGCTTAAACACCAAAAATTTAAAGCGGCTAAATTTAGCCGCTTTAGTCACAAAATCATTTCTAATCAACGATTGAAATCATTTTGAGTGTAATTCTCTTCTTCGTAAGAAGGTTGGTAATCTTGGTCAAGATGTTGCAAGTGCTCATGCATCGCACGTTCATGCTGAATTCGTTGATAGATTTCTTCACGATGTACAGATACTTCTTTAGGCGCATTCACACCAATTCGCACTTGGTTACCTTTTACACCAAGTACAGTGACACTGACTTGATCCCCAATCATTAATGTTTCACCAACACGACGGGTGAGAATCAGCATGTTTATCTCCTTGCTTAAACGCTAAACCTGCGATAGTTTTTTCAAAAAGTGAAAATAACAACCTCGGCACCACGAAATATTTTAATAGATAAGTGTGACGAATTTAACCATTCGCACAGGACTATTGAAATTATCCCATAAACCTCTAGACCTAATATAACAGAGCCACTATAGGAAAAACTATAGTGGCTCTGAATATTTCTTCATCAAGTATGCATTGTTTCTGCTAACTCATGACAGAAAATTAAGCACGTGCGCTAGACTCGCCATGTTCGCGGTCAAGACCAAACGCAGTGTGAAGTGAGCGAACAGCAAGCTCTAAATAATTTTCTTCAATAATAACAGAGATTTTGATTTCAGAAGTTGAAATCATCAGGATATTGATGCCTTCATCAGCAAGTGCTGTAAACATTTTGCTTGCAACACCAGCATGAGAGCGCATACCAACACCTACGATAGATACTTTTACAATATCATCACGTGTTGCAACTTCACGAGCACCGATTGCTTGAGCAGTTTCTTCAAGAATTTTTTTCGCTTTAGCAAGTTCGCCACGATTGACTGTGAATGTGAAGTCAGTTGTACCATCTTCTTCAACGTTTTGGATGATCATATCCACTTCGATATTTGCATCACCAATCGGTTTTAAAATTTTAGATGCAATACCAGGAAGATCAGGCACACCTAAGATAGTTAATTTAGCTTCGTCACGGTTAAATGCGATACCAGAGATAATTGGCTGTTCCATTTTGTCTTCCAATTCAGTAGTGATAAGTGTTCCGACGTTGTTTTTGAATTCTTCGTCAAATGCGCCATCATTTTCATTGTCGAAGCTAGAGAGTACGCGTAAAGGGACTTGATATTTACCCGCGAACTCAACAGAACGGATCTGTAAAACTTTAGAACCAAGAGAAGCCATTTCGAGCATTTCTTCAAAAGAAATACGATCAACTTTCTTCGCTTTTGGTGCAACACGTGGATCTGTTGTATATACACCATCCACATCTGTATAAATTTGACATTCATCCGCTTTGAGTGCAGCTGCTAATGCAACGCCAGAGGTATCAGAACCACCACGACCCAAAGTTGTTGTGTTGCCGTTAGCATCAAAACCTTGGAAACCTGCAACAACGATGACACGACCAGCATCTAATTGTTCAGTCATGACATCTGTATCAATTGATTCAATACGTGCTTTTGTGAATGAGCTGTCAGTTTTAATACCAACTTGGCGTCCAGTCAAAGATTTAGCTTCCACACCGATAGAATTCAGTGCCATTGCTAACATTGAAATCGTTACCTGTTCACCCGTAGAAACCATTTGGTCTAATTCTCGTGGGTCAGGGGTGTCGGTAATGGCTTTCGCTAAAGCGAGTAGGCGATTGGTTTCACCACTCATTGCTGATACAACAACCACAACCTTGTGGCCGTGATCATGCCAACGCTTTACACGACGAGCAACATTTAAAATGCGCTCAGGAGTACCCATTGAAGTACCGCCATATTTTTGAACGATTAATGCCATAGTTGTTCCATATAAACCATGACCTTGAAGAGTTGTTCAAGGTCAGTTACACAAAAGGTGAAGTTTTATTTTGCAGCTAGCCAAGCAGTTAATTCTGCCATGACGGAAGCAAACTTCTCGTTAAGTGGCGCGCCACCTTGTGCCAAATCAGGCTTACCACCACCTTTACCACCAAGCTCAGTTGCTAAGTGTTTGATGATGTCACCTGCTTTTATAGAAGCTGTGAAGTCTTTAGCTACAGATGCGATCAAGCTCACCTTGTCACCCTCTACACCTGCAAGGACAATCACAGCATTTTCTAATTTTGATTTCACGCCGTCGTGTAGATTGCGAAGTGATTTCGCATCCATACCTTGAACAGTCGTGATTAACGTTTTGCGACCTGCAATTTCCTTAACTTGGCTAAGTAGTTCACCCGCCTGTAAATGTGCAAGTTTTTGATTCAATTGATCGATTTGCTTTTGTAAGCTTGATGCTGTGTCCGCTAAGGCTTCAACTTTCTCAATCGTTTGATCTTTTTGTGCTTTCAATAAGCCATTAATCGTGTTGATGTCTCGATCAGCTTTTTGAGCCACCTCAATTGCTTTCGAACCTGTAACTGCTTCAATACGACGTACACCTGCAGCAACACCGCCTTCAGAAGTGATTTTGAACAGACCAATGTCACCTGTACGTTTTACGTGAATGCCGCCACAAAGTTCGATCGAGAAGTTTTTCTCTTCAATGATTGAACCCATAGAAAGTACGCGAACTTCTTCGCCATATTTCTCACCAAACAACATCATCGCGCCTTTAGCTTTTGCAGATTCGATGTCAAGGAGTTCGGTTGTTACAGGCGTATTGGCAATCACTTCAGCATTTACCAGACGTTCAATTTCTTGAATCTGTTCAAATGTCACGGGTTGATCATTGGCAAAGTCGAAACGTAACACGTCAGAAGCAACCAATGAACCTTTTTGTTGAACATGTGAACCCAAGATTTGACGAAGTGCAGCATGTAGAAGGTGAGTCGCAGAGTGGTTACGTGCTGTTGCTGCACGGATGTCTGCTTTAACTGTTGCTTCTACATTTTGAGTAACTTTAAAGTTACCCATGGTCACGATACCTTGGTGAACGAACGCACCACCAGATTTTTTCGTGTCTTGAACTTCGAAAATACCTGTATCGTTTTTAAAGATACCTGTATCACCGATTTGACCACCGCTTTCTGCATAGAAAGGTGTTTGGTTTAGAACGATTAAAGCTTCATCACCTTCAACGACTTCATCAACTTGTTCGCCATCTTTATAGATTGCGATGATTTGACCCTCACCAGCAGTTGCATCGTAGCCGTCAAACTGAGTTTCGCCTTCAACTTTTACAACGCTGTTGTAGTCGATTGCGAATTTACCCGCATCACGTGCACGTTGACGTTGAGCAGCCATTTCTTTTTCAAAACCAGCTTCGTCAATGGTTAAATCACGTTCACGTGCGATATCCGCTGTAAGGTCAGTTGGGAAGCCGTACGTGTCGTAAAGTTTGAAGACCACTTCGCCTGGAATTACAGAACCTTTTAAGTTCGCAAGTTCACCTTCAAGCAATTTCAAACCTTGTTCTAAGGTTTTAGCAAATTGCTCTTCTTCCTTTAAAAGTTGAGCTTCAATACGCGCTTGTTGTGCTTCAAGTTCAGGATAGGCAGCGCCCATCACCTCAATTAAAGGCTTTAACATTTTGTGGAAGAATGAACCTGTCGCACCCAATTTGTTACCGTGACGTACTGCACGACGGATGATACGACGTAGTACATAACCACGGCCTTCGTTTGAAGGGTTTACACCATCAGCAATCAAGAATGAACATGAACGTGCATGATCTGCAACTACTTTTAAAGACGCAGGGTATTCAACTGGTTTGCCTTCAGCTTGTGCTTTCGCTTCAAGTTCAGCAGTATCTAAACCAATAATTTCAGCTGCAGCTTTAAGCAAATGTTGGAATAGGTCGATTTCGTAGTTTGAGTTTACGTGTTGTAAAACAGCAGAAATACGCTCTAAGCCCATACCTGTATCAACGGAAGGTGCTGGAAGAGGGTGAAGTACGCCATCAGCAGTACGGTTAAACTGCATGAATACGTTGTTCCAAATTTCGATGAAACGGTCGCCATCTTCTTCTGGTGTACCTGGTAAACCACCCCAAATGTGATCGCCATGGTCAAAGAAGATTTCAGAGCATGGACCACAAGGACCTGTGTCACCCATTGCCCAGAAGTTATCTGAAGCGTATTGACCGCCTTTGTTGTCGCCAATACGAATAATGCGAGACTCATCTAGACCGATTTCTTTGTTCCAGATGTCGAATGCTTCATCATCAGTGTGATAAACCGTTGCATATAATTTGTCTTTAGGTAGGCCTAACCATTTTTCATTGGTTAAGAAATCCCAAGCGAATTTAATCGCGTCACGTTTAAAGTAATCTCCGAAAGAGAAGTTACCTAACATTTCAAAAAACGTATGGTGACGAGCTGTGTAGCCCACGTTATCTAAGTCGTTATGTTTACCGCCAGCACGAACACATTTTTGTGATGACACTGCACGTACATAATCTCGTTTTTCTAGGCCTAAGAAGCAATCTTTGAACTGGTTCATACCAGCATTTGTAAAGAGCAAAGTTGGGTCATTGGCAGGAACTAGAGAACTCGACGCGACACGTGTGTGGCCTTGCGATTCAAAGTAACGCAAAAATGCTTCACGAATTTCAGCTGATGTCATAAAACGAGTACTCACAACCAAGTCACTCCATTAATTCTGTATTGGCAAATAATATGTCTGGGAAATAAAGTGCGAATTCACAATAAAATTCACCCCAGCATACCGGGCTAAAAGTTTAAAAACGCCAAATTATAACGGAATTTGCCACCTGTACCAATGATTTTAAAGTGTTTTAATGACAATTCTCTTTAATTCTGGTTTTAGGTGGAATTTTAAGCATTAACGTTGTTGAGACGATTCTTAAATGCTCAAGCTGTGTATCTCGTACGAAGATCAATCAAAAATATTGAGTAGTCATAAGACCATTATTTATTACTGTATAGTTTAGAAATACTTTAACATAGAGCTTTCAAGAACTTGTATTAAAGAGTTGAAGGTTACATATGCAACGTATCGCAATTAACGGATTTGGACGAATCGGGCGAAATGTTTTAAGAGCTTGGTTTGAAAATCCAAAGCAATTCAATTTTGAAATCGTTGCGATTAATGATGTGGCTGATGTAGAAACTTTAATTCATTTATTTAAATATGACACCACACATGGAAGATTTCATGGGGAAGTGGAGTTGAGTTATGTGGCAGAGCAAGTATTTCTCAATATTTATGCCTATCAAAAAAAATTATCTATTGAAGTTCACTGTCAAACAGAACCAGATCAACTACCATGGAAGCGTTTAAACGTTGATGTTGTTTTAGAGTGTACTGGTTTATTTAGATCTCGAGCAGAAGCGACACGCCATCTCAATGCTGGCGCTCAACGCGTGATAATTGGGGCTGCACCTTTTGATACGGTTGATGCTGCAATCGTCTACGGGGTAAATCATAAAGAGGTTAAAACTACGGATCAGATTATTTCGAGTGTTTCATGTACGACACAAGCATTGGTTCCTCTGGTCAAAATTATTGACGATGCCTTTGGCATAGAAAGTGCGTTAATGACAGAAATTCATGCTGTTACAGCGGATCAATCCGTTTTAGATCACGTTCACCGCGATTTACGTCGTGCGAGGGCGTCTGGGCAAAACATTATTCCAACGACTTCATCTGCTCTAGGTGCAATCAAACGTGTCATGCCAAAAATGGAAGGGCGAATAGACGGTTACTCAATTCGTGTTCCTACCATTAATGTGGCAGCTATTGATTTGACATTTATAGCGCAACAGCCAATTACAGACCATCAGTTAAATGAAGCGTTAATTTCAGCAGCACGAGAGCAATTTTCGGAAATTATGTCGGTAACAGATGAGCCTTTAGTATCATCTGACTTTAATCATTCTCCATTTTCACTCATTGTAGATTTAACTCAAACCATGGTGGTCGGGAAGCAAGCTAAAGTCTATGCTTGGTATGATAATGAATGGGGATATACCAATCGTTTACTGGATTTATGTCATTCATTTCCAGATCAGTCATGAAACTGAAATGCTGTGTCTTTTATAAAGGCTTATGTCTATAACATAGATCAACTGCTAGTGCGTTCAGAATTACCAATCGAAGCTTATGAATAATCTAAAATTCCGATTTAATTATTTAAAAGTCTGATGCACATGGGGGTTGATCGTGATAGACTAGGAGAAATCGGGTGTGTTCCCGATTTTTTTATGCGGATTTGTTCCGCGCTGACAGAATTTAGGTTTACAACATGCCCATTTCAGAGACATGGTTATTACCTGATGGTGTAGCTGATGTATTACCAGAGCAAGCGCAAGTTATTGAAACTTTGCGTCGTACCGCGTTAGATTTCCTCGCAGCTCGAGGTTATCAATTGGTGTACACGCCATTTATTGAATACATCGAATCTCTATCTTCTCTTTCAGAATCGAATCAAGATTTAGACTTAGCCACATTTAAAGTAATCGATCAACTTTCAGGTCGTTTACTTGGTGTGCGTGCAGATATGACGCCTCAGGTGGCGCGTATTGATGCACACGTGTATCCAGTTGAAGGTGTTGCACGCTATTGCTACGCTGGAACGGTACTTCATACCAAACCACAAGGTTTCAATACCACACGTGCGCCTTTACAGCTCGGTGCTGAGTTGTTTGGTTCAGACAGTATCGATGCTGACGTCGAAATGATCGATGTCATGTTGGAATTATTAAAAAATACAGGTGTAACTGAGGCGATCCATTTAGATATTGGACACGTTGGTCTATTCCGTAGCTTAGTCAAACATGCAGGATTGAACAAAGCTATAGAGTCGCATCTATCTGATTTATATCAGCGTAAAGCATTACCAGAGCTTGCTGAATATACGCAACAACTTAAATTCGGCTCTGATTTTTATGCGCTTGGTCGTTATGCAAGTGATTTAGTCGCTTTAAAATCACATTTAAGCCAAGAAATCTTAGAAGATTCGGCATTCCAAGAAGCATTTAATGCAGTTCAAAGCACACAAGATGCGATTCAGCAACGTTGGCCAAATCTGCATATTGGTATCGATGTTGTAGAGCTTCGTTCATATCACTATCACACTGGCTTAATGTATGCAGTGTATGCACCAAATCGTGCTGCACCATTAGCTCAAGGTGGACGTTATGATGGTATTGGTGAGCATTTTGGTCGTGCACGTCCAGCAACTGGCTTTTCATGTGACTTATACGCTTTAAGCGCTGGTCAATTTAAAGCATTGGAAGTGATCGTTGCACCTAAGGGAAATAATGCTGACCTAGTCAAAGCAATTCAAGGATTACGTGATCAAGGTAAAAGCGTTGTGCAGTTGCTTGGTCAAGATGAGTTGAATTCAGTACCTAACGCGACTCACCAGTTGGTGAATCAAGCGGGTGAGTGGAAACTCGAACAGATTTAATCACCTGATTTGAATACTAAATTTCAAATCATGTTCTTCAATTTTAACAGCATGATGCAATGAGGCTATTATGGGCAAGAATGTTGTGGTACTTGGTACCCAATGGGGCGACGAAGGTAAAGGTAAAATCGTTGACCTGCTCACAGATCAAGCGGCTGCAGTTGTTCGCTATCAAGGTGGACACAATGCAGGTCATACTCTCGTCGTAGGTGGTAAGAAAACTGTTTTACACCTCATTCCATCTGGTATTTTACGTGAAAACGTACTTTGCTTAATTGGTAACGGTGTAGTGCTTTCTCCTGAAGCGTTAATCAAAGAGATGACGATTCTTGAAGAGCAAGGTGTGCCAGTTAAAGAACGTTTACGTATTTCTCCAAACTGTCCATTAATTTTGCCAAACCATATTGCATTAGACCAAGCACGTGAGAAAAAACGTGGGAATGCCAAGATTGGTACAACAGGTCGTGGTATTGGTCCAGCGTATGAGGATAAAGTTGCACGTCGTGCGGTTCGTGTCGCTGATTTAGTGCGTGGTGGTGATCATCTTAAAGCATTGCTTGAAGAGTTACTTGAATACCATAACTTCCAATTAACACAGTTCTACGGTGTAGAAGCGGTTAAGCTTGAAGACGTGCTTGCGTTATGTGATCAATGGCGTGAAGTTGTTGCTCCACTGGTTGTTGATGTTACTGGCGAATTGCATAAATATCGTAAGAACGGTGACAACATCATGTTTGAAGGGGCTCAAGGCTCACTTCTTGATGTTGACCATGGTACTTATCCATACGTAACATCTTCAAATACGACTGCTGGTGGTGTGAGTTCTGGTTCTGGTCTTGGTCCATTACACCTTGACTATGTATTGGGTATTACCAAAGCTTATACAACTCGCGTAGGTGCAGGTCCATTCCCAACTGAGTTGGTTTATGATGCTGCAAACGATGTTGGTGATGCAATTGGTAAGCACCTTGGTACTGTAGGTTCAGAATTTGGCGCATCTACTGGTCGCCAACGTCGCTGTGGTTGGTTCGATGCTGAAATCCTTCGTCGTTCAGTAGAAGTAAACTCACTTTCGGGTATTTGCTTGACTAAACTTGACGTTCTTGATGGTTTAGAAGAAATCAAAATCTGTGTCGGTTATGAGGCTGCAGATTCGGGCTGCGTAGGTTCTTCTGATGCACTTGCATTTGAAACTTTAAAACCAATTTACGAAACAATGCCTGGTTGGACTGAGTCTACTTTTGGTGCTAAATCTTTAGACCAATTGCCAGAAGCAGCAATCAACTATATTAAGCGACTTGAACAGTTAATCGAATGTCCAATCGACATCGTATCAACTGGTCCAGACCGTGATGAAACGATTATTCTTCGTCACCCGTTTGAAGCTTAATTAAAAGTTTTAAAAAAGCCCTGTGATATCACAGGGCTTTTTTTGATCTAAACAACGACCAAAGTTGTATAAAAATTGGCTGTGCTGAATCTTAGAGATTGTTAAAATCGAATGTATAAAATAATAGAGTGTGCAGGATGCATAAAAATATTTCTGGAACAATGTTTTATTCGTTGTTATTTGCAATGGGGGGGGCACCCACGATTGCGATGATGATAATTCGATCTCAAACAGTAGCCGAAGAAGTGGTATACCAAGTCTTTATTGGACTGTCGATTATGATCGCTTGCGTATTGGTCCCTATTATTTTAATTCAAAACACCTATTTATTTTTTAAGCGTAAAGATGAGAAGCTCGAAACTCGTTTAAAACCGTGGAGTCAAACCTATCTCGTGCTTAATATTTTTTGTTTGGTCTTTTGGATTAGCTATCAATTTGTTTACTAAATTACATAACAAATAAAAAAGTGAAGAAAAATGAGATATTAAGCGTAGTTGAGTTTGTTTATAATTAAGAACAAGTACTTTCAAGTAGATTGGAACATTATAATGAAGAACAAATTATTGCTCGGTCTTACTGCGTCTGCGGTGATCTCGATTTCAGGGTGTACAACATTTGCGGATATGGCGGGTGCAGACTCAGCGACATTAAATGCAGCTGCTGCACAAAGTTACTCGCAAGCCATTGATACAGCTCGCAGTAAGGGCTTATTGGATACAAGCTCAAATACCTATAAGCGTATTACCAATGTCTACAATCGTTTGCGTCCATATGCTGATCAAATGAATCAAACGGGTCAGCCATTCCAATGGCAAGTGTCTGTAATTAAATCAAGTGAATTAAATGCTTCTGTCATGCCAGGTGGTAAAGTTGTTTTTTATACAGGTATTGTGGAACGTTTAAATTTAACAGATGCTGAAATTGCGGCCATCATGGGGCATGAAATGATCCATGCTTTGGAAGAGCATGCAAAAAGCAAATTGGGTGCTCAAGCTTTAACTGACTTGGCTTTAGGTGTTGGTTTAAGTGCAGCTGGGGTAGGTCAAGGTGGCGCAGCAGTTGCACAAATTGGTTCTCAACTGGGTGTAGGGTTGCCTTATTCACGTAACTTGGAGAGCCGTGCTGATCAGGGTGGATTAATGTTAATGGCTAGAGCTGGGTATAACCCACAAGCAGCGATTACGTTATGGGAAAAGATGGCTAAAGCAAGTAATGGTGGCAATGCATCTTTCTTATCAACACACCCTTCAAATGCTCAACGAATTGAGGCGATGCGTAAAAACTTACCTGCAGCTCAAGCGATTTATAACCAAAGTCGCCGTTAAAAGAATAAAGCTAAAAAGGATGCGATAGCATCCTTTTTTTATATTCACCACTCAGTAAATTGTTATCACAGTATGGCTTTGATTCAAATGTATTGAAATCGAATTTATTAGACACTTAAGGTGCTGGATTTGGTTGTTGTTTATGGATAATCTCAATTTCCTGAAGTATTTCTTCTGACAATGACACATTAAAAGCATCAATATTTTCTTTGAGTTGATTTAAATCGGTTGCACCAATGATTGTGCTGGTCACGAAGAACTGCTGCTTAATGAAAGCTAACGCTAATTGCGTTAATGTCAGTCCATGTTTTTCTGCTAAGAGTGCGTATTGTTCAGTTGCCCATTCACTTTCAGGATTACTATAACGCGAAAATCTAGAGTATAAGGTGACTCTGGCATTTGCAGGTCTCGCACCATGTCTAAATTTTCCTGTTAAATAGCCAAAAGCGAGTGGTGAATAGGCCAGTAAACCGATGCCTTCAAATTTAGCAATCTCCGACATGCCGATTTCATAGGTACGATTTAATAAGTTATAGGGGTTTTGTACAGAAACAAATTTAGACAGCCCTAACTTTTCAGCTAAATGTAGAAATTTCATGGTTCCCCATGGTGTCTCATTGGAGAGTCCGATATAACGAATTCTACCTCTATTAATTTCCGCTTGAAGGGCAGATAAGGTTTCCTCGAGTGGTGTGATATCTAGTGTACTGTGAGCATGGTGATTGGTATAACCCAATTGACCAAACATATTGGTTGGGCGTTGAGGCCAATGCAGCTGATAAAGATCAATATAGTCAGTTTTTAAGCGTCTAAGATTTGAGTCTAAGGCTGAGCTGATGTCGCTGGCAGTATAGCGAGTTGTGCCGCCTCTAATATTGCTACCACCTTGGCCTGGACCTGCAATTTTTGAAGCAAGAAAAAGTTGATCACGTTGGCCGCGCTGCTGAATCCAATTGCCGATAATTTCTTCCGTCGCTCCTTGAGTTTCGACTTTAGGTGGTACTGGGTACATCTCTGCAGTATCCCAAAAATTTAACCCCCGCTCGAGTGCATATTCCAGTTGTTGGAAAGCCTCGGACTGGCTATTTTGCTCACCAAAGGTCATTGTTCCTAAACAAATTTCGGGAACGTGTATATCTGTTTGCCCAAGTCGATTAAATTTCATGCTCAACATCCTTGCTGTATTTTTTAAGTTGATATATTTAAATCATACCTAATCTAAGATTCAAAACGTATGTAAAATAAATTCGAAAGTTTTCAGAAAAAAGGCAATAAAAAAGCAAATCGTCAGATTTGCTTTTTTGAATGTAGATCAGATGAAAATTTATTCATCATCATTGTTGTCAAAGTCTTCTTCAACAGAATTTACTGCTTCTAATGATGAATCAAAAATTAAGATAGCTTTACCATCAGTTTCAATCATGCCTTGTTCTTCAAGTGTTTTAAGAACACGACCAACCATTTCACGTGAACAACCTACAATACGACCAATTTCTTGACGAGTAATACGAATTTGGCGTCCATTTGGAAGAATCATTGCTTCAGGTTGAGCTGACAAGTCGATTAAACAACGTGCAATACGACCCGATACATCAATAAATGCTAGGTCAGTTACTTTTCGAGTTGTATTTTTTAAGCGACGAACGAGCTGTGCGAACACCGCATAGCTAAGATCTGGATACTGCTTACTTACTTCATGGAAGTTAGCATATGAAATTTCAGCAATCTCACATACATCACGTGTACGTACTTCTGCAGTACGCTGAGGATTACTTTCAAATAATCCCATCTCTCCAAAAAAGTCCCCTGGGTTTAAATAGGCTACAACAATTTCACGTTCATCATCTTCACGTAAAATAATTGAAACCGACCCTTTTAAAATTAGATACAGAGATTTCGACTCTGAGCCCGCATCAATAATTGAAGTTCGTTTTGGAAATCTATTGATGTGCGCACGCTTGAGCAAAGCTTTGACAGATTCAGGTAATTGACCTGGCGACAAAGCATCTGTACTAAGTTGTGAAAAATTAGAAGTCATGCTTTTTAAATTCCGATTTGGATAGTAACTAGATCTTTAGACCTAAATAAACTTGCCACGTGAAGCATAAGAGGTGAAATTCCTTATCAGCTCAATATATGCTAGTGTACAGTCCTAAGTAAATTTATAGTTTTTTTTAGGTAGTTGCAATGCATACTAGCGTACATTGGTTAGAGAATGTTGCTTTTGAAGCAAAATCTGAAAGCGGTCACCAAATTATCATGGATGGTGCTGAAGCTTACGGTGGTGAAAACCGTGGTCCACGTCCGATGGAACTCATTTTAATGGGGCTTGGTGGGTGTGCTTCGTTTGATATTGTGACCATATTAAAAAAATCTAGACAAGATGTGACTGGTGTTCAATGTCAGTTGAAAGCTGAGAGGGCAGATACAATTCCTGCGGTTTTCACGAAGATACATTTGCATTTTGTGGTTACAGGAAAAGCAATTAAAGAAAAGCAAGTCGCTAAAGCTGTTGAGCTATCTGCAGAAAAATATTGCTCAGCAAGTAAAATGCTTTCAGATGGCGGTGTTGAAATTACACATGATTTTGAAATCATTGAAGCCGGAGCTTGATTTTATCGAGTTAAAAAAAGCAACCTTAAGGTTGCTTTTTTTATGTAAGTTGAGCGAATCAATTTTACTCTTGTACCCATGGCAGATTGTGAAATCGCCAGCCATTATAAGTACCACGATGGGAGTTGGGATCTAAATCACCTTCAAAACCTTGATCGATATTGTATACGTTCGTGAAACCAGCGTTATACGCCACACTCGCTGCTGCTGCAGAGCGCTTTCCACTACGGCACATGAGCAAAATGATGTCATATGCATTAACAAAAGATTGTAACTTCTCTAAAAACTCAGGGTTACGTTCAAGTGAGATGCCTGTGAGCCAAGGAATATGTTCTGAATGTTCGACATAACCTACGAATTTTCGCTCTTCATGTGTTCTGACATCAATAATGATCGCTTGTTGGGATTGGAACAAAAGCCACGCATCTTGGGGTTTTAAAGAGCCTGCAAAGAGGAGTGTATGATCTTCTATATTTTTTTTTGCTTCAGATAAAATAAATTTAATTTTATCTTGATGAACTTTATTTTCTGAGAGATTTATAAAATGATTCATGAAAGTATGCCTGAATGATTAAATCATCCGTTTAAGGAAAACGGTGATTATTATAAGTTTTATCTATATTCTTTAAATAAATATAAAATTCATTGTTTATCTTATAAATTCATATTGAATGATTTTGCACAACATGTACCGATTAAGTCGATATAAGTTCGGCGTACTCCTATGTGATGATTTGAGAACAATAATGACCGTTTACGGGGAATATATTTTCTTTGTCATATCTAGTGAATATTAGATAAATATCACAATCACCATGAAAAAATTGTGAAGTGGTATTGAAAAATGTATGAGCAGCACAAATATTATAATTATAATCTATCTTTATTTTTTAAATAATTGAAATATAAGAAAATAATTAAAAAACCGACTTGAAATATGACGCTTCTCACCCATTAACTAAGCAAGTACCAAATTTGTTGTGAGGAAAATAATAATGCGTTTTGAAAAATTTACAAATCGCTTACAGCAAGCCTTATCTGATGCGCAATCTTTAGCAATGGGCAAGGATCATACAGCGATTGAAGGCATCCATATACTATCGACACTGCTTGAAGAGCCATCAAATATGAGTTTGTTGCAGCAGGCAGGGGCGAATTTACGAGAATTAAGCACAAAGTTGCAACAGGCGCTTGCTGATGCTCCAACACTTGCTCATCCAACTGGTGATATTAATCTCAGTCCAGATGCGGTTAAAGCGCTTAACTTGGCAGATAGTTATGCACAAAAATCGGGTGATGAGTTTCTTTCAACAGATTGGGTGTTACTTGGTTTAGCAGAAACAGGTGCAACCAAAACTATTTTAAATGCGGTTGGTGTTCAATCCGCAGGTTTAAAAGCGGCGATAACTAAAGTTCGAGGTGATGAAAAAGTCATGAGTAACAATCATGAAGATCAACGTGATTCATTAAACAAATACACCATTGATCTCACTGAGCGAGCACTTTCTGGCAAGCTTGATCCAGTGATTGGGCGAGATGATGAAATTCGTCGAACAGTCCAAGTTTTATCACGCCGTACAAAAAATAATCCTGTTTTGATTGGTGAGCCGGGTGTTGGTAAAACTGCCATTGTAGAGGGTTTAGCACAGCGTATCGTCAATGGAGAAGTGCCTGAAAGTTTAAAAAATAAACGTGTCTTATCACTTGATCTTGGATCGCTTTTAGCTGGTGCAAAATATCGTGGTGAATTTGAAGAGCGCTTAAAAGCAGTATTAAAAGATCTTGCTAAACATGATGGTGAAATTATTCTGTTTATCGATGAGTTGCACACTCTAGTCGGTGCAGGTAAAGGCGACGGTGCAATGGATGCAGGTAACATGTTGAAACCTGCTTTAGCACGCGGAGAATTACGTTGTGTAGGTGCTACAACTTTAGATGAATATCGACAATTCATTGAAAAAGATGCAGCACTTGAACGTCGTTTCCAGAAAGTATTGGTTGACGAGCCTAGCGTTGAAGACACGATTGCGATTTTACGTGGATTAAAAGAGCGCTATGAAGTACATCATGGTGTCAAAATCTTAGATTCTGCCATCATTGCTGCAGCTAAAATGTCACATCGTTACATTACAGATCGTCAACTACCAGATAAAGCGATTGATCTAATTGACGAGGCGGCATCTCGAATTAAGATGGAGCTTGATTCAAAACCTGAGTCTCTAGATAAATTAGAGCGTCGTCTTATTCAACTCAAATTACAGCTTGAGGCTGTAAAAAAAGACGAAGATGCGGGAAGTAAAGCTGAAGTTTCACACTTAGAAAAACAAATTGCTGAAGTGGAGAAGGAATACAGCGATCTTGAAGAAGTGTGGGTTTCTGAAAAGCGTTTGGTCCAAGGCGATCAACAAATTCAGGCTGAGCTTGATCAAGCACGTATTGCGATGCAAAAGGCACAACGTGAAAATGATCTAGCTGAAATGGCTCGTCTTCAATACGGTGTTATTCCTGATTTGGAGAAACGACTCAGTGAAGAAGCATCTGAAGAGAAAGTTGAACCTAAATTATTGCGTAATAAAGTGACGGACAATGAAATTGCCGAAGTTGTAAGTGCAGCAACAGGAATTCCTGTAGCAAAAATGCTACAGGGTGAGCGTGAAAAATTACTCAGTATGGAAACATTTTTACATAACCGCGTCGTAGGCCAAGATGAAGCGGTAGTTGCAGTTTCTAATGCTGTACGACGCTCACGTGCTGGACTTTCAGATCCGAATCGCCCAAGTGGTTCATTCTTATTTTTAGGTCCAACAGGTGTTGGGAAAACTGAGTTAACTAAAGCTTTAGCAAACTTCTTATTTGACAGTGACGATGCCATGATCCGTATCGATATGTCTGAATTTATGGAGAAACATTCTGTTAGTCGTTTGGTGGGAGCACCTCCTGGTTATGTTGGTTATGAAGAGGGTGGTGTGCTAACTGAAGCAGTACGCCGTAAGCCTTATAGCGTGGTGTTATTTGATGAAGTAGAGAAGGCTCATCCAGATGTATTTAACATTCTGCTTCAGGTACTTGACGATGGTCGCTTGACTGATTCGCAAGGGCGTGTGGTGGATTTTAAAAATACCGTGATCGTCATGACTTCAAACTTAGGTTCAAATGAAGTGCGCGAATTAGGTGACATGGCGACGGAACAAGATGTACGCAGTGTTGTGATGGCTGCTGTTTCTGAGCATTTTAGACCAGAGTTTATTAACCGAATTGATGAGCTTGTAATCTTCCATGCACTGAAAAAATCGCAGATTCGAGGTATCGCGGATATTCAGTTAGATCGCTTACGTGCTCGTTTGGCTGATCGTGATTTAAGTTTGACTGTAGATGACACTGCTTTCGATGAATTAATTGAGGCAGGATATGACCCAATCTATGGGGCTCGACCACTTAAACGTGCTATTCAACAAAAGGTTGAAAATACATTGGCTCAAAAAATCTTGGCGGGAGAATTTTTGCCAGGAGATACAATTGTTATACAAAGCACTGATGGAAATTTGAGTTTTAGTAAACTTAAATTAAATTAGAATTTAATAAACAAACTTAGAAAACCTGAATTCGTTCAGGTTTTTTTTCATTTAAGTGATTTAAAAATAATAAATTTATTTTTTAATAAAATTGCTACTCAAATCTATTAAGTATAAGATTGCACTCAATATTTTTGTGAATAAATGTTTAATTTGTTTATTGATTCACAAAAGGAATTCATTGTTTAGCTTAATGGGATCAATATGCTAGAATTAAAACGACTCCGAAAATTAAAAAAAGAACCTTATAGTGAGTTTGTTAAGGTAAAAGATTTAAAACCCCGTGATATTGAAAAGATGTTCAATATTTACAGTAACTATTATTCAAATACAGTCTTTGAAATTTTTGAAAGAGACCTTCTGGAAAAGACTGGTGTGTTTATCATTCGAGAACCCAAAAAAGATTTTTTAGTGGGTTTCTCAACTGTAATGGAGCGAAATTTTACCGTGAACGGTAAAACTGCCCATGCTTTTTTTAGTGGTGATACCATTATTGAGGAGGCGTATTGGGGTAGTCGAGCATTACAACGTGCGATGTTCCGTTATGTAATGACCTTCAAATTACGTCATACGGGTGTACCGATCTATTGGATGCTGATCTCAAAGGGCTTTAAGACCTACTTACTTCTTGCAAATAATTATTATCACTATTATCCAAATCCTGAAAATAAAGATGAATATTTAAAAGATTATGTTGAAGCGTATTGTCGTGAGTATTTTGCAGAATACTATGATGATGAATCAAAGCTGATTGATTTTGGAGAAAACTATCAGTGTCTGAAACCTGATGTGGCCCCAATAACAGAAGAAATGCGCCAGAAAAATCGTAAAATTGAGTTTTTTGAGGAATGCAATCCATCTTGGGTTCAAGGTACTGAATTACCGTGTATTGGTGAGCTGCGTTGGGTTGATATTTTGCAAACAGCGGTAAGGTTTGTGAAAAAATCATCGCTCAAAAAAAATAAGTCGAATCTGAATAAAGATAAATTATCTAAATCGGCTCAAACCAAAGATCAAGATCAAGATCAAGATTCTAAGGTGGCCTAATGTCTGTGATATTTGCAGCTCATCAAGTTTTAAATTTGGCCTGTAAAAAATCATTTAAAGACTTTTATCAATACGCTGATCAATTGGAAAAAGTTCAGCGTGATAAATTAAAAGTTATATGTGATGATCCAAAGATGGAATATGAGTCGTTTGCTCAACATTTTCCAGTAACACGTTATGCTGATTGGAAGCAGAAAGTTGAAGCATCACGTAATCAAGGCGTAAATTTACTTAATAAAAGTAAAATTATCCGATTCCAGCCTACAAGTGGTTCAAGTGAAGCACTCAAATTTATTCCATATACCCAACAATTTTTAGGTGAAATAGATCAGGCGATTGGTTTATGGCTCACGAGTTTATATCGTCGTTATCCTGAATTAAAACGTACAACACACTATTGGTCTGTATCTTGGTTGCCTGAAAGCCAGCGTCAACTGACGACCACTCATAATTTAAATGATGATAGTGCCTTACTTTCTTTTTCAAAACGAATTTTAACTCAAATTACGCAGGCCGTGCCTGCTGACATTGCTTTGGCAGAAACTGCTGAAGATGCGATGTTCGCTACAGCTGTGTATTTAGTCAGAGATGCAAATCTCGGCATGATTTCGGTTTGGAGTCCAACTTTTGCACTGCAACTGATCGAAATTATCCAAGAAAATAAGAGTGAAATCGTTGAAGTTTTATCGACTGGTCAGTGGAGTCGTCAGAGATTAGATTTCTTAAAAATCAAAAAATCTGTGCAACGTAGCCAGATTTTAAAACAATTAGATTTGGAAGACCCGACTTGTTGGAAAAAATTATGGCCAAAGCTATTTTTAATTTCATCTTGGGATACAGCAAGTGCACAGCACTGGGCACAAATTCTAAAAACCAAAATTAAGGGTGTAAGTTTTGAGGGTAAAGGGCTTTGGGCCACTGAAGGTGTGGTAACTATACCTTTAGAAGATCATTATCCACTGATGTATCAAGCTCATTTTTATGAGTTTCAGGATTTAGATACTCAGCAAATTTATCCTGCTTGGCTGCTTAAACCAGGTCAAATCGTGAGTCCTATTATTACGACGGGGTCAGGTTTGAAACGCTATATTATTGATGATGAGTTATTGGTTGATACTTTTTATCAGGGTATCCCTTGCTTTAAATTCCTTGGTCGAAAGATGACAGTTGATTTGGTCGGTGAGAAGATTGATCAAACGGTTGCTTTGAGTGTGATCGATACATTTAAACAAAACGGTTTTTTACCCATTAGTTTACTTGGAATAGAACAGACCGAATCGAAACCTTATTATGTTTTGCTTTCTGAGGGTAGTGTGAGTGGGCAGCCGTCTGATCAACAGTTAGATCAATTGCTAAAACAAAATTTTCATTATGAGCTGGCGCGTAATTTAGGGCAATTAGATGAAGCGCGCGTGATGCATGTGGAAGATGCATGGCATGAATATAAGACTATCGCAATGCGCAATGGCATGATTGAGGGGAATATCAAGCCAGAACCTTTGAAGAAAATGAAATTTATTTAAGAATTTAAAAATGACAGAGCAAAATTTACTATATCGATCAAAAATATCGCCTGAATTTTATCTACGTTATGCTGCGGAGCAAGATGATCCTCAATTGATTGAGCTGATTTCTGAAAGTATGCCGAGTAACGGTATGGTGATTTCATTTGAGCGAAAACCGAGTTATTTTCGGGCCACACATGCACAATATAATAAGCCCGAAATTTTGGTTGTCGTACATCAAGATCAACCTGATCAGATTATTGCCATGATGAACATCGGTTGGAAATTGTATTGGATTAATGGTGCCGCTGAACAATTACGCTATGTTTCAGATCTACGGATCAAGCTCACTGCCCGGGGTAAAAAAGCCTTTAATGTCTTTATGGAATACATTTTTGACTGCTTACCACGTGAAATTATCTTTCAAAGCGTGATTTTAGAAGATAATAAAGTAGCTCGAAATATGATGCATCGTGAAAGAGAAGGATACGCTTTACCTTATATCTTTGATTCGATGACTACTTTTACCATTTCTAAGGTACCTAAGTTTAAGCAGTCTGCTGGACTTCGCCTTGAAACACTGACCATAGATAAGATTGATGCGGTCAATGGTTTTATACAAGAAATGGCTTCTCATTATAATTTTTTACCTGATTATGACTTTAAACAGTTACTGGAAGCTAATCATCCTTTTTGGTATGGGTTGAGGTTAGAAGACTTTCATTTAGTGCTCAATTCAGATCAAAAAATCGTAGGTTTATTTGGTTTGTGGGATCAAAAAGATTTTAAACAAACTAAAGTGGCGAGTTATTCTAAAACGTTAAAACTGTTGAAGCCTGTTTATAACACTTATGCTCGTATTACTGGACAGTTAACGCTTCCAGAAGAGGGGCAATCCTTTGATTATCTCATGACGCATAGTTTCCTCTGTCATCCAAATGCGGTTGAAGTATTAAAGTTTATGCTGACCAATGTAAACACATTGGTGAAAGCTCAGGGTAAAACATCATTTTGTGTGACAGTGGTTGAGAATGATCCACGTAAGCAAGTTCTAGAACAGTGTTCATCACATAAAATGAAAGCAGTTCACACGCTTCATAGTTATGAAAGTAAACCCTATGACGTGATTGATCGTTCTAAATACTCTTACTTTGAAGTGAGTCGTATTTAAGAATGTGGTGCGTTCATCGGAATGCGGGTGAACGCACTTGATTAGCTGTAATTAATAAATATATAAATAAAACTACAATAATAATTTTCGAGATAAAAAATGGAATTTATAAGTGTTACTTTTCGACGGTCAATTTTAATTTCTGGCATGCTGATGTGTAGTTTTCAATGGGCAACTGCACAGAAATTAGATGAATCTGAACTTATCGAACAGCAAGTGATTGATCAAAATTTGAATGAAAATTTAGTGCAAGAATTAAAAAATGAAGTAGCACAAAGCACTGAAGAACAAATACAGAATCAACAACATTTGGCTCAGATTCAAGCAGAAGAATTTAATCAGAAGCAATTGGTTTCAAATGCGGTTTCTGATTTTGAGTTGACCAAAAAAGCAGATCCAGAGCAGATTAGCAAAACCATTAAACCACTGACGTATTATCCTTATGATACGCTACCACGCACTGTCTATGTTTCAACTGATCCTATCATTATTGTGACTAAGGAATATCCACCTTCAAAAAATTTAAGAAAATAAAAAGGGCAAACGAATTGCCCTTTTTATTGGTCAAGCTCTCTAATCATTAGGCTTGAAGATGTCTAATTTTCCATGAACGGTGAATTTTAGTATTACGTTTAAAGTCTAGACCAATTGTTTCATGGGTGAGTTCTTCAATGTCATAAAACGCTTTGATTTCGTCGTCTAATTCAAAACCACGATAGTTATTTGAGAAATACAGTGTACCAACAGTGGTTAAACGATTCATTGCACGCTTAATCAGGGATAAGTGATCACGTTGAACGTCAAACGTACCATGGAATTTTTTAGAGTTCGAGAACGTTGGCGGATCGATAAAGATTAAGTCATATTGTTCATGACCTTCTTTTAACCATTCAAAACAATCACTGGCAAAGAACTGGTGTTGTTGGTCAGCATGATCAACCGTTAAACCATTTAAGACAAAGTTTTCTTTAGACCAGTTCAAATAAGTATTTGAAAGGTCGACACTGGTCGTGCTCGCAGCACCACCTAACGCAGCATGTAAACTTGCAGTTGAGGTATAACTATATAGATTAAGGAAATGTTTACCTTTCGCTTCAGCAGCGATGCGTAAGCGAATTTGGCGATGATCGAGGAAAAGACCAGTATCTAAATAATCTGTGAGGTTAACCAAGATTTTCGCTTTGCCTTCTTGAACGATAAAGCGTTTAGAGGCAGTACTTTGTTTAGTGTATTGGTTTTTACCTTCCTGACGAGCACGAGTCTTGATAAAAATGGCATCGCGACCTAAACCTGTGACAGCACGGATTGCTTGTAAAGCAAGATTAAAACGTTTTTTCGCTTTTTCAGGATCGATTGATTTTGGTGGGGCATATTCTTGAACATGCAATCGGTCACCATATAGATCTACAGCGACATTGAAGTCTGGTAGATCAGCATCATAAATTCGCAAACAATAGATATTTTCTTTTACAGCCCATTTTTTCAAATTCTGCATATTCTTTTGCAAACGATTTGTAAAATCTTCAGCACCTTCAATTTTATCGAATTGAAGTGGTAGCCAATTGGCTAAGAAAGGTTGTGTCACAACAGGTGGCTTAATCTTACCTGAGCGAATATAAATAGGTAGCTTACCATTCATTAAGCGAAGCGTTTGAGTTTCGCTAAATGCCAACACGTCTGCTTGTTCAATTTGAGCTGCAATAACTGCGGCAGTTTGGTTGGCAAAGTTCTTTTGAAGTAAGCCAGATAGACCAAGATAGAATGAACGGCTAGAGCCTTTATCACCAAGACGCTCACCATAAGGTGGGTTAGTGACAACGACCACAGATTTACCTTCTGCTTTAAAATCTGGCCAATCAGAAAGGGTACGCTCTTCAATTTGAATTTGATCAAGCAACGCCTCAAATCCTGCTGCGCGGATATTATTTTTGGTTGCTTTTACTGCTTCCCAATCTGCGTCAAAGGCATAGAATTTTGGAAGCGGTTTTTCTAAGGCAACTTTGTGACGTTCCGCAGCTTCACCTTTAATTTGCATCCAAAGATCATGATCATGACCATTCCAGCCATTAAAGCCGAAACGACGAACCAAACCAGGCGCGCGGTCAGTTAACATCATTAAAGCTTCAATAATAAATGTTCCTGAACCACACATTGGATCAAGAACAATATCTGGATTCTTTTCAATTAATTGTGCGTGTTGAAGAATGGCTGCAGCCAAGTTTTCTTTGATAGGTGCATCAGTCATATAGTGGCGATAGCCACGTTTATGCAATGAATCGCCAGACAAATCTAAACAGAAAGTATGTTCTTTTTTACCAGCCAAAGCGTAAATGGTTATTTCTGGTTGTTTGATATCGATGCTTGGACGCTTACCGACAGCCTCCATGAAGGAATCTACGATACCGTCTTTCACACGTAAGGTGGCGAATTGGCTGTTGACTTTGATCTCACGTTCGACATGTAAACGCACAGCAAATGTACTTTGAGGTGCAAAAATAAGCGACCAGTCAAAACTATTTGCACCTTCGTAGAGTTCTTCAGCTACATCGCGTGCATCGTGAGTAAATTCAACTTCAAACGTATGGATAGGCGTCAAAACACGTGATGCAAGACGAGACCACATACAAATGCGGTAGGCATCAGCCAATTGACCTTTGAAAACCAATCGCCCAGGGAAACGTTCAACGTTTTGTACTCCTAAACCTTCAATTTCTTCTTGAAGTAAGGTTTCAAGCCCATCTGCACAGGTAACCCAATATGTAGAAAGACGAGGTTTAGAATTCATGAACATTCCCAAAGACTAATAAAGCAATCGTATATTTTAACTTATTTTTGATTTTAAAACTGCTTTAATGCGTTGATCCAACCATTTTAAAAATAATTTAAATTTAAAAGATTGATTGAAACTGGTTGATATAGCCCCATAAAACTAAAAAACACTAAAAGATAAAAAAATATGCTGGCTTTAATTTTCTCTATGTTTACCTTTTCATTATCGATGTCTATCTCTCCTGGACCTGTTAATTTAACTATTCTCAGTAGCAGTATGAACTTTGGTGTTCGAAAAACTTTTGCTTTTATTTCAGGTGCTACCATTGGATTTACTGCTTTACTTGCAGCAGTTTGCTTTGGTTTATATCAGATTATTTTATTGTATCCGGTTCTTTTGGACGCTATTGCGCTGTTAGGAACGGCTCTATTGGTTTGGATTGGCTGGAATATTTTAAGTGCTAAAGGCGAGAAAATTCAAACGGATCAACAAGATCTAGAGAAAATTCCAAATTTTACGCAAGGTGCTTTAATGCAGTGGCTGAATCCAAAAGCTTGGATTGCCGCCGTTTCAGGTACAGCCCTATTTTCAGCTCCAGAGAATAGTGTTTATTTAGCGCTTTTTGTTTTGATTTATTTTATGGTCTGCTATGTCTCTTTATGGCTTTGGGGATATGCAGGGGAAAAATTGGCTCAGTTTCTTAATGTGGGAAATCGAGCAAGAATTTTGAATAGGGTGATGGGAAGTCTTTTAATCGTGATTGCTATACAGATGTGTCTCACTCATTTTTTAACATATCCATAAAACTATGAGTGGATCATTTATTAAAAATTTCTAATTTTATAATCTAACTCACTATTTCAGGAAATTTGATTGAACAGATGTATCAAAATAAAGATAAACAAGCTTTTATGTAGGAGTTAGGAGCCTAATTTTGAGGGAATTAGAAGATTTCAACGGAATACTTTTGGTTAAATTAAGTTTCTGAAAAATTTTATGAAACGTCATAAGTCGTGATTAAGTTAGATATTGATCAGCTGCAGTGTGGGTCACTGCCAAATCATTTTAGAATCTGTATAATACGTTGACTTAACGTATAAGGAATCTCTCATGCACTTCGCTGCATTGCATACACCGAGCCAGATTCAACTCAACCAAGATGGGAATCTCAAACACTTCCTCACCATCGAAGGCCTTTCAAAAGAAACTCTTATAAAAATATTGGACACTGCACAGTCCTTTTTTAATGACCAAAATCAGCTCATTACCAATAATATGCTTGAAGGCAAAACGGTAATGAACCTGTTTTTCGAAAATTCGACACGTACACGAACGACATTTGAAGCAGCGGCAAAACGTCTTTCTGCCAACGTACTCAATATTGATATTGCTCGCTCAAGTACTTCAAAAGGCGAAACACTGAGAGATACACTGTGGAATTTAGAAGCAATGGCGGCCGATATCTTTGTTGTTCGACATTCTTCATCAGGTGCTGCACATTTTATTGCGAAGGATGTGTGTCCAACTGTTGCCATTATTAACGCGGGTGATGGACGTCATGCGCATCCAACACAAGCAATGTTGGATATGCTTACAATTCGCCGTGAAACCAATAAAAAATTTGAAGATATTTCCATTGCGATCATTGGGGATATTAAACATTCACGTGTTGCACGTTCTGATGTGGCTGCATTGCAAACATTAGGTTGTAAAGATATTCGTGTGATTGCGCCGAATACGTTACTTCCTTACGGCTTTGATGAATATGGTGAAGGTGTTCGCCTATTCAATAATATGGAAGCTGGGATCAAGGATTGTGATGTCATCATTACTTTACGTATTCAAAACGAACGTATCGATTCACCTGCATTATCTTCACAAGCTGAATTTTACAAAATGTATGGTTTGAACAAAGAGCGTTTGGCTTTGGCCAAACCTGATTGTATCGTGATGCATCCAGGGCCGATGAATCGTGGTGTTGAGATTGATTCAAGTATTGCAGATGGTCCTCAATCAGTGATTTTGAATCAGGTGACCAATGGTATTGCGGTGCGTATGGCAGTTCTCGCGCTGGCGATGCAGGGTCAGTTACAAGAACAAGGTTTAATTGAAGCAGTTGCGGTATAAGGAATCAGTCATGTCTATTGTTAAAGTCGAAAATGTACGCGTCCTAGATCCAATTGCTCAAACTGATCAAATACAAACTATTTTTATTCAAGATGGAAAACGCATCGAAGCGACTTCAGATGTGCATGAAAGCATCGATGGGCAAGGCAAATGGTTGATGCCAACGATGGTTGATTTGTGTGCACGTTTACGAGAGCCAGGTCAACAACAACATGGAACGTTGAAATCTGAAGGTAAAGCAGCACGTGAAAATGGCATTTTACATGTATTTACCCCACCAGATTCAAAACCTATCGTTCAGGACAATGGTGCTTTAATTCATGGTCTTGTTGAAAAGGCAATGTTAGATGGCGGGATTTACCTTGAAGTGATAGGTGCACAAACACAAGGGCTTCAAGGAAATCAACCAGCCAACATGGCAGGTTTAAAAAAGGGTGGTTGTACTGCTGTATCAAATGCAAATGCACCTTTTGCGAATGACGATGTGGTGCTTCGTACGCTTGAATATGCTGCAGGTTTGAATTTAACTGTCGTATTCTATGCTGAAGAGCCTCAAATTGCGAAAGATGGCTGTGTGCATGAAGGCTTTATTGCTTCACGCCAAGGTTTACCAATGATTCCTGCTTTGGCAGAAACGGTCGCGATCGCAAAATATCTATTAATGATAGAGGCGACAAAAGTCCGCGCACACTTCGGATTACTGTCTTGTGGTGCTTCGGTTGAGTTAATACGTATCGCGAAGGAAAAAGGATTGCCAGTCACGTGTGATGTTGCAATGCATCAATTACATCTTACGGAATCTTTAATTGATGGATTCAATTCCTTGGCACATGTACGTCCACCTTTGCGTTCAGAATCTGATAAAGAGTTACTTCGTCAGGGGGTAAAATCTGGGGTAATTGACGCGATCTGTACGCATCATGAACCACTTAGTAGTTCTGCAAAAATGGCACCTTTTGCAGAGACTTTGCCAGGTTTTACTGCGTTTGACTCGTATGTTCCTTTTGGAATCAAATTGATTGAAGAAGGTTTATTTAGTCCATTAGAGTGGGTTGAAAAAGTAACTAGTGCGCCAGCTGCTGTCGCACAAATGACTGAGACATGGAAAGCACAGGCTGGATGGGTGCTGGTTGATCCAGATTTGGAATGGACACTTGATAAATCTTCTATTATTTCTCAAGGTAAAAATACACCGTTGATTAATCAAAAAGTCAAAGGTAAGGTAATTCGCACTTTCATAAAATAATGTGAATTAAATCATTTAAAGGTCGATTAATATCGGCCTTTTTTATTATGGATGATTGAATAATTCATGATTCAGTATATTTTATGAAGATCTTTATTTTTTAATAAAATTTTACTGAGAGCTTCAAGAAGAATAAAAAAAACCAATGAGGTTTGGTATCAAGAGCTTGAGTTTGATTGGGGGAGTAGCATGAAACTTCAGATGAAAACATTGACCACATTGTGCATGGTTGGTGTGTTGTCAGGATGCCAACAAGTGTATTCAATCATGTATGCTTTTAATCGTTGTGATCAACCTGAAGTGCAATTAAAACTCGAACAAGTCATCCATAAAGACATCGCGAATATCTCAGCGACTCAACTCAAAAGTATTATAGAAAATGATCAAGTTATTATAGATGGTCAACTCTTACAGCGTAGTTTGAAACCAGTTCAATTTAAAATTGAAAACATTGATAAAATAAAGAAAATGAGATCCTCTGATCAGACGATGTGTACAGCAAGAGTCACTGCTGAACTACCATCAAATTATCTGACGGATGCTGATGTATCACGCGCATTAAATCGAGAGTCAAATGTTTTAGAATCAGCCGCACTTTCTCAATTAAACTTTGAGAACAATCAGATTTCTACTGAGTTAAATTATAGTGTACGAATTTCAGAGCATGAAGTAACTGTACAATTGGTGAATGCACTACATTTCACCAGCTTTATGCAAAAAGTTCTAATAGATGCACATTTAAAACCTTCACGTTTGACGGCTTTAGCGTTAGATCGTCAAAAGAAACAAGCACTTTTAAATAATCAAAATAAAACCTCAGACGATTATCAATCCGTTCTTATTGCTGAAGCACAACTTAAATTAGATCAAGCCAATGAAGATCTAAATTCTGTATGGAGTAGATCTTCACTTCAAGCACGCCAAAAAATACAATACGAGCAAGAACTGTGGGCTAAAAAGCGTAATTTAGAATGCAAACTAAATAGTGAAGGTGCCGATAATCCTGAAGTTTTTAGATTGAATTGCGAAACAAATATGGCGATTAGTCGAACATCTGAATTACAGCAAAAAATTTTCACTCTAAGTTAGGCCTCGATTAAACAGGGTTGTTGAGCGGTAGCTTTTACGCATCAATTTTAAAAAAATAAAAATGTGATGGAGTTGTTGTTTTTAATTTGATTAAATATGTCAAAATTATAAATATGCGGTATAAAAAATGACGTATAAGATTAAATTGGCTTTGATTATCTCTACCATCTTCGTTACAGGTTGTGATCTGAATAAGAAAAGCAAAGACACCTCACAGAATGTAGAAATTGCTGATTGGAGTTGTACTTATCCTACGAATGTCAAAGAAATTGAACGCTTTGCGCAACAGGAATATAACAACATTTTAGATCGTCGTTTAAAAGCAACAGATCAGTATGAGTCAGATTTAAAATTACTTTCCCAAATCAACTCATCGCTTAGATTTGAACTAAAGTCCATTACAACAACGAATGATCCTTCAAATGCAACAAACAAACTGACGTGTTCAAGCCAGTTTGTTATCCACCTGCCGAAGGGGCTTCAACGTCGTGCTGAAAATGCATACCTTGAAAAACCTTGCGAATACGAATGTGAACATGACGAAGGTAGTTATACGCTCCAACATTGGATTAATGATGTTCATGGCAATATCAGTTATGGGCAAGATAAGCTCACAGGCACTTTGAATTATGAGATTACCAAGACAGATAAAGAAGGTTTAATGCTGAGTGTGCAACCTGATAATGCATTGTTAGATATTGCTGCAAGTATGACGAGATATGCTGTTCAATTTGAAGCATTTCGTAAAGCAAATCAGAATGAATCAAAAGCTTACGAAGAATATGAGGCTGTACAACAAAAACAAAAGGCCTTGGCACTCAAAGCCATGCAATTGAGAAAATCTGATTTAGATAAAGAGCAAGCACGAGCTGTCGAGCGACTTAATTTAACTTGGGATAATTTGAGCAGCGAACAAAAAGAGCAGCTAAAGAGCGATCAAACTGAATGGTTCGAACGTCGTGACGTGGACTGTAAAGTGGTCTCTCAAAAGTCAATTGAGAGTATCCCAGAAAAAGAACGTGAAACTTATCAGCAACATTATCAATATTGGGACAATGAAATGAATCAAATAAATGTTGAGATGCAATATTCTAAATGTTTCATTCAAAAGACCAATGAGAGAATTGTGTACCTAAACAATGTGTTTAATTAATTCATTACAATATAGCAAAAGGGCGAATTGATTCGCCCTTTTTTTAACGGCATGCTTAGGTATACAGAATATATGTGGAAGCGATATGCGTATTAGTGTGATTGGAGCAGGGCGCGTAGCTCATCATTTGGCTCAGGTGTTGAGTCAACATCATGAGATTGTTCAAGTGTTTAGTCGAGAGCAATCTAAAGCCAATTTGTTGGCGGCTTTAGTAAGAGCTAGACCATGCAATGCGATTGAAGATCTCGAAAACACCGTTGATATTGCATTATTGGTGGTGAGTGATAAGGCAATTGAAGATGTTGCTGAAAAAGTTGCAAAACAGCTTCCTCAGGCTTTAATTGTACATACGTCTGGCAGTACCCATATCTCTAAAATCACGCAATATCATGAGCGTGCGGGTGTGTTTTACCCCCTGCAAACCTTTAGCTTTGAAAGTCAAATTGATTGGTTGAGTACGCCAATATTTGTTGAAGCGATGAGCGACGAAGATTTAGCATCCTTGACTCAAATGGCAAAAGAGTTGAGTCAAAAGGTTTATCAATATGACTCAACACAGCGCTTGAGTTTGCATTTAGCAGCTGTCTTCGCGTGTAACTTTACCAACTACTGCTATGACGTCGCTAAGCAGCTCGTAGATGCACAAAAAGTCGATTTTAATTTATTGTACCCATTGATTTTGGAAACTGCGAAAAAAGCGACTTTAAATCCCCCAAAACAGGTGCAAACTGGACCAGCGATGCGTGGTGATCAAAACATTATCCATATGCATCAAGAGATGCTGGTGCAGGCTGGACGTACGGATTTAAGCCAAGTGTATAGTGTGGTGAGTGACCAAATTTATAAAAGACAATCAGAATAAAAAAACAGGACTTAAGTCCTGTTTTTTATTATTGAATCTTTTTAAATAAGAAGTCGTTAATTTTATGGCCTTCTTCAATTCCACGACGTTCAAACTTAGTTTGAGGACGCCAGTCTGGACGAGGATAGCTGTTACCTTTACCCGCCATATTTTCTAAACGAGGGCGGTTATCTAATACATCTAACATCCATTCTGCATAGGGTTCCCAATCGGTCGCAGCATGGAATGTTCCACCCATTTCAAGTTTTTCTTCAACTAAAGGCATACGATCGTGTGAGACGAAGCGACGTTTATGGTGACGTTTTTTCTGCCAAGGATCAGGGAAATAAAGTTGAATAGCATTGATACTGTTATCTGGCATTTCACGCAAAACTTGAATTGCATCCGCATCAAGTAAACGTAAGTTTGTCAAACCAGCCATACCCGCTTCATATACACATTGTGCAATGCCGGGAACATGTACTTCAATGCCGACATAATTGCGTTCAGGATTGGCTTTTGCCATAAGTACAAGAGAGCGCCCCATACCGAAACCGATTTCAACCGTCAATGGACGTTCAGGATGCTCAAATTGCTGACGTAAATCACCAACAGGATATTCCAAAATTAAGTGACCATATTGTTCAAGCGCAGTTCGTTGAGAAGTATTCAATGGAGATGAACGGCGCATAAATGTGACAATTTCGCGATGCTCGTTCAAGTTGTCTAATTCTACAACTTGCGGGTCTAATTGATCGTTCGACATAACTTTGGCAAATGAGAAAAAATTTGAATGCGGTATTTTAAGACCTGAGACTCCTAAGTCAAACCTTTTTCTACCTGAAAGCGCTACGTAGCTATCAATGATTTGTCGATCTATTCATGAACTTTTTCAAAATGTCATGAATTGTTCATCAACTTGTCATGCCTGTACACTAGGCTTGGAAAATAATATGAACAATGAATAAGACTTAAAATGAATAAAATAATGCTAAACAAATGGGTGTTCAATAAACTCACATTATCTTTATGTTTGATCGGATTTAGTTCAACGTCGTATGCTGAACTCATGATCAGCCAGTATGTGGATGGTAATAACAACAAGAAAGGTATTGAACTATACAATCCAGATGGAGGTGTTGTTGATTTATCCGCGTATCAATTAAAAATATTTCCGAATGGTCAAACCACTGCGAATTTGACGGTCAAGCTGCAAGGAAATTTAACAGCTCAGCAGCACTATTTAATTGGACATTCAAATTTAAAAACTGAATTGGGTGAAGCTGTTCAGCAAACTGCTAACCTTTCATTTAATGGCGATGATGCAATTGTTCTCTATAAAAACAATGTGGCTGTCGACCGTTTTGGTGCGATTGGAATACAGCAAAACTGGGCAACTGGTTTAAGCTTTGAACGTACAAAGAAAACACATGATGTCGTTTCGATAGATCCATCTGCTCCCTTTGAAATCCATAAAGAGTGGACTAAATGGTCGGATCGCAATGCTTTTAACCAGTATTTAGCGATTAGTACAAATGAACCAATAGAGCCATCTCCGACGACTCTAAGTTGTAATTCTGCGAATACACCTATCGCTGAACTCTCACAAGCAGCTAAGAATCAAAACTATACTGTGAAGGGGGTGATTACTGCGGATTATCGTTATGCGAATGGATTCTCAGGTTTCTATATCCAAACCCCTGATGCCAAAGCAAAACCCGATCTAACTAACGCGATTTTTGTATATGCTCCTGCTTCAAGTCCTATAAAAGGAGGAAAAGTCGGAGAAGAAGTCGTTCTTAAAGGTCGATTAACTGAATATCAAAATCAGTTACAGATTGATAATTTATCCGAAAATATTTTAACTTGTAATCAAGCGGCAAGTGCTTGGATAACGCCACTATCAATCGAGTTACCATTTGAGAGTTTAACTAACGCTTCAGGGCATGCGCCAAAGCGTTATCAAGGTATGTTGGTTAAAATACCTCAAACATTAACGGTAAGTGAAAATTACAATTATGGTCGCTACGGACAACTGTCATTAAGTCTAGGACGTTTGTTTATGCCGACCAATATTTATCCAGCTAAATCAGCAGAAGCAACGGCATTGGCGCAAAAAAATCTTTTGTCCAAAATTGAACTTGATGATGGATATAATGCACAAAATTTAACGCCTACACTGCCAAGTCAGTTTAGTGCTTTAAATACCCTACGTGCAGGTGATCAGTTAAATGCTGTTGAGGGTATTCTAGAATATCGATTTAATTCTTGGCGTATTCAACCTGTACAAGGTCGTACTCAAATCCAAATTAAAGCGAACAACCCGCGGCCACCGATGATTCAGAAAAATTCAAACCAAACCCGTGTCGTGGCTTTCAATGTTTTGAACTATGACAATGGCTTAAATGGTTTTCCAACTGAGCGAGGTGCTAGCAGCAAAGCTGAGTTTGAGAAGCAACATGCCAAAATAGTCAGTGCAATGAAAGAAATCGATGCTGATGTATTTGGTTTAATGGAAATTGCGAATAATGGTTATGGTGAAAATAGTGCCATTGCATATTTAACACGAGCACTTGGATCGGAGTGGAAATATATCACTCCGCCAAATTCAAATCGATTAGGTGATGATGCGATTGCTGTTGCGATTATTTACAACAGTAAGCGTGTAAAACCTGTTAATGCTGCTGCAGTGTTTGATGATCAGTCACAAAGAAATCGAGTGACCCTCGCTCAGAGTTTTCAACCATTAAGTGGCGGTAAAATCTTTACGGTTATTCCGAATCATTTGAAGTCTAAAGGTAGTTGTCCTTCAAATGATCAATCTGCTGATGCGGATCAAGGTGATGGTCAGGGGTGTTGGAATGCGACACGGGTTAAAGCGGTACAACAACTCATGCAGTGGATTGCAAAGAATCCAACGCAAATTACAGGTCATCCGAATACGCTCTTGATTGGTGATTTAAACAGTTATGCAAAAGAAGATCCTATCTTGGCTTTAGAGCGTGCTAATTATACGAATGTACTGGCGAACAAGGTTGTAGGGCTCGGCGAACAGGCGTATACCTATGTATTTGGTGTCGACAGTAACAAAGCTGGATTTGGTGGAGCTGGTAATTTGGATCATGCTTTAGCTGATGCTTCGCTCTTTCCTGCGGTTAAGCGTGCATTTGTATGGCACATTAACGCTGATGAGCCAACGAACCTAGATTATAACGAAGAATTTAAGACTACAGAGCAGAAGTCGCTCTTTTATGCTGATCATGCATTTAGATCATCTGATCATGATCCAGTGATTGTCGACTTAGAGCTTAACAGCTCAACAAATGCTGAGCAGCCACAGCGTGACACTAAGTCAGGTGGTGGTTCGTTGAACTGGCTATCCATTTTAGGATTAAGCCTGTTAGCCTTGATTGGTTGGAGACGCAGAAACCATTCCTAAAACTTAGCAGTAAAAAAAGAGCCATTTGGCTCTTTTTTTAAGTGTTTGAGATACGTTCTATCAATGTTACGCTCGCTTGGTTTAAACCAATCACACGTACCTGAGTCCCTTGAGCTTCAAATTTAGCCACGACATTCGCTAACATATTGACAGACGTGATGTCCCAAATATGAGCATAGCTGAGATCTATTTCTACTTGCTTGATATCTTCTTTGAAATCAAAAAATGCATAAAAAATTTCTGCACTACTGAAAAATATTTGACCTTTCACCGTATAGTATCGCACGTGATTTTCTAATTCAGATTGAACTTTTACTTCACTCTCGAGTTTATTAATGAGAAATAGGGCTGACAGAATTACACCAATCAATACGCCTAGAGCAAGGTTATGTGTTGCAAGAACTATCATCACGACAGTAAGCATGACAACATTACTTTGCACGGGATGTTTGCGGAAATTTTTTACTGAATCCCAATTAAATGTGGTGAACGCGACCATGATCATAATGGCGACTAAAGCCGCCATAGGAATATAAGCCAACCAATCTTTAAAGAAGACCACGAGACATAGCAAAAAAACACCAGCCACTAATGTGGATAACCTTGTTCTTGCACCTGAGCTGACATTGATGATGGATTGACCGATCATTGCACATCCAGCCATACCCCCCATAAAGCCACTTACCATGTTCGCGATCCCTTGACCGCGACATTCTTGATGACGATCTCCTTCAGACTCAGTCATTTCATCAATCACAGTCGTAGTCATCATGGTCTCAAGCAAACCAACTGTGGCGAGCGTGAGAGAGTACGGTAAGATAATAAGTAAAGTGTCGAGACTGAATGGAATTTCAGAAATTAAAAATACAGGCAAGGTATCTGGAAATGCACCTAAATCACTGACTGTTCTCATGTCAGCGCCAAGAAGGAGTGCCAATACACTGAGTACAATAATACACACTAATGGCGATGGTATGATTTTTCCGATTTTGGGCAAATGAGGAAATGCGTAAATGACCAATAAACCAATCGCTAAAAATATATAACCTAAGCTATTCATTTGAGCAATTTCTGGAAATTGAGCGATAAAAATGAGAATCGCTAAAGCATTTAAGAAACCATAGACCACCGACTGGGAAACAAAACGCATGAGTTTTGCGACTTTGAGATATCCAGCGATAATTTGAATTACACCTGTCAGAATCGTTGCTGCCAATAAATATTGTAATCCGTGTTCTTTAACAAGAGTGATCATCAGCAGCGCCATTGCACCTGTAGCAGCCGAAATCATAGCAGTCCTACCACCAAAGAAGGCGATCGTAACAGCTATACAGAATGAGGCATACAGACCTACCTGAGGATCAACGCCAGCTATCGCCGAAAATGCGATTGACTCTGGAATCAAAGCTAAGCCTACGACTAAGCCTGCAAGTACGTCAGTTCGAATGTTAGAAAACCACTGATCTTTCTTTAAATAAATCACAATTTGCCTTTCACAAAGATGTAGCAGCGCTATGGTAAAACATCACACAAATAAAAGCTGAAAAAAGCTTGAAAATTAATTCAATCTGCACAATATTCATAAGGAGATCATCGATGTTTACGCTTGCTTGCAATTTAAAAAACAGTTCTTATTGAAAAAAAGCGTGAAGCAATTTAAAAATGATAGTAGTTAGATAACAAGGAAAAAGTATGAAGTTGTATTATTCGCCAGGTGCATGTTCACTCGCAGCGCATATTATTTTAAATGAAATTAATGTTGATTTTGATTTGGTTCGTGTTGATCTTAAAACTCATACCACTGAAAAAGGCGAGGATTACTTCGCAATTAATCCTAAAGGCTATGTGCCGGCGCTAGAAATTAATCCTGGCTTAATTTTAACGGAAAATGTCGCAATTTTACCATTTTTGGCACAGCATGATCCTGCTCAAGATTTAATCCCACCTTCTGGATTAGGTCGAGCAAAAGTATTAGAGTGGCTTGGTTATCTAAATTCTGAATTACACGATGCTTATGCAGTGTTTTTCGGTGCAACGCTCACGGACGATGCAAAACAAAAAGCGTATGCCGAAGTTGATCGTTTACTGACATTCATTGATAAAACCATTGGTGAATCTAATAATGATTATTTGGTAGATGATAATTTTGGACCTGCAGATGCGTACTTATTTGTACTCACCAATTGGTCGAATCTTATTGAACATGACTTGAGTCCTTATAAAAATATTATTCATATACGCAATAAAGTTGCAGAGCGTCAGTCTGTACAGATTGCGATGAGAGATGAAGGATTGATTCCTTAACATTTAAGGTTTCGTTCCGTTTGTTTTGAGAAAGAGCCGAAAGGCTCTTTTTTTAATCTAAAATTTTCAGAGTAATTTCACAAAGATTATTTAGAAATAGAGAGCATTAAAAAGACAAATTTTTCATCATAATTCGTTTCAGATTCAGTGATAATTCATTAAATAAGATATCTTTATTCATGATATTTTTTGAACTAAACATTATTTAAGTTGTTGATTCAAATATGATATTTATATTTTGTATTTAAATCGTTGGACTAAAAAATGAGTTTGAAATTATATTCTTACAACGAATCAGGTAACAGTTATAAAGTACGTCTGTTAGCAGCATTATTGAAAGTGGATCTTGAAATTGTAGAACTAGATTATTTCAGTGATGAACAGCATAGTGAGAAATTTTTAAAAATTAATCCTAAAGGCGAAGTGCCAGCATTAGTAGATGGCGATATTGTTTTAACTGATTCTGCCGCAATTTTGGTGTATTTAGCAGGTAAATATTCAGATAAAAACACATGGTGGTCTGAAGATTTAGTCGAACAAGCTAAAATTGTAGATTGGCTTGCCTTTGCTGCCAGTTGGGTGCAATTCGGGGTTTTCACGGCACGCGCGATATTGTCTTTCAAAGGTCCATACAATGGTTTGGGATTAGAAAGTACTGAGCAAACACTTAAAGAGGCGAAAATACGTGGTCACAAATCTTTGGCTATTTTAGATGGTGTGCTCAAAGACCGTGAATGGTTAGCGAATAATAGACCAACTATTGCGGATATCGCAGTGTTTGTCTATGTCGCGTTAGCACCGATGGGTGATATTTCTCTAGAGCCTTATCCAAATGTACGCACTTGGATTGAAAGAATAAAAGATTTACCTAACTTTATCAAAATTGACGGATTGGATGATCCTTTGTATCGTCGAGTGAGTTAAGAAAAACCCACTTTAAAAAAGTGGGTTTTTTTTATTTAAAAAAGTATCCAGTTTCTGGAGAGCTTGCATTTGCCATACGTTTGCGTGGCATACGTCCAGCAAGATAAGCCTCGCGTCCAGCTTCAACGGCTTTTTTCATAGCAGAAGCCATTAGAATCGGATTCTGTGCAGCAGCAATCGCAGTGTTCATGAGTACGCCATCACAACCTAATTCCATCGCAATGGCAGCATCACTAGCTGTACCAACACCAGCATCCACCAAGACAGGGACTTTGGCATTTTCTTTGATGATAGAAATGGTATGTGGATTAAGAATACCTAAACCAGAACCAATTAAACTCCCCAAAGGCATAATAGCGACACAGCCCATACTCTCAAGTTCTTGCGCGACGATAGGATCATCAGAGGTATAAACCATGATTTCAAAACCATCATCGATCAATGTTCTTGCAGCTTTTAATGTTTCAGTAATATTAGGATAAAGCGTTTTTTCGTCACCTAATACTTCAAGCTTGACTAAATTGTGACCATCTAAAAGTTCACGTGCGAGCATACAAGTGCGAATGGCACTATTGGCATCAAAGCAACCAGCTGTATTGGGAAGAATGGTGTATTTTTCTGGTGGAATCACTGAGAGTAGGTTAGGTTGATCTGGATTTTGACCAATGTTTACGCGACGGATTGCAACAGTAACGATCTCAGCACCACTGGCTTGGATTGCTAAGTCAGTTTCCTGCATATCCTTATATTTTCCAGTGCCCACTAATAGTCGTGAACTAAATGAACGTGATCCTATGATCAACGGACTATCTTCCATATTTACTCCGAGTTAACCACCGCCAACAGCATGAATTATTTCTATACGGTCAGCATCTGAAATAGGGGTATCTGCTAGTTTACTTTTTGAAATGATCATTTCATTTTTTTCAACAGCAAATCGTTTACCTTCTAGCGATAATTCTTGAACCAGTTCTAATAAGTTTTGGCATTGCGTTTGAATCGACTCGCCATTTAAAAAAATATTCATCAGATGACCTTCAAATTAATGTTGAATTTTGAATGCTTGCCATGCTAAAAGTAGCCAGCCAATAATCATCAATGCTCCACCAAGAGGTGTAATTGCCCCTAACCCGCGCGGGAGCCCTAAAGCCATGAGATATAGAGATCCACAAAATAAAATGATACCGAACTGGATGAAGATAAAGCTGAATTGAGTTGAAAAGTTTGGAATTATTTTTGGTATGAGTGCGAGTATTAATAATCCAATTGCATGATAAAAGAAATAATCAGTTGCAGTCTGCCACCATGTCAGTTGGGCTTCGGTTGCACGAGCTTTAAGGCCATGAGCGCCGAAAGCACCTAGCATTACGGCAAGCGCTAAATTAATGGCTGATATTGAGATCCACATCAGGTTATTCCCAATCGAAAATTGCGTCATACGATAGCATACATGACGTACGATTTTTTTAAACTTGCATAGCGTAAATACAAAAAAAGAGCTTATAGCTCTTTTTTTGTAATCGTATTAATTTGATGACATGGCGATCTTGATCTTGTCCATGGCATTTTTTTCAAGCTGGCGAATACGTTCAGCGGAAACATTATATTCGGCTGCTAGTTCATGCAACGTAGACTTATCATCATCTAACCAGCGGCGCTGTAAAATATTGCGTGAACGATCATCCAGCTGATCCATTGCTTCATGTAAAGCAGAGGTGCTCTGAGATTCATAATCTTCTTCCTCTGCTAAACGAGCAGGGTCATAACGATTATCCTCTAAGTAAAGCGCAGGAGCGACATGAACTGAGCTTTCATCATCTTCATCGGATTGAGCTTCGAAGGCTGCGTCATAAGCTGTTAAACGACCTTCCATTTCAAGAACTTGTTCAGCTGTTACATTTAAATCAGCCGCAATAGATTGCGCTTCCTCGAGCGTTAATTTCTTGCTCGATTTTTTTAAGCTTCTTAAGTTGAAGAACAGTTTACGTTGAGCTTTAGTTGTCGCAATTTTAACAATACGCCAGTTACGAATCACATATTCGTGGATTTCAGCTTTAATCCAATGTACTGCAAAAGAAACTAAGCGTACTCCCATATTGGGATCGAAGCGTTTTACGGCTTTCATCAAGCCTAAATTACCTTCTTGGATTAAATCGCCTTGAGGTAAGCCGTAACCTGCGTAACTGCGGGCAATATGCACAACAAATCGAAGGTGAGACATCACCAGCATTTTAGCCGCGTCTAGATCTTGGTCATAAAAATAACGTTCAGCTAACTCTTTTTCTTGTTCAGCTGTCAAAATAGGGATCTGGTTTACAGTACTAATGTAAGCACCTAAATTGACCCCGGGCGCAGACAATGACAGGGGCATCAATTGATTGCTGCTGTCAGTCATGAGTACTCCTTATAGGAAAATAGTTTAAAAAACCAATTACATTCATCTTAATCCTTATAGCATACAGAATTAAGCGAATTTGGGTAGTGAAATGTAAATTTAAATACAATATTTATCCATGATTAATTTAGATGAAAACACCTAAGATTCAATCACGTAATGAAATTCAGAATCCGAAACTTGTTTAAATGCGCATGTCAATTTATGTAGCTGACAATAACGTTGAATATCGATTTGACTATTCGGATCTGAAGCTTTTAATAAAAATTGCTGAGGTGCACTATTTTGTTTCATCGATTTCTTTAGTAGCAGTAAAGGTAAAGGGCAAGGTTTACCCATCGCATCGATCAACACTTGAGACATAGTAAAACACGAGATGGAATAATGAAGTTGGTCATTATTCTAACAAAAGTGTGACTTAAGAATAAAATTAAATGATTTAAATGAACTGTTCAAATAAAGTGCAATTTTTGCACTAAATTTGTGTGATTAATATACAAGTTTTAGTTAGATAATTAGCTAAAATTTTTCTATTAATTGTGTTGTACCCATGTTAAGCTCAATGCGTACTTAAGGATTGCGTAGAGAAATTTGTTCTCTAAGCCTTATTTATAATGGATATAACCGGGATTTTGTTAATAGTTTTACAGAATGATTACAAGCTTTGAAATAAAAAATGTTTTAAAATTTGTTTGCTCTGCTGTTTGCAACACCGGGTGGTCCCTTTTCTTACCAACTGAGGATTAACTTATGACAGCTCGCGAACAAGGCGTTGTTAAGTGGTTTAACGATACTAAAGGTTTTGGCTTTATTCAACGCGCAGGCGGTGATGACGTATTCGTTCATTTCCGTGCTATTCAAGGTGAAGGCCACCGTTCACTTCGTGACGGTCAACGCGTAGAATTCAGCGTTGTACAAGGTCAAAAAGGTTTTCAAGCTGAAGAAGTTCAGCCTTTAGACTAATCCTACTTTTCACTGAAAATTAGGTTGCGCTCCAATTTTGATAAATTGGGGCGTTTTTTGTTTATACTATAGACCATTATCAAATATTGATTGTAGAGCCCCTTATATGTCATCAGGTTTCGAAACCCTTAATTTACATCCGCAACTTAAGCAAGCGATTGATGCTTTAGGGTTTAATGAAATGACCCCCATTCAACAGAAAGTATTGAAATATACGTTGGCAGGGCATGATGCAATTGGACGTGCACAAACAGGCACAGGAAAAACTGCAGCATTCTTAATTAGTGTTATTAATGATTTATTGAACAATCCGATACAAACACAGCGTTATCGTGGTGAACCCCGAGCTCTAATTATGGCACCAACGCGTGAGCTTGCGATTCAAATTGAAAACGATGCACGTGATCTGACTAAGTTTACCGACTTAAATGTTGTGACTTTGGTGGGTGGCGTAGACTTCGATAAGCAAAAAAAACAACTGGATGAAAATTTCGTAGATATTCTTGTCGCGACACCAGGTCGTTTGATTGATTTTACTGAACAAAAAGAAATTTGGTTGGATCAAATTGAATTTTTAGTCATTGATGAGGCAGATCGTTTACTGGATATGGGATTTATTCCTTCTGTTAAACGCATTGTGCGATTCTCTCCACGCAAAGAACAACGTCAAACCTTAATGTTCTCTGCTACGTTTAGTTATGATGTACTCAATCTTGCTCAACAATGGTTATTTGAACCTGTTACTGTCGAAATTGAGCCTGAGAAAAAAACCAATGCTGACGTAGAGCAACGTGTTTATGTGGTTGGGAAATCAGATAAATACAAATTGCTGCAAGAAATATTGCGTGATGAGCCCATTGAAAAAGTCATGATATTTGCAAACCGCCGTGATCAAGTCCGTAAGCTGTATGATCATCTTAAGCATGATGGTTATAAGGTGGTTATGTTATCTGGCGAAATCGCGCAAGATAAACGTTTAAAGATGTTGGATCAATTTAAGAATGGCAAACACAACATTATGATCGCAACAGATGTGGCTGGTCGAGGTATTCATGTGGATGGTGTGTCACACGTGATTAATTTTACTCTGCCTGAGCAGTCTGATGATTATGTACACCGTATAGGTCGTACAGGTCGAGCAGGAACAAGAGGGGTGAGTATCAGTTTCTTGTCAGAAGATGATGCTTTTTATTTACCTGAGATCGAAAAAGCGATTGGTCAAAAGATTCCATTGACACGTTTAGATGGTTATTGCTAATTGCTCAATAAAAAAAAGTCCCATCAAAGGGACTTTTTTATAGGAAATTTTAGCGGGTTGAATTACAGCTGAAGGTGATTGTTGTTTGGTAGTCAGTGTCTTTTTCGATTGTATTTTTAGTACCGATCACTGAGCCGAGCACTGATGAAGCTGCAGTAATGAGTTTACCAGTCTGTTCATCCACAACACCTTTTAGTGCGCCGTTATATTCAGTTTTTTCGTCAATTAAGACAGGTGCAGAATTCTTACCACAAGTTTTGTTCGCGGCAGAAATTGCATTATTTTTTGCAAGAACTTGGGTTTTGCCTAATCCTGACACTTCATATTGATTGTTTGGTTTTTGAATAGCAAGTGTTTCAGTAGGTGTTGATACACAAGCACTCAGGAGAATTGTTGCAGTAGCTACAGAAGCCAATGTCATTAATTTTTTCATTTTCTTTTTCCTCTAGCGTTGCAATATTAAGTTTGGAGCTCAGTCATGTATGCTAGGGCTTAAATCCCAAAGAATTAAGCATGTTTTGTATCGATTTTGAAGTAAAATGCCTGATTTATGTTTGATTGTAATTATGCTGGCTGCCTCGTGTATAAGTATAACTGTAGAGTAGTTTTCAATGTTTATGCTAAGCTTAAGTACATAGTGTTAGTTTAAAGATTAGTCTTCAAATGTCAGATCAATTTTCTCAAGTAGTGCATGACAATATTCATCAGCGTCAATCCGTTGGTCATTTGGTAGAACCTCATCCTAACGCAGAACAATTAGAATTAGCTTTTCAAGCCGCTTTAACCGCGCCTGATCATCATCGTCTGAAACCGACACAATTTATTGTTGTGAAAGGAGAGCAACGAGAAGCATTTGGTGTTTTACTCAGTGAAGCAGTAGCAGACCTTGGTGAAACTGATTCAATTCAAATTGAACGCGCACGTCAGCATCCTATGCGTGCACCTATGCTGATTATCGCTGTAACACGATTTCATGATCATGCGAAAGTTCCATATTTTGAACAAACTTTAAGTTCAGGTGCTGCAATACAAAATCTTTTGCTCAGTTTACAAGCTCAGGGTTTCAATACCATGTGGCGCAGTGGTGCTGTTGTGGAGTCAGATCTATTTAAAAGAAAGCTGGGGCTACAAACGCATGATTTAATTTCAGGTATCATTTATGTAGGGACTGCTTTTAAGGCGATTGCACCACGCGCTGAGATTGAAACAGATGCATTCGTCAGTTTTTGGCAGCCGTAATTGCAACATTGCAAATTTAACGATTAGAAAAAGAATGTTTAGGATTTAAAAGAATGTCGGAATTAAAGTTTTCAGATTTGGTCGAGCCAGTTGCAATTGATCATAAAACAGCCTTGCGTGTTACGATTCTTGGTGGTGGTAGTTTTGGTACAGCCATGGCGAATACGGCAGTGCGAAATGGTTGTGACACCATGATTTGGATTCGTGATGAGGAAATTGCGAATGAAATCAATCGAACACATGTTAATTCAAGATATTTGCCGGATTACAACCTTGAGCCAGCATTAAAAGCAGAATCCAATCTTGAAAAGGCTGTTCGAGATCGAGACATTATTTTGGTTGCTATTCCGAGCCATTCATTCCGAGATGTACTCAAACAGATTAAACCCTTTATTACTGCTCAGGCGGTTGTATCACTCACAAAAGGGATCGAAGCTAAAACCTTTAGTTTCATGAGTGATATTATTCGTGAAGAGCTTCCAGAAGTACCTTACGGCGTCCTTTCGGGCCCAAATTTAGCGAAAGAAATTATGTCAGGAATGCCTGCTGGAACAGTGATTGCCAGCCATTCTGAATTGGTGAGATATGCAGTGCAGCAAGCATTACATAGTGCACTATTTCGTGTATTTGGAAGCGATGATGTACATGGCGTGGAGCTTGGAGGCGCACTTAAAAATATCTATGCTGTCGCAATGGGGATGGCTGCAGCCTACAACGTTGGCGAAAATACCAAAAGCATGATTTTGACACGTGCGTTGGCGGAAATGAGTCGTTTCGCTGTACAGCTAGGCGCAAATCCACTGACATTCTTAGGTTTGTCTGGTGTTGGTGATTTATTCGCAACGTGTAATAGTCCTTTAAGTAGAAATTACCAAGTTGGATTTGCTTTAGGGTCAGGTAAAACCTTAGAGCAGGCAACGACGGAACTGGGTCAAACAGCTGAAGGGATTAATACCATTGTGCAAGTGAATGCAAGAGCCAAAGAGCTTGATGTCTATATGCCAATCACCACAGCACTCTATGAAGTGATTTATGAAGGTGCACCACCATTACATATTGCATTATCTTTGATGAAGAATGGTCATCGAAGTGATGTTGAATTCGTATTGCCACATCATAAAGTTTAAGATTAATGAATGGTTTATCATCATTGTCATAATGTTTAGATATGATGGATGACACATGGTTTAGGGAAAACAAATGCAACTCACTTTAGTTCGTCATGGTGAAGCCGCTCCACCAATTAATGGTAATGACTCGAAACGACCACTGACTGAGCGGGGTCATATTCAAGCTGAACAAACTGCGCACTTTTTAAAAGACGTAGTAGCACCTGATATATTTGTAGTGAGTACTTTGCTCAGGGCGCAGGAAACTTTAAAACATATACAGCAATTCTTTCCAAATGTTGAAGTTTTAGTATGTGATAAAATTAAACCTGACGATGATGCTAAAGTTGCAGTTGAGTGGTTATCTCAACTACCTTTTGAGAATATTGTGGTTGTATGTCATATGAATGTTGTGGCATATATTGAAGAAATTATTACGTCTGAATTTTTTAATCCTTTTGCACTTGCTGAAGCGCGGATTTATGATCAGACAGTCATTGCTGCGGGACTTTCCACAAAATTAAAACATTTTGTACCGTCAGCTTAATAACCATAAGTGTTTAATGAATAAAACGGCAGAATAAAATTAATGTTGTATTTATGGATGCCAGTGTCGAATGGGGTTTGGCTCTGGTCAAATGGTGAAAATTGGAATTCATCAACAACGCTAGAAGAGTTGATTCAAGATACTCAACCGTATCATGGACAAGAAGCTGTTGTATTCTTTTCAAGTCATGATGTGCAAATTATTCAACAGAATATGCCCAAAGCGCAATTCAAGCAAATTGGAAGCGAAGGCGCTAAATATTTACTTGAAGAATATACCATTCACTCCATTGATCAGATGAAAGTGCTTACTCAATTTGAGGCACCAGATCAATTGTCAGTAATGGGGATCAGTCAATACCAAGTCCAAACAATGCAACATGCTCTGAACTTGATTCCGGTGAAAGTGGTTGCGCTATTACCTGATTTTTTGGTCTTGCCAGTGCCAGAACACGGACAAACTATTTTAGCTAATATTCATGGGCATTTATTGGCGAGAACGGGATCAAATCAAGGTTTTGCGATTGATGATTTAGCATTGTTTTTAGATCTACTGCCAAAGCCTATACATATTTTGCATGATTGGTTAAATGATGATCAGATGATGAGTTTGATTCATGCAACGGAACAAAATGAGCGGGAAAGCTTTAATTATGTATTTAAAGCTGAAAAAAAATTAAAGAATCATCCATTCAATGTTTTGCCTAAAGCAAAAAACACAGAGGGTAGAATCTCAGGCTATTGGAAAGCATGCGCAGCACTGCTTGTGGGTTTGCTTGTAGTGCAATTCAGTTATGATCTAGTGCGTTGGGTAAAGTTAAAAAAAGTATCTGATCAAACGGCTTTGGTTGCGGTAGAGCAATATCAATCTTGGTTTGGACCCAATAGTCGTCTCAATGAGCAAAATTTGCGAAGCCAATTTGAAAGTAATTTGCGGATGAGTAAACCTGCAAACACTGAAGTCTTACAGTTAATCAGCCGTGTAGGTCCGATTTTAATGCAACATCAAATCATCGCAAATCGTGTTTCTTATGAAGCATCTGGATTGAGTATGGATTTGGTGGCGGACTCATCCGAAAAATTACAAAATCTAATTCAACAAATGAATCAGCAAGGCTTCAAAGCTGAACTTGGGAATGTGCAAACTCAGGATAAAATGGTCGTTGGTTTGGTGAAAGTACAATAATGAAAACTTTAGAAAAATTTCAAAATCAATTTGATCAATTATTTGAAAAGATTGATGACTATTTATCGTCATTGAGTGTGCGTGAGCGTGTACTTGTCATCGCTGCAACGATTATCGTTGTCGTCGCATCAATTGGATCTGCTTTGTGGAAAATGCACGAAGCAGCAGATAATCAGCAAAAAAGATTGAATGAACTGAAAGACACATTGGTGTGGATGCAATCCAATGTGGTGACAATGAAATCTTCAACAGATTTAAGCCTAACACCTTCGGATAAAATTCAGCGTGTGGCACAACAAGCAGGATTATCTGTGGTCACACAACCAAGCGATAATAAATTGATGATCAGTGCTGAGCATGAAAACTACGCGATCCTCGCAAATTTTCTTACCCAATTGGTTCAAATGGGTTTAAGTGTTGAAAAATTGGAACTTATTAAGTCTGGAGCTGCGATTAAATTAACAGCATCAGTACAGTAAGTGGTGAAAATAAACCTATGACAGGCATAGCGTTTTGGGCATACTCAGCCTATAATGTGGCAACTTAAAAAACCGCAGTTTTTGAGATATGTTATATTCGCTTGCTCGTCCATTTCTATTTTCATTGGCGCCTGAGCGTGCACATGATTTGACATTATCAATGCTTAAATCGACATATAAGTTTGGCATAATGCGTCAAAAAATAGACCCAAAGCCAGTGACTTGTATGGGTATTCAATTTCCAAACCCAGTTGGTTTGGCTGCAGGTTTAGATAAAAATGGTGCATATATTGATGCACTTGCGAGTTTAGGTTTTGGTTTTATCGAAATTGGAACCATTACCCCTCGACCTCAGTCTGGTAATCCTCAACCGCGTTTATTCCGCCTTCCAGAGGCTCAAGCGATTATTAATCGTATGGGTTTTAATAATGATGGTGTAGATCAGCTGATTGAGAATGTTAAAGCAGCAAATTATAAAGGTGTATTAGGCATCAATATCGGTAAGAACGCCGATACAGCAGTTGAAGATGCTGTAACTGATTATCTAATTTGTTTAGAAAAAGTTTATAATTATGCATCTTATATTACTGTTAATATTTCATCTCCGAATACCAAGAACTTACGTAGTTTACAAAGTGGACATGCATTAACAGAACTTCTTAAAACTTTAAAAAATCGTCAACTTGAACTTGCTGAACAATATCAACACTATGTTCCACTGGTATTAAAGGTTGCCCCAGATTTAACTGAGTCAGATATTGAATTTATTGCATCTCAATTAATTCAATTTAAAATTGATGGTCTGATTGTGACCAATACGACTTTGTCACGTGAGGGTGTAGAAAATTTAGTGCATGGTGATGAAGCAGGTGGTTTATCTGGTGCGCCTGTATTTGAAAAAAGTACACAATGTCTATCTGCATTTTCAAAATTACTTCAAGGTCAAATCCCATTGATTGGTGTTGGTGGTATTCTTAGTGGTGATCAAGCCGCGACTAAACAGCAAACGGGTGCGCAATTGGTTCAAATTTACAGTGGTCTAATTTATACAGGGCCAAAACTGATTAAAGATTGCGTACAAGCTATGACCTAATCTATGAATACCATCGATATCTTTATACTGATTATTCTGCTCATTGGAGGGCTTAACGGTTTGCGTCAAGGATTCGTTAAAGCCTTTGCGAACTTGGTAGGATGGATTTTTGCACTCATTATGGGTGCAAAATTTGCGGGTCAAATTGCGCCTTCAATGTCCGCACTCAGTCAAGATCCTGTGGTTCAAAAAATAGCGGCATTTGCTTTTATTGTTCTGATTATTGTTGTTTTGACTTGGATCGTCACTGCAATATTAAATCGGTTGCTGAAAAGCTTAAAGCTTGGTCCATTAAATCGATTGGCAGGTGGTGCATTTGGCACCTTGAAAGGTCTCTTAATCGTCCTCATTACTATGCAAGGGATTGGTTCATTTGTAGAGAGCTCTCCACATTGGAAACAATCTAAGTTTATTCAAACTTTATTGCCTTACGCGCCTTTAGCGACTGAGTACACCAAAGAGACAGCGTCAAAAGCTTTAAGTCATATGAAATCAGAAGAGTCGAATCAATCATCAGATTCTTCTCGTCAATCATCTTCTGAACAAGATGATTCGTCATCTCATTCAACGAATAATCCTTTTTATTAATCCTAGCTTGTCTGCGAGGTTGCTATGTGTGGAGTTGTTGGTATAGCTGGTAAATCACCTGTTAACCAAATGTTGTTTGATGCATTAACGATGTTACAACATCGTGGACAAGATGCTGCAGGGATTGTGACATGCCATAATGGTCGTCTCTTTTTGAGAAAAGACAATGGCATGGTGCGTGATGTATTTCATACACGTCATATGCGTGCATTGTTAGGTAATTACGGAATTGGTCATGTGCGATATCCAACAGCTGGCTCATCGAGTAGCGCTGAAGCACAACCATTTTACGTAAACTCTCCTTATGGTATTACTTTAGCGCACAATGGTAATTTAACCAATGCTGACGAGATTCATGATGATCTGTTTAAAACAGATTTACGTCACATGAATACTGATTCAGATTCAGAAGTGTTATTAAACGTTTTTGCACATGAATTACAAAAACGCGGCAAACTTACACCGACTGCGGATGATATTTTCCATGTAGTCACTCGTGTGCATGAGCGTTGTAAAGGTGGTTATGCTGTTGTTGCGATGATCACTGGTCATGGTTTAGTTGGTTTTCGTGATCCAAATGGTATTCGACCTTTAATTTTGGGATCGCGTGATACTGATGATGGTGTTGAATATATTCTTGCTTCCGAATCAGTTGCTTTAACAGCGCTTGGTTTTAAAGTTGAACGTGATGTGATGCCAGGTGAAGCAATTTTTATTGATGATGCGGGAAATCTATTCACGAAGCAATGTGCGGCTAACCCACACCATAGCCCATGTATTTTTGAGTATGTTTATTTTGCTCGTCCAGATGCCATCATTGATGGAATTTCGGTATACAAAGCACGTTTGAAAATGGGTGAGAAGTTGGCGCAGAAAATCCTGCGTGAATGGAGCGAGGAGCATGACATTGATGTTGTCATTCCTATTCCAGATACTTCGCGTACATCTGCTTTAGAACTTGCCAATACACTCGGTGTGAAGTTCCGTGAAGGTTTCATGAAAAACCGTTATATCGGTCGTACCTTCATTATGCCGGGTCAGCAGTTGCGTAAAAAGTCTGTACGTCAAAAGCTTAATCCAGTTGAATTAGAGTTTAAAGATAAGAACGTTTTGCTTGTAGATGACTCGATTGTGCGTGGTACAACGTGTAATGAGATTATTCAAATGGCACGTGATGCTGGTGCTAAAAAAGTTTTCTTTGCATCTGCTGCACCAATGGTGAAATACCCGAATGTCTACGGTATTGATATGCCAGTTAAAAACGAATTAATTGCTTCAAATCGTGATGTTGAAGAAATTCGTGAAATGATTGGTGCTGATCGTTTGATTTTCCAAGATTTGGAAGATTTAAAGCAAGCTGTTCGTACGAAAAAAGTACCTGAGTTAACTGACTTTGACTGCTCAGTATTTGACGGTATTTACGTTGCGGGTAACATTGATGAGTCGTATCTCGATGGTTTAGAGCGCAAGCGTAATGACTCTGCCAAGAAAACGAAAGATGGTTATATCGATCTAAATATTGATGCAGCCTCAGTTGATCTGAGTGGTATTAAAGAAAATTAATTTATAGTTTTCTATTTGAAAAAGCGGGTATTTCCCGCTTTTTTAATTTATGATCACAAGACAATGTAATGAGGAAATTTTACATTGAAAGATGTGAGTGGTTACTTAATTAAAAACAAAAATATGCTGTGGTCATTAAGCGTATGTTTAATTGTTATTGTGCTCGCAATTATCATTTTAAACACGACGCTCGGATTGTTGGTTTATTATATTGATCCTTCAGAGTCCATTTGGTGGCATTTTCTCAGTCCATATATGATGGTGCTATTGATTAGCATTATTGGTGGTTCTGTCGTTTATGAGTTTTATGTCTTCCGCTCTGGTGGTCATACGCTCGCAAAACAATTGAAAGCACGACAACTCACTTTTATTGAAAGTACTCCAGAAGAAAGTACAGCGCTTAGGCTTGCTGAAAAATTAGCACATCGATTCTCAATTGATACACCTACACTCTATGTCTTACCCGATGAAATAGGGGTTAATGCACTGACTGCGGGTTTTCATCCCAAAGATACTGTGATTATTCTGACTTGGGGGGCGCTACAAAATCTTGATGAGTTAGAGCTTTATGGATTGTTGGGTCATGAATTCCATAAAATTTTATCGGGTGAAACTCGAGAAAATACTCGTCTTAAAATTTTATACAGTGGGTTAATTACCTTTAGCCAATGGGGCAGTAAAATCGCGAAGCAGGGATTTCGACGTAATCGGGATCAATTGAGAGATAGTTTGGAAACAACTTTTGTGGCGATCGGTGGAGTCATATGGTTAATTGGTAGTTTAGGCGTCTTTATTACGCGTCTGATGAAATATATCACTTTGGGTAGTCGAACATTGTATAACGATGCAATGACAAGACGATTATTGAGTAGTAATGCTAATATTCAAACCTTATTGAGAATCTATGTTCATCACGCAGGATCACAGATTCATAGTGAATATTCTGAAGCTATTTCTCATATGTGCTTTGCTAACTCACTTAGTCCTCAAAGTTGGTTGAATATCCAACCTTGTATTCAAGACCGTATATATGAATTAAATCCGAATTTACTTGAGGATATTCAATTAGAAAATTTACAAAAATTACGCAATCAACCACTATTTAGTTTAATGCGTTCTTTAGAGGAATCTATTGCTGAAGAATATAATCCATGGATGTCACCACAGCCACTTCCATTATTAAGATTATCACCGATCAGCTTTGCAATTAAGGATGCCATCAAACCCTTAAATAGTGAAGTTAGACAGCAGATGAAACGTCCAGAACTCATTCAAAGGGCTTTGCAAACTTCGACTGGTGCGCGTGAAGTGATGATTGCGATTTTAATGATTCGGCAATACCGTGAATTTATTCCTTCTGATGCACCTGTGAGTCGTGCAATTGTCGACTCACTGTTAAATATAGATGGACGAGTGCATATTCAAATTTTTCATGAGGCATGTAGGCAATTGGGAAATATGCCTGCTACAAGTGCACGTCAGTTCATTACTAAATTGGCTAAAATTATTCAAGAAGATGGTGAAATTGGGCTTTTGGATGCTTTACTGATTGAAAAGGTGAAGTCTCAACTGGATTTATTGCCAATACATCGTCCAACCTCAATTGAGGATGCTAAGCCGCAAATTGTTAGGCTAATAGATGCGTTATTACATGTTCAGCAGTTAAATACTGCTAATCAGCTTGAAGTTAGAACCCAAATCTTAGAACGAATTTTAACTCGTGATGAAATTGAGTTTTATGAAGAAATTTCAGATGAACCTATCGACTTAGGTGAAATTCTTAATGATATTGCTGGATTGTTGTTGAGAGATCGGTTGAGTATTTTGGGTGTTGCTGAATTATGTTTATGGAATGATCGAATTATTACACAAGATGAGTTGGATGTACTTGAATTATTATATTGGCGACTTGGATTTGAAAGTGATGAAATTGTGGATCAAATGCATAAGAAAAACAGCGTCATTATTGTTTAGCTATCAATGCATTCTGAATTTAAAAGCTGCAAGGATATTAATGCGTCAGAAATGAAATTAAGTTATGATTGTTTGCGGATTAAAAGTTCAGTAAAAGATTAAAAAAGTGGGTAGAATACCCAGCCCTCATGCCAGTCCATCTGTAATGAATGTGAATATGTTAGAGCATCAAAGAAGCCTCTTAGCTGTGATGGGAATCGATATATGGATTCCACAAAATACGGCACAAACACGTCATTACAAACCTTCGTTATATCGCGATCAAGTTGAAGAAAATCATCCAACAGATGTATCTTTTCCTGAATTTGCGCAACCTCAATCAGAACAGTTCATAACAAAACCAGCTTCACAAGCTGAACAGCTAAATAAAGATGATTCTTCGCTTCAATTAAAAAGTAATCCAGACGGTGTGCAGCTTTCTCGAGAGTCTGTGGAAAATGACAAACAGTCTCAAGATGAGGTTGTTGAGCGTCAACCGCTTGTAATCGATGCTTTTGAAATTCAAGCGATGATCACTAAAACACATACTATTCTGCTAGATGCTACATCGCTCACCACAGAACAAGAAAACTTATGGGTGAATATCCAGCGTAGTGTGAGTTCACAGTTTTACGATTTAAAATGGCCATTTAATTTCACACAATTCCAAGATGGAAGAGGTGCTGAGGTATTTATACAGGGTTTTATCGATGCATTATCTGTTGATAAAAAGATATTGAGCTTAGGGCATTTGCCGCATATTTCGACGACGCAGCATATGCAGATAGCAAGTTTACAAGACATGATTGAGCAGCCATTGTTAAAGCGTCGCTTGTGGAACTTAATTAAAAATTAAATCGATACTGGATCTAAAGAGGGAGTTTTATGAAAAAAAAGGTTGTGGTATTTAGTCAGATAGATCCGAAAATATTAAATCAATTAGAATCGAAATATCAGGTCGTTCAAATTAATCCGAAACAGGGTGACATTAATGAACAACTTTTAAGAGAAGTTGCAGATGCAGATGGGATGATAGGCGCTGGGCGTCGTTTAAATCAAGACAACTTAAAGACCGCAAAAAAACTTAAAATTATTTCTTCGGTCAGTGTCGGCTATGATAATTACGACGTTGAATATTTAAAACAACAGGATATTTGGTTGACCAATACGCCTCATGTGTTGACAGAGACGACTGCTGATTTGGCTTTTACCTTATTGATGAGTGCGGCTCGTAAAGTGACACATTTAGATTCTTGGACAAAGCAGGGGAATTGGACACGTACCGCCGGTGTAGCACAATTTGGTCAAGATATTTATGGGAAAACGCTCGGTATCATTGGCTTAGGTCATATCGGTGCTGCGATAGCTAGACGTGGTTTTTACGGTTTTAATATGAATATTCAATACCATAACCGGAAGCCATGTATAGAGCGAGCTGAGCCTTTAAAGGCGAAATATTGTGATCTTGATACTTTACTTTCAACGTCTGATTTTATCGTCATTGCAGTCGATTTAAATGAGCAATCGAAAGCGCTGATCGGTCAAGCTCAATTTGAGAAAATGCAAAAACATACTGTGTTTGTGAATATTGCTAGAGGATCAGTTGTGGATGAGTCGGCCTTGATTGAGGCGCTTGAAAATCACAAAATTTTTGCTGCTGGTTTAGATGTTTATCAGAAAGAGCCGCTCCAAGAATCACCATTGTTTCAATTGGAAAATGTAGTGACATTGCCGCACGTAGGTTCGGCGACAGCAGAAACCAGAATGAAAATGGCAAATCTTGCTTATGATAATCTGGTAAAAGCCTTAGATGGGGATGAGCCTCTATATATTGTGAATAAGTAAAGTCTTTTGAGCGTAATAATAAACGTAACAGTTCATCATTAATCTTCACATCATTCAGTGTTATAGTCGATGGAGTACACGTTTAGGAATACAGGTTTGAAGAAGATCATTTTGGCTTTATTGATAGCGAGTTCGAGTTTTTCAGCGGTGGCTGATGAACTCTACAGTGCCAATAAAATTCAATTTGAAGTGCCTGATATTAATAGTGGTGTTGGATTTATCGATCAACAAAAAGAAAAAATGATCGGTGAAAAAGTCTATCGTCAAGTACAGCAACAACTTCCAGTGTTAAACAATGTTTGGTTGGAAGATCAATTTATGGCTGTATTCCGAAAAATTATTGCGCAAACACAGTTGGGTCAACCAATTGCTTTGGTGATTGTAAATGATCCACAAATTAATGCCTTTGCTGTACCTGGTGGTTTATTTGCATTGAATAGTGGGTTAATTACGTCGGCAAAGAATATGGATGAAGTTGCGGGTGTGGTTGCTCATGAGGTGGCACACGTCTCGCAAAGACACTTCAGCCGTTCTCAAGAGGCTTTTAAAGGGCAGGGATTGCTTGCACTCGCTGGTATCATTGTGGGTGCTGCAATTGCATCACAAGCTGATGGTAATGCAGGTGCTGCACTGATGATGGGAACGCAGGCTGCATTGGTGGATCGACAGTTAAGTTATAGTCGTAATCAAGAGCGTGAAGCAGACCGTATTGGAATGCAATTGATGTATCGTGCCGGATATAACCCGTACAGTATGTCTGAGTTTTTTGAAACCATGAATCGTGCGACTCCAAAAATTAGTTATCTTCCTGATTTTTGGTTAACACATCCTTTGACTACTCAGCGCATGAGTGAGGCACGTTTACGAGCAGATCAACTTCCTAAAGTTCCGTATAGCAACACACTCTCTGAGTTTGATCAGATCAAGTGGTATACCGCAGTTGTGACCAATCAAACCAATGAGGAACAGTTAAAGGGAGTGGTGAGAGCAAATGCATTGGCTGGAAGAATTGCACTGTCTGCTTTTTATTTAAAGCGAGGAGATTTTGATCTAGCACAAAAAGAAATTGAGGCTGCTAAGAAAATTCAGCCAAATCATCAGCTTATCGCGCTTATTCAAGCAGATATCTACTTGGCGACCAATCAATTTGATTCTGCGCAGGAAACGATATTGGTGCGTCAACGAATAACGCCTGAAAATCGTGCTTTAAGTTATAAATTAGCTGAAATTTATATTCGACAGGGAAATTTTGTTGCTGCTGAAAGATTGGCGAATAAATTTATCCAAATCAATAATCGTGATACGCAAGCATGGTTCATCCGACAACAAGCGGCAAATTTAGATATTAAAAATCCTTTACGTACTGTAAATGTATTGCGATATCGGGCTGAAGTTGAATATTGGAAGGGAGCGGAAGAGAATGCGATTCGCTCACTCATTCATGCTCAGCGTTTAGCCAAGGAAAATAACTCTATGAGTGCAGTCATCAATCAAAGGCTGCGGATGATGCAGGATGAGCGTCAACAAAAATTATAAGAGGTTTAAATGATAAAAGGTCAATGCTTATGTGGGAAGGTGCAATATATTTATCATGGTGATCTTGAGAAAAGTATTTTGTGCTATTGCAAGCACTGTCAGTTGGCTCAAGGCAGTTTTGCTGCATGGAATAGCCCGATCCCGCTTGAAAACTTCGAGTTAATTTCTGGTGAAGATGTGCTTAAGTCTTATTTTCATACCGAGTTAAAGGCAAGAGTATTTTGTGGTGAATGCGGAAGTCCTTTATATCCACATCGGCTTGATTTACCAGGCGTTATACGTTTAAGGCTCGGTTCTGTGGTTGAAGGGAAAATACCGCCACCTTATGAAGAGTTTTTCCAGGAATACAAACCTAACTTTATTGAAACTATTCATTCTTAATGGTTAGATTTTTTTAGAATGATGAATGAATAAATATTTTAAATTATGTGATTGAATCTAATAATGAAATTGCCACTATTTTTTATGATGTTGTTTGGGGTAGGTGTGTTCACTCATGCGGAAACACTTCCTGTTAAATTTACACAAGAAATTGAAGTTGTATCACAAAAATATAATGCCGATATGAGGCATTTTCTAAAAACACTAGCCCCAAATACAACACAGTTTAGTGTTGATCAGACTCAAAGATATTGTGTCATTGTTGGAACTTATGTCGATGGCTTTTATCAGGTGGTGGATAAATATCGAAAGGATTTACCATTTTCCTACTCTAGAATGAGTAAACAGGATGTTGTTGAGAAAGTAAAACGATCTAAAGAAATGCAGATTTTACAAAGATATAATATTCAATGTGAGTTTAAATAATCAGAAAGTGAAAAACTAAAAGTATTGTTGTAATAAAATCGGGGATACGTGATTTAGATTGGACTATTTAATGACATTATTAAATAGACCAAATCAAACATAATACGAAAAGTTAAGAAAGTTGAGCTTTAATTTTACTCGAAACTTGTGCAGGATCGGCACGTCCGGCTATGATCGGACGTAGAGAATTCATCACCTTACCCATATCTTTCATGCTAGTAGCTTGTTGCGCAGCAATCGTTTGCGCAATAATTGAATCAAGTTCTTCCTCAGTCATAGCTGCTGGTAGAAATTGAGATAAAACCTCAACCTCGGCTTGTTCCTTACTAGCTAAGTCTTGTCGATTAGCGCTTTCAAAAGCTTTAATCGATTCTTTACGTTGCTTGATTTGTTTTTCAATGACCGCGAGAACTCGACTATCATCTAGTTCTACGCGTTCATCGACTTCGATTTGCTTAATTGCTGCTTGGAGACTACGAATCACCGTTAACTTATCCATTTCTTTAGCACGCATTGTTGCTTTCAAAACGTCAGTAATTTGGTTTTTTAAAGTAGTCATTTATATATCCGAGCAGTCAATCACAAATTAATCTTAGTAAAGGCGAGTAGTACGTACTGATTCACGCGCCAATTTTTTTTGGTAGCGTTTAACAGCAGCAGCTTTTTTGCGCTTACGTTCTTGAGTTGGTTTCTCGTAGAATTCACGTTTACGAACGTCAGCTAAAACACCCGCTTTTTCGCATGAGCGTTTGAAACGACGGATAGCTACGTCTACTGGTTCGCCTTCTTTCAATTTAACTTGTGGCATGAAGAATCCTCTAGTTTATGGATAAGACTAAGCGCCGAATTGCGCTGAGTCACAAGTGAAGGTCAGTATTTTACTCATTTACATCTCATATCACAAGTCTATAATAGCTTTAGCAATATTTTGAAATGGGTTAAAGGCAATTTAATGATCGTTTTAGGCTTAGAAACGTCGTGTGATGAAACTGGTCTCGCACTCTATGACAGCGAAGTCGGCTTAAGAGGACAGGTGTTATATAGTCAGATTAAATTGCATGCTGAATATGGTGGAGTGGTACCTGAATTGGCATCCCGCGATCATGTTCGTAAATTAATTCCTTTAATCAATCAATTGCTTGAAGAAAGTCAAATCAAAAAATCTGAGATTGATGCGGTGGCTTATACACGTGGTCCAGGCCTAATGGGTGCACTCATGACTGGAGCATTATTTGGTCGTACGCTTGCATTTGCGTTAAATAAACCAGCGATTGGTGTGCATCATATGGAAGGGCATATGTTGGCGCCTCTTTTATCAGCTACTCCACCGGAATTTCCGTTTGTCGCTTTGTTGGTCTCGGGTGGGCATACACAATTAATGGCGGCATATGATATTGGTCATTATGAAATCTTAGGTGAGTCGATCGATGATGCAGCGGGTGAAGCATTCGATAAGGTTGCTAAGATGATGGGGTTGCCTTATCCAGGCGGTCCAAATATCTCTAAACTTGCTGAGCAAGGTGATGCCACTGCTTTTGAATTTCCACGCCCTATGTTGCATCAAGGTTTGGAATTTTCATTTAGCGGCTTAAAAACAGCAGTTTCTGTCCAAATGAAAAAATTAGGTGAAGAAAACCGAGACGCTGATATTGCTGCGAGTTTTCAAGAGGCTATTGTTGATACATTGGTCAAAAAATCAGTTAAAGCATTAAAACAAACTGGTCTTAAGCGTTTGGTCATTGCTGGTGGTGTGAGTGCCAATAAGCGTCTTCGTGAACGTCTTGAAGCAGATTTAGCTAAAATAAAAGCTCAAGTATATTATGCTGAACCAGCGTTATGTACGGATAATGGCGCCATGATTGCTTTTGCTGGATATCAACGCTTAAAAACAGGACAGCATGATGGCTTAGCCGTGACAACGACGCCACGTTGGCCGATGACGGAACTCAAAAAACCTACTGAAGCATAAATGTTTGGTCCCGAGAAAAAAGAGGCTTATAGCCTCTTTTTTATATTTACATTATTGAAAGAATTTGCATGTCTTCTGGTGAGAGTTGAAGATTCACTGCATTTGAAAATTGGGTAATTTGTTCAAGGTTTGTTGCACTGGCGATTGGTGCTGAAATATGCTTTTGCGCAAGTAACCAAGCCAAAGCTACCTCAGCAGGTGCCGCATTGTGGCGCGATGCCACTTCTCTGAGCTTATCTAAAAGGTTTAAGCCTCGCTCATCAAAATATTTTACAAGCGTATCTGCACGTTGACGCCCTTGAATATTGTCTAATGACGAATATTTCCCAGATAGAAATCCACTAGCCAGACTATAAAAACTTACGACACCAATTTGATGGCGTTCACAAATGGGTTGCAGTGTTTGTTCGAATACATCGCGATCGTAAAGATTATATTCAGGTTGAAGAACCTGATAATGTTGCACACCAATCTTTTGTGCAGCTTGAATAGAAGCGTCTAATTGATCAGCTGAAAAATTAGAAGTGCCATAGGCGCGAATTTTTCCTTGATCTTTGAGCTTTGAAAATACTGATAATGTTTCCTCATGAGGTGTGTTTTCATCAGGCCAGTGTGCAAAATAAAGATCAAGATAATCTGTTTTTAAACGACTAAGTGAGTCTTCAACTGCTTGCATAATCCATCGTTCAGATAAACCTTGATGATCAGGAATCCCCATATCTAAACCGACTTTAGTAAATAGCACGATGTCTTCACGTTTACTTGGATTTTGTTTTAACCAATTACCAATGATTGTTTCTGACTCGCCACCATGATTGCCTGGTGCCCAAATGGAATAGAAGTCTGCTGTATCAATGGTGTTAAATCCACGCTCATACAGTGCATCTAAAATTTTGAAACTTTGTTTTTCATCAACCGTCCAACCGAATACATTTCCTCCGAATACGATGGGTGCGATGAATAAATCAGTTTGTCCAAGTTTTCTTTTTTGCATGAAACATCCTAAGTAGAATAATAAGACTTACTCTAGCTATATAGGATTCTTCTATTTATCGCTATCCAAATAATGTATAAACATTATCCAGTGATTTTGATAAAAAAGAGGCAAAAAGCCTCTTTTTTAATTCTCTATGTATTCAAGCTGAATTAGAAACGATAACCTGCGCTGATGTTGAACCCATCAAATTTAGCCCCATCAACTTTAGTGCCTTCATAACCGATATTGATCGCATATTGCGGAGCAGGGTTAATATTAATACCAACACCATATGCAAATGCTGTTTCACTTAGATCCATGTTTTCGTATATGTTCAAGGCGCGATATGAACTTTCAACTTTTGAATGCGCGATCCCGACAACACCATAAACACTAAAATTTTCATTGAGACGATATGCAGGGCCTGCTAGCAAAGAAAAATGCTTTACATCTGTATCTTGGCGTTCACCTGGTTCAATCCAAGTTTCATCACCAGTTTGATACGACATTGTTGCCATAACGCTTAAAGGAGTCTCGAGTTCATAGCGATATTGAGCGTGAACACCACGAATATCAAACGCATTTTCAATTTCAGACTGAGCATAACCCAATGAAACGGTATGTTGTTGGGCAAAAGTTGTCGTTGTTAAAGTGGTCATCGAGAGGATTAAACCCAATTTTAAAAATTTAGTTATCATGGCGCATGCTCATTATTTGTGATTTATTTATCTTTAAATGCAAAAAATGGTGATCATTTTTTGGTAATGCTATTGTACTTTCTATTTTTCTATTGTAAATAAAAATTAAAGAAATAGTTTTGTTTGTATTATAAATGGTGTGTGAATGTATTTATTGACTCGCAATTGAGTTTTTAAATCGTTCTTTTAATGCAATATAGTGAGGATGCTGTTTAGCTTCATCCCATTTCACTTTAAAAATTCGTGCTGCTGCAGCCTTAATAGCGTCTTCTTGTTGGCGTGGTAGTTCTTCACGCCCGTGAGCACCACTTAAACCTTTTTTGTCATTAGGTACAGGACCTTTATATTTTTTTCCACCTTTATGGTTGGCATAACGTCTCGCTCGGGTATAACCCATTTGTAAAAATTTACGAGCCATATCTGCACCGACAAAATCATCGACTGCTAAATATTCAAGAAAGAGTTGATAAATCTTATTAGAACTCTCTCTAGCTTTATCTTCATCTGCAAATTTCCAAAAAGGTAGAATTTCAGATTTGTAGGGTTCGACGAGTAATACACCTTGTTCACCACGACCAATACGATAGAGTTCTGGCCTTTCTCTGAAATTAATTTTTTTAAAGTCCAAAGAGTAATCAAAACTTTGAGAGTTAACACGAGAGCTTCTACGTGGGATGTTATCGAGGTCTTTATGATTGTAAGCCATCACATTCTCTTTTGTAGTTTTAAAAATATATTAGGTGATCTCAAATGAAAAACGATTATAGAATTGTGAGTGATATTTTAAAAATGTGATTAGTTGTTTTAAAGAGATGTGCTAAACACGTTGAAAGATTGAAATTGAACTGTATTAGAAATCAACACCACGAAGTAAACTATGGTCGATAGCTGGGCGAAATTAAGTTTTAAAATTAAAACCTAGCAACCAAAAGTGATGAGACATGACGATGCTCTATCAGAAACATTTTGTCATATTAATTTTATATCTATGAATTAATCTAAGCGATACGTATAAAAATAATTTTGGAAGTCTGATTGGATCTTATCATCATCATTTTTGGCTATCTATATGGTCGTAAATTTCATCCCAACAAGTACATTGAACAAGTATTTTTTTTAGCCCTGATTTTATTTATATTTTTTTGCACAGTTTTCGCAGCGCCAAACCTACTCGCATTAGAAAATCCTAAAGCTGTTTTGAGCAAGTTAGTTATTCTCGCACTCGGGGTATGCGCATTTACTTACTGGTTTAGTTCTCTATTTTATAAGAAGAAACAACAGGAAAACAGCAAACGTAAAACAATCCAAATCAAGGATATCATTAAAATATTGACAGTTTATCTTTTGCTTATTTTGGTATTTTTGGGAGGGATATTCACTTATCGAATGGATTTAATAGATGAGCAAATAGCTTTAAGTATTCAAAACGTTCTGATCTACATTATTCTATTTTTGATCGGAGTTTTTGTATCAGCATTTAACATCAAAACATTGCAATGGCATGATTTTAAACTCCCAATCATAATGGTATTGGCAAATACAATATTTGCCTGCTTTATGCTGATAATTTGGAAGGAAAGTGCTGTATTGCTTTCTGGATTCGGTTGGGCAAGTCTGTCTGCTGCAATGATTTCACAGAAACTAAATCCCTTATTGGCAGTTCAAGCTTTAATTGTGGATATGATTAGAGGGATGTTTTCCATCATTTTTCTACAGATTTTTGGAAGACATCAACCACAAGCAGCAATTAGCACCACAGGTGTACTGTCCTGTGATGCATTCTTACCGATGATTAAGCAACATTGTGGTGAGCAATATGTGCTAGATGCGTTTAAAGCGGGACTACTATTGTCGCTGTTTTGTCCATTGAATATATTTATTGCGATTCATTTTACCCAAAGTATGACAAGTTAAACGGTAAAACACCTCAAAGGCAGTGATTTTCGCAATCACTAACATGCCATCACCATTGATATATCCGGCATTGTGATTCAAAAAAAATGCAGCATCCTCATTCATATTATCGTGTTCGTGCTTACAACCGCGTGTTCCTCCAAGACCATCGTTATAAATAAAAACATGGCCAGATTTTGAAAGTTGATAATTGAATTGCTGAGAGAATAGGGTGCAAAGGTCTTGCATTTCTGTATTGTTATCGAGGTTTAGGCGAGTAGGCCATGTATTTTTTTTGAAAGCATATCGTGTAATTGCACGATAACTTGAGGGATGTAAACACACAGCAAAAAAATACGATGGTGCTGGGTGGCGGATCATTTGAGAAATGATGAAGTAAATATATTGGAATTTTAATAGATTTGATTTTCGATAGGCGCTAAGAAGACCTGCTTGACCACGAAAAACATTCATTGTCTTGTCATTCTTTTTGACTTCATAACGTTGCATACATAAAAATCCAACAGGTTTTTCTTCATCAAAATAGATCAAAACCCGTTTGCTTGCAGCATCATCGGGGGCATAGGCTTGAGCAATGTCATTCAAATCACAACCCTCTGGTGTCATGAAGATCGCTTGATGAAGCGTTTTTAATATATTTTGCACTTCTGGGAATTGTGTATGTTGGTTACTATATTTTTTAATTTGAAGCATGGATTCAGCCTTTTTCTATAATTATTTGCGTTCTTCATACTATTTTTGAATTGTTAAGTTTGGGTTACATTATTTTTTTCGAAAAACAAAAAATGGTTGTTATGTTATATTGTTTTAAATTTTAATTATTTTTTTTATTAGATCTCTTTCATAAATCAAAAAACGATCTATTTCTTGCTGATTATTTGTACCGAAGAATTTTAAATATTCATGCATAATCTGCGGATGA